>CAZUQN010000005.1:0-61266 GCA_964622425.1 uncultured Ruminococcus sp.
TTTTAGTCTGTCTACTTGACAGGGGGCACATTATACTACTTTATTCTCTCTTTCTATCTTTTTAAAAAAGCCACCCCGTGTATTTCGCACAGGATGGCTGTTGGCTAATTAGTTATTTATAGTTTTAATTTTGCCAGAATTTTGACTTTCCATAATCATCGGGAGTGTACCAGCTTCCACCGGATGCACCTTTGGTACCTGCATTTCCTGCAGAGTATGTAATTACTCCTTCGATAACAATCTCATCCAAAATTGCTTCGCTACCTGTTCCGGCTGTTCCTCCTGCACCTACGGATCCATTTGCATATCTCGTATCTCTATAACCGCCCTTACCTCCGTTTCCGCCGTTTCCGCCAATGGCAGATACCAACGCAGTCTCGTCAATGCGAACAATATTAGCCGAAATAGCTAATCCGCCTGTGCCGCCTGTACCGCCCTTGCCTCCGGAGTTTTTGGATCCCCAGTAACCGTTTACGGAATTTCCGCCATTTCCGCCTCTTCCGCCGGTGCCACCATTAATAGTAACTGAAACGTTTGCAGAAAATGTTATAGTGTCGGCAACAATTCCTATGCCGCCTGATGCACCCTTCTTTCCGGCTCCTCCGTTTGCGCTTCCACTCTTTTTGGGAGTGGAACCTCTTTGACCTTTACCACCTGTTCCTCCTGTAATTACAGCAGATCCATCTCCGATAAATACAAGTTCTTTATTAGGAGCGTTTATTGCCTTGTTACCTTCAACACCCTCTTCGGAGCCTGCGCCTCCAACGATTTCGTTATTACCAGTTAGTGTAATTGATATTTCTTTTGTTCCCGCTTCGCTGAAATCCAGAGCAGAATATCCCACAGGTGCGTGGTAAGCAAAATTCTTGAATTCAACATCAATCTTCTTATCACTTGTCCAGTCCTCGCCAAAGACAATATATACATTATCAAAGAAACTTTCGATGAGCTGATTGTTCTTGCTCTCTCTGGTAAGATATCCACCTTCGAACACAACCTTCTTAACATCATATCCGTTAAATTTGGAGTATATTCTAAACTTTCCGGTCGAACCATCGAATATTACAGTATTACCATCAGTATAAAGTACATCTTCAAGGCTTGTGATATTGGTTTCCGGTTCCTGACAAGCAGAAAAATCAAATGTAAGTATTCCAGTTTCTTCATCAAACTTGAAGAAGTTCTTGTACATACCGTTAATCTTATCGTTAAGAGCATCACTTTGCTCGTCACAACGAGTGTAGAAATAATGATCGAGAATTTCCTTTGCTACCGAATATTCATCACTAAGGAAATCCCAAACAAAGTAAAGGCTTCCATCCGGGACGTCTATCAACACGTAGTCACTCTCATTAGGCATGCTGTAAACCCATTCCTCGGAAATCTCTGCAAAATCGCTCAGAGTTATTGCGGGCGCAATATGCTTTCCTCCAATTGCACTGATTTCGAATACGGTTCTTATATCAGCGTTTGTACTCGAAACAAAGTCTTCAATAGAGAGAGTGCTACTATTTTCATTTTCCGCACCGAAACTAATCCCCTTTAAAACGCCCTCTATACCGGTGGTTACGCTAGCCTTAGTGACCACCTTACCATTAGCTTCAAGTTCTGCTTTGTTTGCAAGCATCTCATAGTGTGCATTAAACTTGGCGCCGTATATACCGGAAGTAATAACGTGAGTACCGTACTTGCTTATGAATGCCTCGGGAGTCATTTCTCCATTTTCCAAAGCTTTTGCATCCTCGAGGAATTCATCAGAAAGAAGCGAATATAATATCTCCGGATTATTGAATCCATCTATTCCGGCTTGATATCCGCGATACTCATAATAAGCATCATAGAACACAACTTGCGTTTGATTGTAGGTTTTCTTTTCGTACGTCGAATCCACCTCAAATGAATATCCCGCTGTAACCTTAAACAACTTGTCTATACCAACCGATGCTTTGGTGCTCATCTTATTTCCTATACCAACTGTAAGTTTGTTGGTATAATCACTTATACTTTCAGAGTAAACGATATCATTAAAGTGGCTCGCCAGAGTAACTTCATCACTAGCCGTCAGTCTGTTAAATACATACTTGTTAAAGATAGACTTAGTATCGTTTCCGTAATCAGTATAGAAGTTTTCAAGAAGGTTGACCGTTTTTCCGACACCTTCGTAATTAACTATACTTCCCTCTTCCACCGTATATTCCTGCTGGAAATATTCCGAGTGAGGAGTAGTACTTCCTTCCGGGGATAAAGCACGCATTTTAACTTCAAGAGAGTTGCACTCTCTGAAATAATTCTCAAGACTAAAGTTTAGTTCAGTCGTTTCCTTAGTATCTTCCTTGCCGTTATAAATAACTGTTATTTGATACTGATCCGCGCCCTCAACGGCATTCCAGAAAATGCTGTAGTTGTTGAATGCGTTGACCGTTGGCATATCCAAAGGATCATTTATTACATTCTTACACGAATTACAAATACCCGTGGACAATACAACGTCATGGCTTACAACAGGTATTGTAATAAATTCCTCATGCAAGGTGTCGTTATTGCATGTGCGTTTCTTTCTTCCCTCTTCTGTGCAAGTTGGGTTTTTAACCACACTATAATCCGACCAATCATGACCTAGCTTTGCGACAGTTCTATTATCAACATGCGTTGAATCATTAAAGCATATTCTCTGTTCTTGACCACTCGAAGTACAAGTTGCTTCCTTCGATACATACCAGTTGCCCCAGTCGTGCCCAAGCTTATCAATTGTTTCAGTAAAACTCTTGTTACAACCGCCGCGCACACAGGTAAACGTGCATATTCCGGACTGTGTACAAGTAGGCAAAGACGTTACAACGCCGTTGTCATAGCTATGTCCAAGAGCTACGTCCGCAGAATAAGTGTTATATCCACAGGATTCGCATTCCTTATATGCATACCAACCATCAGTTGTACAAGTAGGAGCCTTGGATTCATGGTTGACATAACTGTGACCGTATGCAGGTATTTCAACATTCTGAGTCTCTTCACAGTTTACATCGGTACAAGTCAAAGTTTTTGTGCCGAGCATTGTGCAAGTTGCATCTTGGTAAACAATTCCCTCATCCCATATATGCGTATGAAGTGTTAGATCACTATGACCGCATGCACAATATCCATTTACATAATTATGACCGGTAGGTGCAACCTGCTCGTATGTGGTTCTACCACACTTTTGACAAATATCGTATGCTTTCCATCCCCCCTCGGTACAAGTAGGAGCCTTGTCTTCATAATGAACATCATCATGACCAAGTGCAGGGATTTCAACAAACTGAGTATCGCCACAATGAATATCTGTACAAGTATGCTTCTTTGAACCAACTGTCGTACAGGTAGCATTAGTAACAACAACACCCTCATCCCACAAGTGAGTATGCAACCCCATATCACTCTGACCACAAGAACAGTATCCGTTTTCGTAATTATGACCGTTAGCCTCAATCTTTATGTACGTTGAAACTCCGCACCTTTGGCAGACATCATATTCTTCCCAACCAAATTCGGTACAAGTAGGAGCCTTGGCTTCATAATGAACATCATCATGACCAAGTGCAGGGATTTCAGCAAACTTAGTATCGCCACAATGAATATCTGTACAACTCTGCTTCTTTGAACCAACAGTCGTACAAGTAGCATTAGTAACAACAACACCCTCATCCCACAGATGAACATGAAGCTCCGCTTTGTTATCTCCGCATACGCAGTATCCATTTTCATAACTATGACCTACAAGATCAAGCTCTACATATGTAGAGTGTTCGCACCTTTGACAAACATCATATTCATTCCAACCGATTTCGGTACACGTAGGAGCTTTTGAGGTGTAGTGAATATTATCATGTCCAAGAGCTTCAATAACAGTAGGTGCAGAAATACCTGAGCCATCACATCCATTCCTAGAACAAATCTCATATGAAGAGTGACCGCTTTCTGTACATGTTGCAGACTTTCCTTCCACCATCTCAAGAATATGTCCAAGCGCAGGAACAACATTTTCAGTGTAGTAATCACATCCGTTTCTCATGCACTTAAATCTGTCTGTAGCTCCGTCGATTGTACAAGTAGGAGCAATATCAAGAAGTGCTACATAGTTATGATCAAGCGCAGGAATCTCCCTATATGTGGTATAAGTACAATTACCTCTGCTACATTTTTCATAAGCTTCATAACCGGATTCCACACATGTTGGCGCCTTACCTTCATAATGGCGTATATCATGTCCTAGAGCAGCAACGGTTTCGCTGAATGTGGAGCCACATTCACATTTCCATGTCTTTGTTCCGGGCTCTGTGCAGCTTGGATTTTCATTCGATTCTACAGACATATAAGAATGCGTATGGTTATTTCCCGCATTTTGATTTTCATTACCGTTTTCTCCAAAATTGTTTCCGTTGCCATCATCAGGGGTAATAACAACGCCTCCGTCATCATCGGGGACAATTTTTATACCCGAACAAGACGTTATCAACACAACACAAATGAGCAACATAATAATGCTCAATATAGCTGGTATTTTTTTACTCATACTGTTTTTCATTTTTATCTCCTTTTCATATCAATTAAGATAAAAATATTATAGTACAAATCTTTACTAAAGTCAATAGTAAAGATGTTTACTTGTTATAATTTATTCACAAATAAAAAAGAAAGAAGATGTTATAGTGAAATATATCAAGAGATTACGCGATCTACGAGAAGATCACGACAAGACTCAACAAGACATTGCGGATGTTCTTGGTACGTCGCAAACTATGTATGCAAGATATGAACGAGGAGCAAATGAACTTCCAATTCATCACTTGATTACACTATGCAATTACTATAATGTCAGTTCCGACTATATATTGGGACTTGACGAAAATCAAAGAAAAATGTAACGTTTTATTATTAAACAACAAGAAGAGGGGTGTAAGATTCCCCTCTTCTTGTTGTTTATTTAAAACTAAAATAAAAAGAGAGAAATCGGCAGTATAATGTATATACTACTTATTCTCTCTTTCTATCTTTTTTAAAGTATTAATAGGCTGAGGGAATTTTTAGGAAGAAGCGTCGTTCTTTGACCCGAAACAATAGAAACCTATTGCGAGCCTTGGTCAAAAACGGCGGTTGTTACAAAAATTCACCAGCCAAAATTATTTAGCATAATCTACGATCCTAGATTCGCGAATTACACTCACCTTAATCTGTCCGGGATAATCAAGCTCTCCCTCGATCTTCTTAGCGATGTCACGAGCGAGAATCTTCATCTTATCGTCGTCAACCATCTCGGGCTTAACCATGATTCTTACTTCACGGCCTGCCTGGATAGCGAAGGTCTTCTCTATGCCGTCAAAGCTGCCGGCAACTTCCTCAAGCTTCTGCAAACGCTTGATGTAATTCTCAACGTCCTCACGTCTTGCGCCGGGACGAGCCGCGCTGATAGCGTCAGCCGCCTGAATGATAAAGTCGAGGGGCGTGATGGATTCCACGTCGTTGTGGTGAGCCTCAATAGCGTGGATAATATCCTTATTCTCCTTGTACTTGGTAACGATCTCGACACCGAGCTGAACGTGAGATCCCTCAACCTCAGCGGTAACCGCCTTACCAATATCGTGGAGAAGTCCAGCTCTGCGAGCCATGGTAACGTCAACACCAAGCTCATCGGCAATAACGCCTGCGAGCATGGAAACCTCAATGGAGTGACGGAGCGCATTCTGTCCGTAAGAGGTACGGTACTTCATACGTCCGAGGAGCTTGATAAGCTCGGGATGTAAGCCGTGTACACCGGTCTCGAATACCGCTCTCTCGCCCGCCTGCTTAATAGCGGAGTCAACGTCGCGGCGAGCCTTCTCTACCATCTCCTCAATTCTCGCGGGATGGATACGGCCGTCGCTGACGAGCTTCTCAAGAGCGATGCGCGCGATCTCACGGCGTACGGGGTCGAAGCCGGATACCGTGATAACGTCGGGAGTGTCATCAATGATGAGATCAACACCGGTAAGCTGCTCGATAGTTCTGATATTTCTACCCTCTCTACCGATAATTCTACCCTTCATCTCATCGCCGGGGATCTGTACTGTGGAGATAGATATCTCGCTGACGTGGTCTGCGGCGCAGCGCTGAATAGCAAGAGAGAGAATATCTCTTGCACGTACGTCTGCCTCGTCCTTGAACTTCTCCTCGTACTCAGCGATCTTGAGCGCGGTCTCGTGCTGAATCTCGCTGTCGAGCTTGCTGATGAGCTCGGCCTTAGCCTCCTCACCGGTCATGTTTGCGATCTTCTCAAGCATTGCGAGCTGTCCGTCGAGTGTCGACTGGATCTCCTGGCGGAGCTTGTCAGCGGCCGCGTGCTTGTCCTGGAGCGACTGCTCCTTCTTTTCGAGTGCCTCTATCTTACCGTCAAGGGTTTCTTCCTTCTGGGCAAGACGGCGCTCCTGTCTGGTAACTTCTTTTCTGCGTTCCTTGATGTCAAAGTCCGCTTCTTTTTTAAGCTGGAATATCTCTTCCTTCGCCGCGATGATGGATTCCTTCTTTGCGCTCTCTGCGCCCTTCATGGCATCCTCAAGAAGCTTGCGAGCCTGCTCTTCAGCAGAGCCGATCTTCTTCTCGGCGATGGACTTACGTACTAAAAATCCGATTGCTATACCTGCCACTGCGGCAACTGCAATCAGAACGATAGCAAGCCAAAGTTCCAAAGTTTGCACCTCCTTATTTAGATTTTAGGGGCGATCTGCCGTGCGAGCAGACCTTTATAACTACACCTACCGACAGATAGGAAATAATCATACGAGTATATTATATAATATTTATACTGTAAAGTCAAGATGGAATTTGTGACTAAATAATCAGAGAAAAATTGTGCTCAAAGACTAAATATCGGGGAAAATAAAAAAAGAAACGGCGCGCATACGCACAATGTCAACACATCCCCATCGGGGCAGGACGACCGTTTCCTCTAGCATTATACCACAAGTGGCGCAAAAAAGCAACTATCAATAAGAAAAAACGCTTAAAAGCCGTGGGGCGTGTTAAGTTTTCAGGGAACAAGCGTACAAAAAAGCGAGCCTACCCGAAGGTAAACTCGCCACGGTTAAATTGTGAAAGTAATTTGCTATTTTTTATTCTTGCTATTATTTTTTCTAAACTTTCTCAATTGTTTGAACTTAATTGGATTTATCCAAACCATAAAAGAAGTAAACAATACTAAAAAATCAAACAAAACAAATCCAAGTATCCCAATGGTATGTTGTCTATTACTTGCCTCAAAAGACAAATAACATTTTTCTTCCGTATTAATTGTAATGACGCTGTCATCTATTTTTGATAATCGAATAACAACATATTGACCTTCAAGTTCGTCCTTTATTTTTTCTTGATCAGGATCATCATAATGCATTTCGTAATTATAATAATCAAAAACGCAATCAATACCGTTATCTAAATGAATAACGTGAGGATGCCTAATCTTCTGTCCAAAATAACCGGGAGCAACATATTCAAAATCTGTTACTCTGTTGACACTATTATAGCATATTATTTTTCGTTTGTCATTAAGGATTCTAAACTTTCTCTTTTTCACCACTTAAAATCACGGCTAACTACCCAAATTTGCTCAAAAAGGCGCCTCATTTCACCGATTTTTTAGCACTTGCGACCGAAGAGGAGCAATTGTTAACAAAAAATTCACACATTTTTACCTCAAATGTATTGACACGGGGTGGGAAAATGAGTATTATGTAGGTACAAAGTTTAGCACTCCCTCGTGTTAAGTGCTAAAATTCGACAGAAAGAGGTGCCGCGTATGGCAGATCCACGATTAACCGCGAGACAAATACAGATCCTTAAAGCTGTTGTCGACGCTCATATCAACAACGGTGAGCCCGTCGGCTCCAAGTATCTGTCAGAGTCCGACGACTTCAACTGCTCGCCCGCTACTATCAGAAACGAGATGGCGTCGCTTGAGCAGATGGGTTATCTTGTACAGCCCCACACCTCGGCAGGACGTATTCCCTCCGAGCTTGCGTACAGACTCTACGTCGACGCGCTCATAGGACAGTACAGCCAGACGAAGTTTGAAATTGACGAGATAAACGAAAAGCTCAGATATAAGCTCACCGAGATGGACAAAATACTCTCGGAGGCATCAAGACTTGCCGCCTCCTTCACCGACTACACGGGTATCGCGTTCAAGTCGAGCGCGGGCAAGGCGAGAGTCAACCGCTTCAACGGCGTATATCTCGGACCCCGCGACTTCATACTCGTTATGTCCTTTGACGGCGACGTTGTTAAGTCCAAGACCGTCCACACCCCCTTCACCGTAAGCGAGGATATAGTAAGACGCTTCACCGAGGCGCTGAACATCTACCTCGTCAACCTCACCGCAGACGAGATGTCCATGCCGATAATCGTCAAGATCGAAGCTATCATGGGCTCTAGCGGTGCGATAGTACACCCCGCGATGAAGGCGATCTACGAGACGATGAACGAGCTTGACTCGGCTGACGTAAAGCTCGACGGTATCACAAAGCTACTTCAGTACCCCGAATACTCGGACGTCACAAAGCTCCGCAGTCTACTCGGCGTGCTTGAGGAAAAGGATAAGCTGATGGACGTTATCGCGGCGAATAATTCGCAGGATGACGGAATCCACGTCTACATCGGCACGGAGAACGACTCCGACGTAATGAAGGATACAACGCTTATCTTCAAGAACATCACACTCGGAAACAGTCAGTTTGCGGTCGGTGTTATCGGCCCGAAGAGAATGAATTACTCCAAGGTAATCGATATGATAAACCGCCTTGCAAACGGAATAGACCGAATGCTCGGTGACGGAGAATAAAACACACCCACGTTAAGGAGACTAATAAGGATGGAAGAAACCAAGGATATAAACGAGACCTCGGCAGAGGAGACAAAAACCGCGGAGAAGAAAAAGAAGACCTCGAAACAGAGTGAGATCGACGCTCTTAAGGCTGAGCTCGAGACTCTTAAGGCCGAGGCAAAGGAAAAGGACGACAAGTACCTAAGACTTGCGGCAGAGTATGACAACTTCAGACGCCGCTCAAGAGAGGAAAAGGACGCGACCTACTCCTCCGCTATGGCAGACACAGTCGCAGAGCTACTCCCTATCATTGACAACCTTGAGAGAGCAGCGGCATTCGACGACGGCGAGAAGGTGCGCGAGGGACTCAAGATGATAGCATCGACGGTTGGCGCCGCCCTCGCAAAGCTCGGTGTTGAAAGCTACGGTGAGCCGGGCGACAAGTTCGACCCAAATCTTCACAACGCGGTGCTCCACGACGAGGACGACTCGGAGCGTGAGAACGAGATAACAGACGTATTCCAGAAGGGATACAAAAAAGGAAATAAAATTATAAGATTCGCTATGGTTAAGACAATTAACTAAGGTTTTCGCTAAGTTTAATTGTCATATTCATATAATATAGTTATTAATAATAAAAAACATACAACCCAAAGGAGAAAATTAAAATGGGAAAAATCATTGGAATTGACTTAGGTACTACCAACTCTTGTGTAGCAGTATTCGAGGGCGGCGAGCCCATCGTTATCACTAACCCCGAGGGAGCGAGAACAACTCCTTCCGTAGTAGCATTCACCAAGGCCGGTGAGAGACTCGTAGGTCAGGTTGCAAAGCGTCAGGCGGTTACCAACCCCGACAAGACCGTAGCCTCCATCAAGAGAGATATGGGCTCTGACAGAAAGGTTTCCATCGACGGCAAGCAGTACACTCCTCAGGAGATCTCCGCAATGGTCCTCCAGAAGCTTAAGGCTGATGCAGAGGCATATCTCGGCACCAAGGTTACCGAGGCGGTTATCACTGTTCCCGCATACTTTACCGACGCTCAGCGTCAGGCAACCAAGGACGCAGGTAAGATCGCGGGCCTTGAGGTAAAGAGAATTATCAACGAGCCTACCGCGGCTGCTCTTGCATACGGTATGGATAAGGAAGAGTCTCAGAAGATCATGGTATTTGACCTTGGCGGCGGTACCTTCGACGTATCTCTTCTCGACATCTCCGACGGCGTATTCGAGGTTCTTGCAACCAAGGGTAACAACCGTCTTGGCGGTGACGACTTCGACGACAGAATCGTTAACTGGATGGCAGATCAGTTTGCTATCGAGAATGGCGGCATCGACCTCAGAAAAGACAAGATGGCTCACCAGAGACTCAAGGACGCAGCTGAGAAGGCTAAGATCGAGCTCTCCGGCGTAATGTCCACCGCAATCTCCCTTCCCTTCATCACCGCAGACGCAACCGGCCCCAAGCACTTCGAGGCAACTCTCACCAGAGCTAAGTTTGACGAGCTCACCCGTGACCTTGTAGAGGCTACTCTCGTTCCTACCAGAGATGCTCTCCGTGACTCCGGACTTTCCGCAAGCGAGGTTTCCAAGGTTCTCCTCGTAGGTGGCTCTACCAGAATTCCCGCAGTTCAGGAAGCAATCAAGAAGTTTATGGGCAAGGAGCCCTTCAAGGGCATCAACCCCGACGAGTGCGTTGCTATCGGCGCGGCTATTCAGGGCGGCGTTCTCGGCGGCGACGTAAAGGACGTTCTTCTTCTCGACGTTACTCCCCTTTCTCTCGGTATCGAGACCATGGGCGGCGTATTCAACAAGATCATTGAGAGAAACACCACAATTCCCGTAAAGAAGAGTCAGATCTACTCCACCGCGGCAGACGGACAGACCTCCGTTGAGATCCACGTTCTCCAGGGTGAGAGAGAAATGGCGGCAGGCAACCACACTCTCGGCAGATTCATTCTCGACGGTATTCCCGCAGCTCCCCGCGGAGTTCCTCAGATCGAGGTTACCTTCGACATCGACGCTAACGGTATCGTAAACGTAACCGCTTGCGATAAGGGTACCGGCAAGGAACAGCACATCACCATTACCTCCTCCACCAACATGTCCAAGGAGGATATTGAGAAGGCAGTTAAGGAAGCTGAGAAGTTCGCAGAGGAAGACAAGAAGCAGAAGGAAGCGGTTGAGGTCAAGAACACCGCAGAGCACATGATCTTCCAGACCGAGAAGTCTCTTTCCGACCTTGGCGACAAGGTTTCCGAGTCCGACAAGGCTCCTGTAAACGAGGCTATCGAGAAGCTCAAGGCTACTATCCAGACCGGCAACACCGAGGCTATCAAGGCTGATACCGAGGCGCTCCAGAAGGCGTTCTACCCCATCGCGGAGAAGCTCTACCAGGCTCAGGGCGGCGCACAGGGTGGCGCAGGTCAGGGCAGCACAGGCGCTGACGGTGCTTACTACGGCACTGACGCAGACTTCGAGGATAAGACCGGAAATTAAGTCGTATTTGTAAATAATAATTAGCATTTTCGGGGTAAGAGGGCTCAAAAACCTTCTTACTCCGAAATGTGAGTTATAAATAATTTTATCGACTCTAACTTATAAAGGTATAGATATGGCAGAAAACAAGAGAGATTATTACGAGGTGCTCGGTCTATCAAAGGGAGCGAGCGCTGACGAAATAAAAAAGGCCTATCGCGGCCTTGCAAAAAAGTATCACCCCGATATGAACCCCGGCGATAAAGAGGCTGAGGCAAAGTTCAAGGAGGTCAACGAGGCGTACGCAGTCCTCTCGGATGACGAGAAGAGACAGAAGTACGATCAGTTCGGCCACGCGGCGTTTGATCCCGCGTCCGGCGGCTCAGGCTTTGGCGGCTTCGGAGGATTTGACGGTTTCGACTTCTCCGACCTCTTCTCATCCTTCTTCGGTGGCGGCAGGAGCTCACAGCAAACGAGAAACGCACCGCAAAAAGGCGATGATATCGCAACCAGAGTTACCGTTTCCTTTGAGGAGGCGGCATTCGGATGCAGAAAAGAGGTCAACTTCGCAAGAGTTGAGGGCTGTAAGGATTGTGGCTCCACCGGTGCCGCAAAGGGTACGAAGCCCGAGACCTGCCAGAATTGTAAGGGCCGCGGCCACGTAACCGTGCAGCAGCAGACCATTTTCGGCTACACACAGACACAGAAGCCCTGCTCTAACTGTCGCGGTACGGGTAAGATCATCAAAACACCCTGCCAGAATTGTAACGGCAAGGGATTTGTTAAGGTTAACAAGAAGCTCGAGGTCAACATTCCCGCGGGTATCGACTCATATCAGAACATAGTTCTCCGCGGTCAAGGCTCCGCAGGCAGAAACGGCGGTCCAAGCGGAGATCTCATTATCGAGGTGAGAGTCAAGACTCACGACTTCTTCACCAGAGAAGGCAACGATCTCTACTGCGAGGTTCCGATCTCCTTTACCGAGGCGGCTCTCGGAGCAGAGATTAAGATCCCTATGCTTGACGGCTCAAACGAGAAGGTCACCATTCCCGAGGGTACTCAATCGGGCAAATCCTTCACTCTCAGAGGTAAGGGTATAGTTGATATAAACAACCCCAAGCGTCAGGGCAACATCATCGTTACAGTGAACGTTGAAACGCCTAAAAATCTCACCAGGGAGCAGAAGGATATTCTCAGAAGCTTTGAGGAGACCTTCGGTAAAAAAGGCGGCAGTGACGCAAGCACAGAAAGAGAAAGCTTCTTCAAGAAAATCTTCGGTAAATAAGATTTTTGTAAATTATAATTGTCATTTTAATACAAAAAGCAGGACTAAAGCACTAAGTCCTGCTTTTTATATTTTGGTCTTGTATCAAATTAACTCGATAATCAGCGCAAGCGCGCCGTACTTCTCTACCCTTTCTTTCGGGTAATACTCGAGCATATCCGAGGGGTCTGCATTCTCATTTTCTTTATACCCGATGGAGATTTTATCGTGCGCGGAATAAAGCTCGGTAAAGCTCGGATAAACGAGTCTGTCAAGAACCTTAACGAGCAACTCTTCCCCGCTTTCTGTATTCGAAAATTTTATAAAATCACCGTAGCTTATAAGTTGCCTTTTTTCATCATTAAGCCGCATCTCAACCGTTTTGCTGCCACACTGAATAGCATTAAACGGCGCGGGATTTAGATTCATAAAATGCGTTACGGAAGTTTTGTTACACATAAAACACTCCAAAATTTAAGATTTTTACGTTTTTAGTGCTGAATAAACGTCACCAAATCGCCAAGATGTGAGTCGTTGGAATACGAGATAGACTTAAGCTCCCCGTTTTTATATTCAATAATCGAATAAGAGGCGTTCGTCGGGAAAGGATAAGCATCAGCCCACTCATGCGCCTCCAGGCCCGAAATTTTGCCCCACAGAGCGCGAATAGCCGCCGCGTGAGATGTAACAAGAACATTCTTTCCTGCGTGCTCACACGCGATATTTTTTATCCTCTCAGCCATTCTTTCAGCCATATTTACCACACTCTCGCCATTTGGAGCCGTGAAAGTCCCAAAATTCTGCCTCCAACCTATCATAAACTCCTCGTGATGATGCTCTTTAAGGTACAAAACGGAAGCATTTTCCCATTCACCAAAGAAAAGCTCGCGAAAATCAGCATTTTTTATCACTTCCAAGCCTCTTTTCTCCGCGTGAGGCTCAGCAGTATGCACCGCTCTTATAAGATCACTGGAGTAAATTGCAGCAAAAACCACATCAGATAGCGTTTCTGCAGTCTTTTTTGCCTGCTCAAGGCCTAAATCAGTCAAATCAAGGTCTGTATGCCCAAGGCAGATGCGATGAAGATTACCAACACTCTCTCCGTGACGTATTAGATAAATCCTTGTAACTTTTTCGTTATCACTTGATTTAACCACTGTTTTTTCAATATTCATTTATATTCCTCGCATATCATAATTATCTTGCGAATTTTAAGCAAAATCAAATGTGTTTTCACGCATACTTATTCATACATAACCCGAATTGATCAAAAATAAATTTTTGAAAAGCTGCGCCGGAATTTACTCCTATACGCTCATCAGATTTAAGAAATTATATGTATTTATCAGTATTTTCGTTAAAAAATACACTAAAACACATCTAAAAATTAAATTTACACTTATATTATACACCACCGAGAGCTTTATTTCAAGTGTATATTCACATCAATTTTGCACAGATAAAGCTTAATGAATAAAACGCATATTTATACAATGTTTACTGAATATTTATTTTTCGTATTATTTACAATGATAGTTGGAGAAATGTTGCGAATAATATCAAAAATCACATTAAATTTGATAGTGAAAAACATATATCTTCGTCCTTTTTACACCGAGAATATTCATTTATTCAAAAAATCGCGAATAAATAGCCCGAGAAGAAAACCACACTTCCATATTTTGCCATTTTTTATATATAAAATAACAAAATAAGATAAAAATCGCACAATTTTACAAGATAATCAAACGTAATAAATCATCTAATAATAGATTCTAACGTTTAAAACAATCCTCTGATCAGAACCAACTACCGGTACTTAATTCACTTATTTTAACCAAAATTAAGCGCATTTTTCATTGTTTTGGCGTTAATTAACGTCGATTTTGCTTCGTTTTCGCCCGATTTTTCTCTTTTTCTACTTTAAATACACTCATTTTATGTGTTTATATCCTTTTTTTGATGTATTTGTAAAGGTCTTACTCGGAGCTGCCGATATATCCTCTATTTTGTTCTAAAATCAGCAAAAGGGATGCGTTTTTGAGTGATTTTTAATTAAAAAACGACTTTTTCAGGGTGTTTTACATGCTTTTTAAGGCTATTTTTATTAAATATTAGTACCCAAAACTTAATTCGTACATTATATTACCAAATAATATTTGGTGTTCAAATCCGAGGATATATTCGTAAAATACGTTTTTTTCTATAATTAATTTGTTCTTTTTATATCATTTTTCGTCTCTATTTCTCTGTAAAACGGGTAGTTTATCAATTTTTACTCTTATTTTTAAGCTATTTACACTATAATTGATCGATTTTTGCGTAATATTGAGTAAATTGTCTTAAATACGTATCATATCCGCAACGCACTCCTTACGTACCGTTTACCCTATTTACCATATGTAAAACTATAAAAATTGCTTTTATTAGCATTTTAGCTTTTAATCGATTCCGGGTACTTAAATCGATATTAAGCGAGTCCGGAGGGTTCTCGAGCCTATATAAATCATCTAAGTGTGTTTTTTTGATAAGTTATCATTGCATTCAATGGTGTTTAACAGTATTTTTAATTGTTTCACGTGAAACATTTTTGTGTTTATCAACATATCAACATATTTTTATATATTTTAAGATAATATATTGACATTTTGTTATATTATATGGTATAATTATAGTGTTAAAATGTTTGAAAATTACCATTTTTCACATTTTTTTAATTACAAATTAACATTACGGAGATAATAATGGCAAAGGTTGTTTCATTTTCTAATCAGAAGGGTGGAGTTGGTAAAACAACGTCTTGTGTCAATATCGCTGCACAGATTGCCAATAAAGGCAAGAAAGTTCTGATGATTGACATGGATCCGCAGGGAAACGCTACAAGCGGTCTCGGATTACCCAAATCTAAGATAAAAAGTACTATTTATGACGTAATTATAGGTAGGGAAGACATCAAAAACGCTATAATTAAGACCAAATTCAAGAATTTATCGGTTGTTCCGGCTACAATCGACCTCGCAGGAGCAGAACTTGAGCTCTATGATCTCGAGGAGATGCCCACAAACTTTACTCAGATCGCTTTGGACTCAATCAAGGATGATTATGACTATATTTTTATAGATTGTCCTCCTTCTTTGGGTATGTTAACAGTAAAAGCTCTTTCTATATCGGATGGCGTAGTAATTCCCATGCAATGTGAGTTTTATTCACTCGAAGGTATGTCTCAGCTCCTAAATACCGTTAAAAAGATACGTCAATTGTATAATCCGGAGCTTCAAATTGTAGGAATTCTCCTCACAATGTATAACGGAAGACTTACTTTAACAGGTCAAGTTGTCGCAGAATTAAGAAAATACTACTCAGATTTGTTGTTTAAGGTACCAATTTCACGTACTGTACGTCTTTCTGAGGCTCCAGGATACGGTGAACCTATCTGCTATCACGACCCTTACTGTAAAGGCTCTCTTGAGTATGCCGCAGTTGCAAAAGAGCTTCAGTTGAGAATTTAACACTGTTTTTTAGTAGCATTTCTCGTTTCACAGTGTAAAAACGCTATTGTTTCACGTGAAACATTACGTTAAACAGTATAAAAATATCAAGTTTTCAACAATTTATATGTTGATAAAGTTGAAAACTACATACTTTTATACTTAATTTTTTATAAAATATAGGAGATAATTGACATTTGTTCAATATCTAAGAAAGGATACATAAAATGGCAAGAAGAAGTAGCGGTCTCGGTAGAGGTCTTGACGCAATTTTCCTTGAAAACACATTGGAAAGCACTAATAATAAAGAAAATACCATAAGTACACTCAAAATTTCACTTGTTGACCCCAAGAGCGATCAGCCCAGAAAGTATTTTGATAAAGAAGCTCTCGAGGAGCTCTCTGATTCAATAAGAGAAAATGGTCTTTTACAGCCCATTCTCGTAAGAGAATACGGTGAGGGAAGATACCAGATCATCGCAGGTGAGAGAAGATTCAGAGCTTGTAAGCTCGCAGGACTCACTGAAATTCCCGCCATCGTGCTTGACAGAGACGATAGAGCAGCAGCTCAGATCGCACTCATCGAGAATATTCAGAGAGAAGATCTCAACCCCCTCGAAGAAGCTCTTGCGTACAAATCCCTTAAGGACGAGTACGGTATGACTCAGGAGGAGCTCTCCGAAAGAATCGGAAAGTCCAGAAGTGCGGTTGCAAATTCCATTCGTCTGCTCGATCTTCCCGACGAGATTCTCACTATGGTTGCAGCGAGAGAGCTCAGCGCAGGTCACGCACGTACACTCCTTGGAGTTAAGGATAGAGAGGATATTATTCTCCTCGCTCAGTTTGCAGCAGAACAGGACCTTTCTGTAAGACAGCTCGAGGAGCAGGTTAAGAAGATCAACAAGAAAAAGAAGCCCACCCCTGAGGTTGAGGAGGAAGAGCCTTTTGTTGACTACTTCAGAGAGATGGAGCTCAAGATTCAGCGTCAGCTCGGCAGAAAGGTTAAGATTGCCGACAAGGGCTCCAAAAAGACTCTCACTCTCTTCTACGAGGACAACGAGGACCTCGACGAGCTTCTCAAGCTTATCTGCGGCAACGACTTCCTTGACGAGGACTAAGTTTTTACTAATAAAAAAAACAAAAAAGCCGATCTTTTTCACTAAGATCGGCTTTTTATTTAAATATGACAACTTTTATTTACTTTTTAACGTTTTCTAGCAGGTTGTTTATTAAATTCAACATTTCCGGCATACAAACAATAACAGAAACACACACGATAGCTATAAACACGCAGGAAGCAATAGTTCTCGGAATTGAGGTAACGTATCTGTCGACAATATTCATGGCCCTGTCCTTGTTATCCTCACCTATATAGAACTTTGCCTCAGAGAAATCTATTTTCTCACTCTCGCGTTTTTCTTCCTTTGAGAGAGACTTATATTCCTCGTAATCATATTTTTTCTCTCCGACTCTCGCCACGGTTTTGGTGAGAATATTATCTCTAGACAACAGTCTTTTTACTATTCTTGATTTATCAAGACCAAGCTCGCCAAGAGTCTTTGCATTTTCCTCCGAATCAGCATTGTGTCTCATCAGCTGTATAATTACAACTCTAATGCTGCCGCGGTAAAAGCTGAGATAGACAATACCAACCATAAGCACCACAAAAGCGCCGAGAATAACCTTGTTTATCTCAAGATCAAATTTTATATTCTCATAATCGTTTAAATTAATGTCGAAGCATTTCTTCAAGACCTCAAACATAAATCCTCCGCGTGTCTTTTTATACGACAATTATATACGATAACCACTCATAATGCAAGGTGTCAGGCTTATTGTTTAAAAAATATTTAAAAACAGGAAAACATCTTTCATTATTGACAGTCACCTCACGTTGTGATAGAATTAAGGCGTATGGCGGCTCACGTTAAGCTTCATCCCATACCAAGAGGCGATTTTTTACGCTTACAGCCGCGACAGCACATTTAAACGAGTAACTGGGAGTTTTTTATGAAAGTCGTAAATGTAATGAATTTTGCCCGCTCCTACGAGCCTCGCGACCTCGAGGTTGAGAAAATGCTCGCAGATACAACGCGTAAGCAGCTTGATCTGGTCAATGAGATGGGTGTACCCGCAACGTTTTTACTTCAGTATGACGTAATTTGCAACGATGAATTTGTGAAGATCATCAAGGAAAGAGCAGGGGAGAATATTGAGCTTGGCTTTTGGTATGAGGTTGTAGAGCCCCTCACAACCGCCTGCGGTATGCCTTACAAGAGCGAGCGCGGCTGGAAGTGGGATTGGTACATCAACCCCGGTTTCAGCGTCGCTTATCCTATTCACGAGCGTGAGGTCCTTATCGACGAGGCTATGCGAAAATTTCGCGAGGTCTTTGGTTATTATCCGCGTACAGTCGGCTCCTGGCTTCTCGACACTCACACAGTGAATTATCTTTGCGATAATTACGAGATAGACGCGCTTTGCTATTGCAGAGATCAGGTTAATACCGACGCTTACACCTTTGTCGGCGGATACTTCAATCAGGGATATTATCCTTCGAGAAACAATTACTTTACCCCCGCGGCAAGCGAGGAGACTCAGGTAAACGTGCCTATCTTCAGGCTTCTCGGTCCCGACCCGATATACAATTACGATAACGGAAAATATAAGAGTGATGAGGTCAAGCGCGGCCCCTACACTATGGAGGTCGTATACAATACGGGAGGCAGAAACCCAAAAATCGTCGACTGGTATCTTGACAGCTATTACAACAATGAGAGCCTCGGCTTTGCGTATATGCAGATCGGTCAGGAGAACAGCTTCGCCGCTTATGATATTATCGAGCCTATCGCAATGCAGATAGAAAAGGCAAAGAGGCTCGACGGCGTCAGCTTTGAGAAAATGGGAGATACCGGACTTGGTTTCAAAAAGAAATATTCCTCCACTCCCGCAACTTCTGTCTGCGCACTGACTAATTGGGACTCCTCCGACTGTCAATCCGTTATATACGATTCCAAATACTATACGGCAAACATCATGAGGGTAGATAACAAGGTGTTTATCCGTGGCCTTTACCTGTTTGACGACAGAATCACCGACGTGTATAACGAGTCTCCTTGCACGACGTTTGACGCAATTTATGAGAACATGCCGATAGTCGATACTTACTATCAAAGAGGTGACACAGACGGTGGATATGGCATTGTTTTGGACGAGAGCGCAGTTCCTTTTACAGCGACAAAAACTAACGAAGAAGAACTCATAATTTCTTGGAATGATAAATCGGTAATATTTAAAAATAATTCCGTTACTATTAATAATTGCCAACTTAACTTTGCATATTCTATGGTTAACACCAAAATATATGCAAAATCCGATCATATAGTCTTTGAATACAAAACGCACAAATATAGACTTAACGTTTCCGATGCACAGATTACAAACGAGGACGGTGTGATAAAAATCACAGGTGACAGAGTTACTCTTACCCCTTCAAAAATATAAGGAGAAAAAGCAATGATAAAGAAAAAATTTAATTATCTTGGAGTTGCCGAGGCAAAATACATAGGAGCTCCCCACGAGTACGTGCTCATTACAGAAAAGCATCAGCTCCTTGATAAAAGGACGTGGGATAAATTCGTAGAGGTATTTACCGAAGATTCCGACGATCACGATATCGGCTGGCGATGCGAGTATTGGGGCAAGATGATGCGAGGTGCTTGCCTGACTTACAGATACCACGGAGATGATGAGCTCTATGCTATGCTCGATTATGCAGTGCGCGAGCTTCTCAAAGTGCAGAGAGATGACGGACGCTTCTCCACCTATTCTGAAAAGATGCAGTTCAACGGTTGGGATCTTTGGGGCAGAAAGTACGTTCTCACCGGTATGATGCACTTTATCGATATCTGCAAAGACGAGACTCTCAAAGCTGAAATTCTCGAGGCTATCTCGCGTCACGCAGATTACATAGTTGAGAAGATAGGCGAGGGCGAAGGTCAGAAGAGTATTCTCGAGACCTCGAGTCATTGGCTCTGCCTCAACTCCTGCACCATTCTCGAGCCCTTTATCGATCTTTACACCAGAACGGGCAAGAAGTCCTATCTCGACTTTGCCGAGTATATTATAGGTCTTGGCGGCTGCGCAGGCGGAAATCTTATCGACCTTGCAATTCTCGACGAGATCGCTCCCTACGAGTACCCCGTAAATAAGGCTTACGAGATGATGTCCTTCTTCGAGGGCTTGCTCGCATACTACGAGCTCACAGGCGAAGAGAAGTATCTCGACGCAGTAAGCAAGTTTGTCGAGAAAATAAACGAGACCGACGTCACTATTATCGGCTGCTCAGGCTGTACTCACGAGCTCTTCGACCACTCCGCAATTATGCAGACCGAGTTCAACGAGGTGCAGATGCAGGAGACCTGCGTTACCGTAACCTGGATGAGAATTCTTACAAGACTCCATCTCCTTACCGGTAAGGTTGAATATATAGACAGAATCGAGAGATCTGCTTACAACGCTCTTTATGGAAGCATTAATACAAAAAATGAGAAGGGATTGTCGATCGAGGAGGGATTGTTTATTGATCCTGTCATCTTCGACAGTTACAGCCCTCTTTACAACAATCGCCGCGGTCTTGCTACCGGTGGATTTAAGAGATTCCGCTCAGGCGGCTTCTACGGCTGCTGCGCTTGTATCGGCTCCGCAGGCACAGGTATTTTCCCGTTAATCGGTACGCTGAAGAGTGATGAGGGCATCGTTATCAACGAGGCATTCGAGGGTGTTGTAAATACCGTGACTCCCCTTGGTAATCCCTTGACTCTTAACGCCGTAACCGACTATCCCGTTGGTGAGAAATACGCTCTTGCCGTCTTCCTCGAGAATGATGAAGAATTTGAGATAAAGATCAGAATTCCCGATTGGTGCGATGAGGCCACCGTCACCGTCGGCGACGAGATAAAGAAGGCTTACGCCGGCTATTATTCCATCAAGAGAGTATGGTCCGACGGAGACACAGTCGAGGTAGAATTCCCGCTTCACCTAAAGTCTCACCACCTCAACGGAAAGACCGCATACACCTACGGTCCTCTCGTCCTCGCAAGAGACGAGATCAAGGAAGGTAAAAAGGCCGATTCCGCCTTCACTCCCACGGAGCACAACGCGTACAAGGTTGTCGAGTCCGGCGACGGAGAAATGCTCCGTATTACGCTTGAGTGCGACGGCGAGGACGTGCTTCTGACCGACTACGCATCCTGCGGTAAATACTGGACCAAGAAGAACGCAAACGTCTCCGTATGGCTTAACGCAAAATAATAAGTTCACCCTGTGTGAACTTCACTGCGAGCCTTGGTGAGCAACTTCACTGCGCAGCAACTTCACTCGCACTTTTTGTGCGAACTTCACTAAAAAATAAAAAAGCAGTAATTACAACTTCCGGTTGTTTTTACTGCTTTTTCTTTATTTTTGACAACATATATTTACTTATTTGTTAAATATCCATTATCACGGGTAATATCATAGGTCTACGTTTTGTTTCTTTAAAGATAAATTTTGCAATATCATCTTTAACAGAGCTCTTGATAGTCGCCCAGTCTCTTGATCTTCTTGTAAGGGCTTTTTCTATTGACTGTGACGCTAGTTCCTTAACTCTCGCCATAAGTTCCTCGGACTCCTTAACGTATACGAATCCGCGGGATACAACATCGGGCCCTGAGACTATCTCGCCGTAGTCGTTTACAGTGGCAACAACCACAACAAGTCCGTCCTCTGCAAGGTGCTTTCTGTCACGAAGCACAACAGCGCCTATATCACCGACACCCGCACCGTCAACGAGCACGTTACCCGCGGGAACCTCGCCTGAGAATTTCGCACTCTTTTTATCAATTTCCAATACTTTACCAAGATCGGATATGAATATTTTATCCGAGGGGATACCCATAAACTCGCCTATATCCTTGTTGGCGTAAAGGTGTCTGTATTCACCGTGTATGGGCATTAAGTACTTAGGACGAAGGAGAGCCATCAGAAGCTTTATTTCCTCTCTGCAAGCGTGTCCTGAGACGTGCAGGTCCTCAGATGAGTCGTGCACTACCTTGACGCCATTTCTCACAAGAGCGTTGATGATTCTGCCTACGAGCTTCTCGTTACCGGGGATAGCGTGAGAGGAGAGTATAACCACGTCACTCGGAGCGATTCTCACCTGATTGTGCTCGCTGAAAGCAATTCTATATAGTGCGGACATAGGCTCGCCCTGGCTTCCCGTGGTGATTATGGTAATCTCCTCAGGACGGTATTTTTTCATCTCAGAAACGTCGATAAGCACTCCGTCGGGTAATTCGACGTATCCAAGCTCTGCCGCCGCTCCTATGACGTTTATCATGCTCCTACCGAGGATTACAACCTTGCGGTTATGTCTTGCGCTCGTATTTATGATCTGCTGAACTCTGTGAACGTTTGAGGAGAAGGTCGCAATAATGATTCTCTTATTCTCATATTGAGAGAAGATTCTCTCAAGGCTTGAGCCGACCGTTCTTTCCGAGGGAGTAAATCCGGGACGCTCGGCGTTGGTGGACTCACAGAGGAGCAGGGTAACACCCTCTCTGCCGAGCTCGCCTATTCTCGTAAGATCCATCATCTTTCCGTCAATAGGAGAAACGTCGAGCTTAAAGTCTCCGGAGTGATATACGATACCTACGGGTGTTCTTATTGCTATCGCGCAAGCATCTGCGACAGAGTGATTAACGTGAATAAATTCTGCCTTAAAAACGCCGAGATTTACAACATCACCCGCCTCTACCGTATAGAGTTCGGGATCGTTTGGCGGAGGATTTTCATCAAGCTTTCCTTCGATGATACCGAGAGAAAGTCTTGTGCCGTAGATGGGCGCGTCTATCTGCTGGAGTATATAAGGCACAGCACCGATATGGTCCTCGTGTCCGTGTGTTATAAGTATACCGCGTATTTTATGCGCGTTAGAGACAAGGTACGAGACGTCGGGTATTACAAGATCAATACCGGGCATATCATCGTCGGGAAATCCCATACCGCAGTCAATAACGATTATGTCGTCACCGTACTCGAGGACCGTCATATTCTTACCGATTTCCTCAAGTCCGCCAAGACACATAACCTTTAGCTTATTGCCTCTGTCCGCCTTTCTGTTTTGTTTTCTTTCCATATATAAATTCACCACAAAACTTATAAATTGTAAATTGTTCTTTACTTTTGCAGTGTTTTTCCTTTCTATTTTATGATTATACCGATAATTATTCCTATCGCAATTCCTAATATTGTAGGAATTGCTTTTCTTTTTATAAAATCAAGAATTTTTCTTTTCGTGCTTTTTCTTTCCCCATCGAATACACATTCGTCAAGGATTCTGTTAGCCTCCGCTATCATATCGCGCTCATCCATATCGTTACCGAGCGCACTGTCGCTCACCAAGAAGTAAGCCTCGTCGAATACACCGCTGTCGGTGTTCTTCAAATAAATTATTTTCTTCTGACAGCCTCTTACCATTTTACACCTCTTATAAAAAAGACTGTCCTACGTATAAGACAGCCGCACTGCAGAAGAATTATAGTCGTTAATAAAGTCTTTTATACGCGTCAAAAAAATATTACGGATAGGGAGGGGATACCGTAAACGTACGGCATCCCCATCTTGCTTTTGGTTAATCACTCATTCAAAGTGACAAACAGTCGGCTATATATCCGTAAGACAAAACACTTGCGTGTCCGTCTTAAGTAATTCTAAAAATTACTTTCTGCCGAAAAGCTTACCGAAGAAGCCCTTCTTTACCTCAGGAGCAGGCTCAGCCTTGGGAGCAGGCTCTGCTACGGGAGCGGGTGCGGGTGCAGGAGTCTCAACTACAGGAGCTGCTACGGGAGTCTCTACTACAGGAGCTGCTACGGGAGCTGCTACGGGAGTCTCTACTACAGGTGCGGGAGCGGGAGCTGCTACAGGAGTCTCAACTACGGGTGCAGCTACAGGAGCTTCTACTACGGGAGCGGGAGCTGCCTTGGGTGTGGGAGCTGCCTTAGGTGCAGGTGCTGCCTTGGGAGCAGGAGCTGCCTTAGGAGCGGGCTCTGCCTTAGGAGCGGGCTCTGCCTTAGGAGCGGGAGCTGCCTTAGGTGTGAGAGCGTAAGCCTCTCTCATTGCCTTTGCGGCTGCACGAGCTGCCTTTCTCTCTTCCTTAGCCGCATTGTCTGCAGCGATCTCTTCAGCGGTTCTTCTCTTTCTTTTCTTCTTCTCGGGAAGAACTACCTCGTAGTTGTCGTCAAGAAGATCGTCGATGCTGATACCAAAGAGGTGCTTCATCTCAATGAGCTTAGGAACCTCAGGATAAGACTGACCGGATTCCCACTTGTAGACTGCCTGTCTGGATACGCCAACAGCGCAAGCAAACTCATCCTGTGTGATTTTCTTAAGTTTTCTGAGTTTCACAAGTTTTTCTTTAAAAGTCATTTTGTTTTCTCCTTTGTGAATTTTATTTATTTTTGACTTTTTTTATTATTTGAGATCTTTATTATTAAGCTCGTCGTATCGGTCCTTATACTCGTTGTAATTGGCGTAGGTCGGATTGTCTATTCTCCAACCGCTCTCCTCCTCAACGAGAGTTATCGTTACCGTAGTCCTTTGCGATTTTCCGTCCTCGCGTGTGACCGTCGCCTCGACCGTCACGTATACCTTTTCCTTTTTCGATCCCGCAGCCTTGAGGGTTGAGTAATCGTACTCTATCTTATCCTTCATCATAAGCGTGAAGTTAGAGTACACCATCAGGTGAGTGGGCTCTCCTGTCTGTTCGTCGTAGGCCTGATAATATCTCGCAGGAGTTACTATCGAGGTGTCCGTCGTCATAGGGGAGAGAATAGTTGAATAGAGTATGGAGGAATATTCCTTTGAGAACGTTTTTTCTGTGAGAGCCTTAAGCTCATCGATAGTAGAGAAGCCTAAGCTCTCGAGGTGATTGTCGTTCGCTTTACGGTAATATCCTTTTTCCTCATTGCTGTCATAATACTCAATTCCGCTTCCATAGTAAATAATATTTAACATTTCCGCGTCTTTTAAAAGTATTTCTGTTGCCGCAACAACTTCTTCCTCATCATATTTTCTGTTACACGATGAGAGTGTGAGAGCTGATAGCGTCATTATCACGATAAGAAATAAGGAGAAAATTTTGCGTCTTTCGTTCCTCATCAGAACGATTCCTCCTCGGAGTCAAGTGAAGCTCTTTCCACCTCGGGCTTTACCTCAGGGGCAGGGGTGTTTTCGATTTCCTTATCCACCTCTTGGCTTTCCTTTTCTATCTCCTCGGTTTTCTCAAGTCTTGCAATATTATTGATAAATGCTCCCTCGGACAGACGCATTACTATAACGCCCGTCGCGGTTCTTGAGTAAACGTTAATGCCTGCTACCGAAGTACGGATTATCGTTCCCTCGTTTGTGATTATCATAATATCGTCATCATCGGCGACCGTAATTACCGATGCGAGCTTACCGGTCTTTTCGGTAATGTTGTGACAGGTCACACCCTTACCGCCTCTGTGCTTCATCTGTCTGAAGTCGGAGAAGCTTGTTCTCTTACCCATACCGCCCTCGGTAATGGTAAGAAGTGTCTTTGTATCGTCTACGACTGCTACGCCTACTACGTAATCGTCACCCTCAAGGGTAATACCTCTTACGCCGCGGGCTGTTCTACCCATAGCTCTTACGTTGTTCTCGTCAAATCTTACTGCCTGACCGTTTCTCGTAGCGATGATAAGGCTCTCGTCGCCTCTTGTGTGTCTTACGAAGATAAGCTCGTCGTCCTCATCGAGGTTGATAGCTATCTTACCACCCTTTCTCTGATACTCGAAGTCGGTAAGAAGAGTTCTCTTTGTTACGCCGCGCTTGGTTATCATCGTGAGGTACTCACCCTCTACGAATTCGGTGATAGGAATAATTGCCGTTACGTACTCGCCGTCCTGAAGCTCGATAATATTAACGAGATTCGTGCCCTTAGCCTGTCTTCCTGCCTCGGGGATTCTGTATGCCTTCTTAGAATATACACGTCCCTTGTTGGTGAAGAACATAAGGTTGGAATGGCTGTTTGCGACGATTACGTCCTCGACGAAGTCATCCTCCTTGGTCGTCATACCGACAACGCCCTTACCGCCTCTGTTCTGTGCGGTGTAGACGCTCGCCTTCTGACGCTTTATGTATCCGGTATGGCTTACTGTAATTACACAAGTGTGTCTTTCGATAAGGTCCTCAAGATCAATTTCCTCGACAGCCTCGACGATTTCGGATTTTCTTTCGTCGCCGAATTTTTCTCTGATCTCGGTGATCTCCTTCTTGATGATTTCCTTAACCTTGTTCTCGTCCTCGAGAATACCGCGCAACTCGTCAACGATTATCGCGAGCTTTGCGAGTCTATCCTCGACCTTCTGTCTTTCGAGACCGGAGAGCTTACCGAGAGTCATCTCGACTATCGCCTGAGCCTGCGCGTCGGAAAGTGCGAAGCGCTCCATAAGTCTTTCCTTTGCGTTAGGAATAGACTCACTGCTCTTGATTATCGCGATTACCTCGTCGATATTATCTATTGCGATCTTGTAGCCCTCGAGAATGTGCATCTCACGCAGAGCTTTATCAAGGTCGAATTTTGTTCTGTTTATGATTACTTCCTTCTGGAATTCGATATATCTATCAAGTATTTCGGGCAGGGAAAGAGTCTTGGGCTCTCCGCCGTCGATAACGAGCATATTTATCGAGCAGGTATCCTGAAGCTGAGTGTACTTGTAAAGCTGATTTAAAATTACTTCGCCGTTAGCGTCCTTACGGTATTCAACGACGATTCTCATACCGCCTCGTCCGGATTCATCACGCAAAGCGGTGATGCCTTCAATTCTCTTTTCCTTTACGAGGTTTGCGATACTCTCGATAAGCATCGACTTATTTACCATGTAAGGAATTTCGGTGAAGACTATGCGTCTGTGCTCATCATCTATCTCAGCTCTTGCTCTGATGTAGACTCTGCCGCGTCCGGTCTCATACGCGTCTTTAATACCACGCGAGCCGTAGATGATAGCCGAGGTGGGGAAGTCGGGTCCCTTGATAAACATCATAAGGTCGTCTACCGTACACTCGGGATTATCTATTCTGTAAACTATTCCGTCAATAACCTCCGTGAGGTTGTGGGGAGGGATATTGGTTGCCATACCGACCGCGATACCAACCGAGCCGTTAACGAGAAGGTTAGGGAGTCTTGAAGGGAGCACCACCGGCTCGTCACGGGTGTTATCGAAGTTTCGTACCATAGGCACGACCTTCTTCTCGATATCGCTCATCATGTAGTTAGCGATCCTCGACATTCTCGCCTCGGTGTAACGGTATGCAGCTGGCGGGTCACCGTCGACACTACCAAAGTTACCGTGTCCCTCAACGAGGGTGTATCTTAAAGAGAAGTCCTGCGCCATTCTTACCATAGTCTGGTATACAGCGGAGTCACCGTGCGGATGGTATCTACCGAGCACGTTACCGACGGTCGTCGCAGACTTACGGAAGGGCTTGTCGTGGGTCAGATTATCCTCATACATAGCGTAGAGGATACGTCTCTGTCCCGGCTTCATACCGTCCCTTACGTCGGGGAGAGCACGAGAGGTAATAACACTCATCGAGTATTCAAGGAAGGAGGTTCTCACCTCTTTATCCATATCCCTCGTCTCAATCCTCTGCATAGGGAACTCTATGTCTTGGGATTTATAATTATGTTCCATTTTTGTTTATGCCTCACTTCACGCAAACAAAATTAATAAAGATTACATAATTGACTATATTTGTTTGCATTTTGTTTAATTAATACCTATTTTGATTATATATCGAGATTTTCTACAAACTTAGCGTTAGTGGTAATAAAATCTCTTCTGGGCTCAACCATATCACCCATAAGGACAGAGAAGGTCTCATCGCACGCGATAGCGTCCTCGATAGTTACCTTAAGCAGAGTTCTTGACTCGGGGTCCATTGTGGTCTCCCAGAGCTGCTCGGGGTCCATTTCTCCAAGACCCTTATATCTCTCGGATTCAACGCCCTTTGTGCCGAGTTCCTCAATATACTTATCTCTTTCCGCATCTGAGAATGCGTAGCGGAGTTGCTTACCCTTGTGTACCTTATAAAGAGGGGGCTGAGCGAGATATACGTGTCCCCCTTCAATGAGCTGTCTCATATGACGGAAGAAGAAGGTCAGAAGAAGGACTCTGATGTGAGAGCCGTCGACGTCGGCATCCGCCATAATGATTATCTTTCCGTATCTGAGCTTCTCGATATCGAAGTCGTCGCCGATACCGCAGCCGAGAGCCTGAATGATAGGAATAAGTGAAGTGTTGGAATAAACCTTATCAAGTCTTGATTTTTCTACGTTAAGCACCTTACCGCGGAGGGGAAGAATAGCCTGGAATCGGCTGTCACGGCAGCCCTTTGCAGAACCTCCCGCGGAGTCTCCCTCTACGAGATATACCTCGGTGAGTCTTGCGTCTCTCTCGTTACAGTCAGCGAGCTTGCCGGGAAGGGTAGAGACCTCAAGCACGTTCTTACGTCTTGTGAGCTCGCGTGCCTTTCTTGCCGCTTCTCTCGCTCTGTTTGCAGCCATTGCCTTCTCGATAATCATCTTACCTGCCGCGGGATTTTCCTCAAGGAATTCCGCGAGCTTCTGAGTCATTATCTTATCTACGAGACGGCGCATCTCACTGTTACCGAGCTTAGCCTTAGTCTGGCTCTCAAACTGCGCATCGGTGAGCTTAACCGAGATTATTGCAACAAGGCCTTCTCTGACGTCATCGCCCGAGAGTCCCTTATCGTCGCCCTTGATAGCGCCGATCTTTCTTGCATAATCGTTTATTACCTTGGTGAGCGCATTCTTGAAGCCGGTCTCGTGAGTACCGCCCTCAATAGTCGCCATATTGTTTGCGAAGGAGATGATCGTCTCGTTATAGCTGTCGTTATACTGCATAGCGACCTCAGCTATCGAGCCATTTTCCTCTCCCTTCATATAGATGACCTGCGGATGAACGGGAGTACCGCGCTTTTCATTGTTGAGGTACTCTACGAAGGATACGATACCGCCCTCATAGTGGAGTATCTGCTCCTGCTCGATGCCTTCTCTCTCGTCGCGGAGAATAATTTTAACACCCGCGTTAAGGAAGGACTGCTCTCTCATTCTGGTTAGGAGCGTGTTATATTCAAATACCGTTTCCTCAAATATTGTGGGGTCGGGCTTGAATCTTACGTACAGACCGTGCTTTCCGTCGGATGAGCCGGTGCAGGCAAAGGGTCTTGCGACCGCGCCTCTTTCAAATCTCTCAGTGTATCTCTGTCCGTCGCGGCAGTTTTCTACCTCAACCCACTCAGAGAGCGCGTTTACAACAGATGCGCCAACACCGTGCAGACCGCCCGCTATCTTATATCCATCACCGCCGAACTTACCGCCCGCGTGGAGTACGGTATATACTACCTCAAGGGTAGGAAGTCCGAGCTTCTCATTCATACCCGAGGGGATTCCACGTCCGTCGTCCTGTACGGATACGCTGTTATCCTTGTGGATAGTTACGGTTATACAGTCACATTCTCCTGCGAGAGCCTCGTCTATGGAGTTGTCTACTATTTCATATACAAGGTGGTGCAGACCTCTTATCGAAGTCGTACCGATGTACATACCGGGTCTTTTTCTGACAGCCTCGAGTCCCTCGAGGACCTGTATTTGACTGTCGTCATACCCTCTCTTTTCGTTTTCCATTTTTATACCAATCCTTATTCTTCCGTTATTCCGCTCCCAAGTCTTATCTTAAGACCGGAGGTCGATATTCTTGAGAGTCTTACCTTTGTCTCTCCATCCTCGTCAAGGAGAATGAAGGCTCTCGGCAGGTCACTGTCAAGATAGGTTACTGCTCCTTCCTTCTGGCGCTTTCCTATAAAATCCTTCGTTATTTTTGACACGGTCGCGGTGTCGAGGTCAAATATGCCTATGATATTCTTCCTTTTTACACTGTTTCCGTTACCTATATGCAGATACATATTGGCCATCCTTGATTTCTATAAGGTTCTTTGCGAGCGGCTTCATTTCCTCACACTCGCAAGCCGTTATAATAGTCTGCTTACCGTCGAGGCTGTCGAGCACAAAGCGGCGTCTGCCCTCATCAAGCTCGCTGAGCATCTCGTCGAGCAGGAATACCGGGTATTCACCGAAGGTGTTGCGTATTACCTCGCCCTCGGCAAGCTTCATCGACAAGACTATCGATCTCTGCTGTCCTTGGGAGGCAAAGCCTCTGGTCGGCTGACCGTTTATTTTTATTATTATATCGTCCCTTTGCGGTCCGTAAAGAGACGAGCCGACTATCCTCTCTTTCTCTAAAGACGAGGTCAGGACCTTCAGATATTCCGCCTGTGCGGACTCTCTGTCAAAGCCTTCCTCTACGTCGGACTTGTACTCGAAGCTTATCTCCTCCTTACCGTCGGAGATCTTTAGACCTATGTCTTTTACGTATACTTCGAGCTTTTTTAGGTATTCAACCCTTGTTTTGTATATATACGACGCGTACTCGGCCATTGATTCTGACCAAGCGAGCAGCTCTCCTTCGTCAACAAAGAGTCCCTTTGAGGCATTTTTTAAAAGCGCGTTTCTGTTATCCAGCGCGGTCTGGAAGCGGGAATAATCGCTTATATACGCGGGATAATACTGCGCGGCCGCGACGTTTAAGAACGCGCGTCTCTCCTCTGGGCCTCCCTTGACAAGCGAGAGATTATCGGGGTGAAAGAGTATAGCCTTGAAGCCCTCTATCAGCTCTCTTGCAGTTCTCACGGGGTAGCCGTTGCGCCTTCTGCGCTTCTCACGCCCGAAGCTTGCATATTCAAGCGAGCATTCACCGTCCAGACTCTCGTAGTCGATCGCGATACGGAAGCCGTCTGTGTCGTATTTTACCATATCCTTTTCCTGAGCGCTGCGGAACGAGCGCCCGCGCGCGAAAAAGTAAATTCCTTCAATTACGTTTGTTTTACCGAGAGCGTTGCCGCCAAAGATGAGATTAACACCGTCGGTGAACTCTATCTCGCATTTTCCGATATTACGGAAATTCTCGGCCTTAAACCTTTTGATTTGCATTATTTAAAGACTATCAGTTACCCGAGTAGTCCATTCTTACGGGAACAATAACGTAGCAGTAGCTGAAATCGTCGCTCTCCTCAACCGCCTCAATAGTGATTGCCTGATTTGGATTCTTGAGCTTAATGTAGAGATTCTCGCCCTCTGCAACCTTTACAGAATCGATGAGGAAGCGGCAGTTGAAGCCGATTTCAATATCATCACCCTCGTGTACGCAGTCCATCTCATCGTTTACGCAGCCGTATACGGAGGTGGAGGTGAGGGAGAGCTGCTGATCCTTAACCGACAGCTTAACGTAGCTCTTACCGCTGCCCTGGATCTTTTCCTCAGCGATGATATTCGCTCTCTCAAGACCCGAGAGAAGTCTGTCTCTGTCTATGTTTACGATAATACCGTTATCGCGGGGGATCATTCTGTTATAGTCGATGTATTCGCTGTCTATCGTTCTGGTGAAGAATATCACGTCACCCTTATTTATGATAGCGTGCTTTCTGGAGAGATATACCTTTACCGTCTCGTCATCACCGTCAGCAAGCACCTTTGAGAGCTCGCCGAGAGCGTGACCGGGAATGATGAAGGAGTAGCTGATACCGCTCTGTCCGTTTACGGATGCGATATCGCACTTTACGTTACACTTGGAAAGACGGTAGCTGTCGCAGGAAACGACCTCCATGCCACTCTCGTTGATCTTGAAGAATGCGCCGCAGAGCATAGGTCTCTTATCCTGATCTGCGATGGAGTGAGCAACCTTGCTGATCATCTTACGCATGGTCTCAGCGGAAACGGTAAATCCGTTATCGGTGATGAGGTCGGGGAGGTTAGGGAAGTCCTCTCCCTTGAGCGCGAACATAGAGAAGGACGCCTTACCCGAGGTGATCTCGCAGTTGAGCTTATCGTTTACGTCAATAGTGATGTCGTCATCGGGAAGAACTCTCACGGTCTGGTAAAGACGCTGAGCGTTAATGATAAAGCGACCGGTCCTCTCGATCTCCACGGGCTCGATGCTTGCTCTGAAGCCCTTGTTCATATCATAGGTCGAGATCTGTATTTTTCCGTTATCGAGAGTCTCAATGAGCACACCCTCGATCGCGGTGATGGTATTTTTGTTGGATACCGTACCCATCGCGGGTACGAGCACGCGCATAAAATCTGATTTATGTACGGTAAATTTCATGATATTCTCCTGTTGTAGTTACGTTTTTCCGCAGTGGGCCAAGCGGCTTTGTGCGGGGACCGATGAGAGTGGGAAGTTGTACTCGCCGCCTGTCGGCGAAAATCTCACGAAGGTGAGATAAAGAAGGAAGGATTATATTAGGGTTGTAATTGTTGTGGTTATAAGGGGTGTTGAAAATGTGAAAAACTCGAAAAACCCAGACGCCGTCTGACTTTTTGGCCCGATTTTTTTCAACACAGAATAAAATTTCTGCTGTTAAATCTGTTGTTGAATATTTTCAACCGATTTTTCCACATTTGACAAACCTCTCATCAACACAAAGTTTTCAACATATCAACATTTCAATGTGGAAAACTTACTGACCTTTAATTTCCTTAATGAGTCTGTTTATCTCGATTTCGTAGTTATTTACGGTCTTTATATTCTTTTCAACCTTATCAACAGAGGATATAACAGTAGAGTAATCTCTGCCGAAGATAGCGCCGATTTCTTTAAGAGTGAGCTCGGTAAACTGCTTAATAAGGTAGATCGCAACGTGACGTGCGTTTGCGACGGTGTCCGTTCTCTTTTTGGACTTCATTTGGTCGATCGGGACTCCGTACGCGCGGCTTACAGATGAAAGTATTTTCTCGATAAGAGCATCTGTTGGAATATTGCCGGGGTCGATGATAGAGATGACCTCGTCGATCTTTTCCTTGGTTACCTCAGCGGAGGTAAGTGAATAGACCGCGTAGATTCTCTTGAGCACGCCCTCGATCTGTCTGATGTTGTTCTGGAGTCTTTCCGCCATATACTCTACGAGGTCGTTGGAGACCGAGAGCCCCATAGCGTCAGCCTTCTGCTTAATAATAGCTATTCTGAGCTCAAAGCTCGGGGGCTGAACGTCTGCGAGAAGTCCACCCTCAAATCTTGTGCGGAGTCTGTCCTCAAGAGGCTTTATTTCCTTAGGAGGACGGTCGGAGGTGAGAATTATCTGCTTATCCGACTCGTAAAGGGCAGAGAAGGTGTGGAAGAACTCCTCCTGAGTCTGCTCCTTACCCGCGAGGAACTGTATATCGTCAATAAGAAGAACGTCGCAGGAGCGGTACTTTTCCTTAAACGCTGTGGTAGAGCCGTTTCTGATGGCGCGGATAAGCTCTTCAAGGAAGGATTCGCACTTCTTGTAGACAATGTTGATTCCTGGGTGATTCTTCTTCATGTGGTTGATGACCGCGTAAAGAAGGTGAGTTTTACCAAGACCGGAGTTTCCATAGATAAATAAGGGGTTGTATGTATTAGGCTCATTTGCTACCGCGTAGCAGGCGGCCTTTGCAAACTTGTTGGACGAACCCTCTACGAAGTTTTCGAAGGTGTAGTCGTCAAGCAGAGTTCTTTTGTTTGAGGGGGAGCTGATGCTCTCTGTGATTATTTTTTCCTCCTCATCATCCTCGTCCTTATTGCTTATGGGTTCCTTTACCGCCTCAAAATAAGGGGCGATGGTTGGCGCGGTGCCGTCGCTTTTATTAGGAGAGGGATTCTTGAATTCCTCGTCCGTGAGTACGCTGATCTCAAGAGGGAAGCCAATAGCCTCCTCGAGACTTTCCGCAATAAGCTTCTGATACTTTGTCGAGAGTATATTTTTCTTTATCGCCGACGGGGTAGTGAATACCGCCTTGTCATCGGTGAGTGAAGCAAGCTTGAACTCGTTGAACCAAAGGTTGAAGATGGAGAGAGATGAACTCATCTTTTGCTCTATAAGAGAGAGGAGTATGTCGGAGATGCTTGAAAGCTCATCCATATTTCGTCATCCTTTCTTTTTGATAGGGAGAGGGAGAAAATCCCTCGCCTGCGGGTAATTATTACGCTGCGCGCGTATTAATTATAGCTTTATGCCCATATTATAACATATAAATATTTAAAAAGCAAGAGGAATATTAAAAAAATGAGAAGTGTGAAGCGCAAAATGCGAAATTGAGGGAGGAGAGAGGATTGTAGGGGACGGCGCTCACGACGTCCCGTAAAAAAAGAGGGAGTCAAAAGTATAGTGAAGTTCGGGCGTTGCCCGAGTGAAGTTGTGCTGTCGCGCAGTGAAGTTGTGCTGTCGCGCAGTGAAGTTGTGCTACCGCACAGTGAAGTTGACTCGCAAAAGCTCGCAGTGAGTTGTTTCGGACGGTATAATTAACTTGCGCCCTCGGGGCGCAAACTTCACTCACACAGTGAACTTCACTATTCGTAAGAATAACTTCACTGCGCAGAAACTTCACTTCATAATCTCTTCGCTTTCCCTTTTGTGAAAAGCGAAAAAACAAGTCCCGCAACGAGAGCTACGGTGATACCTGTGGCAGTGGCGCTAAGGCCTCCTGAGAAGGCGCCGAGAAGTCCTTCATTTTCGACAGCCTCCTTGACTCCCCGCCCGATTGATGCGCCAAAGCCGATAAGGGGAGTTGAAACTCCCGCACCGAATATTTCAAAGAGGGGATCATACGCGCCCACGCCATATAAGAGCACGCCCGAGCACACGTATGCGACGAGTATGCGCGCAGGCGTGAGATTTGTGAGGTCTATGAGAAGCTGAGCTATTACCGAGAGAAAGCCACCCGCGACAAATGCGAGTAAAAGAGGTGTGTATTGTGACATGTGTAACTTCCTTTTTATTTTATTGCTTTCAGAATGAATATATCGGGTTTTGTGTATAGCACTATATTAAGCTTGAAAGGGAATATTGATTTAAGGTTGATAACACGGTTAAGCCTATAAGGTAAAATTATTCCGCGCTTGAGTGAATGTGAATTACGGGCGCGATACCCTTGATGGTATTTCCCTGAAGGACTGATGACGGAGACATCAGCGCGCCGGTGGAGAGAAATAGAATATCGCGTATCTCACCCTCCTCGAGTCTTGGGAGAAAGTAGCTTGCCAAGACCGACGCTGATGTGCCGCAGCCCGAGGCTCCCGCGTGAACGTCCTGCTTTTTCGCATCGTACAGAAGATTGCCGCAGTCGAGATGTTTACCTGCCGCGGAGGGGAGACGCTCCTCGAGTATTGCGCGGAGGATAGACGTGCCGACCTTGCCGAGGTCTCCCGTCACAATGTAGTCAAAGTCGCGAGGCTTAAGCTCGCTTTCCTTAAAGTATTCAATAATGCTTTCCGCCGCTGCAAAGGACATTGCCGCGCCCATGTTGGAGCCGTCGGCTGTCGCGCCGTCAACTATCCTTCCTATCATAAAGTCGGATATCTCGACGTTTGATACCTTGGCGTTGTTTATTAATTCATCATCGCTAGTCAAGACGAATGAGCCCGCCGCGGTCGAGGTCCACTGAGCGGAGGGCGAGCGCTGACCGCCGTATTCAAGAGGAGTGCGGAATTGTCTTTCCGCCGCGGAGTTGTGCGAGGTAGTAACACACGCACCCGTAGTTACAGCGCCCGATTCTATCATTGATGAGAGAATAAGCAGAGCCTCGGTGCAGGTTGAGCACGCGCCGTATATACCGAGGAATGGCGCGCCGAAGGAGTCGAGACCAACAGAGCTTGCGACACATTGATTTTGCAAATCACCCGCCACGAGCAGCTCGAGAGCTTCATGTGAGAGTGAGCATTTTGACAAGGCGAGGTTAAGGGCGCATCTGCCCATCTCACCCTCGGACATTTCCCAGGTTTTCTGTCCGAAGGTGTCAGTTTCATCGCATAGATCAAAAGCCTCTCCGAGAGGTCCGTTTTTCTCCTCATATCCGCCTACCGCGCACCATGAAATAAAGCGTGGGGGAGTGTCAAGTTTTTTTATTCTTTTCATATATTTAATGTAAACCTTTGGTTAAAAGTTTTTCTTATTTTCAGGACAATGCTTGTTTGCAATAATCTCTAATTTTTGTTTACCGAAAATGGAAATAAATATATACACGAGTTAGTAAATTAAACTTAACGTGATTTTTTATTTTTCTACCTTATTATATATAAATATATAAAGTAAATAATTCCATACAAAACTCCCGAGGCAATTCCATAGAGAATTACCGGTCCCGCAACGGTGAAAATTTTGGCTCCGACACCAAGAATAAGACCTTCGCTTTTAGCGTCCAGAGCCTGTGAGGTCACCGAGTTTGAAAAACCGGTTATAGGCACTAAAGTTCCCGCGCCCGCATACCGCGCGATACGGTCGAAAAGGCCGAGAGCGGTGAGCAGGGAAGCGAGTAAAATAAGCGTTACTCCTACTAAAGTCAGCGCGTCCTTTTCACTCATTCCAAGGTAAATATACGCCTCGCGCAAAAGCTCCGCACCAAGAGATATAAGTCCGCCGAAAATAAAAGCAAAGAAGGTGTTTTTCAAAACCTTGGTTTTTGGTGTGAATTTCTTTATTATTTCCTTCTTACCTTCATTTGTGTATATATCCATCGGGCACCTCCTTTTTTATTTATTATTTGTCATATTTTCTTCTATATTCGGTTGATTTTTTGAAAAATGTATGTTAAAATATAGTTAATAATAAGAGCTTTGCGACTGTTTTGGCGAAAAAAAGAGAAATATCCCAAGGCGCGGATAGGAGGAATGACAGTGAGCGGATTTAACAATGACTACAATGAGCGACTGCTTGGCAGCGGTAATGACGACGAGAATTTAGAAGAATTTGAGCCCGAGACGGCGAAAAATGATGAGTCCGAGGAGTATTACGAATTACCCTTGGCGATAAAGTCACGTACACTCATCTGGGCGGTTATCTCCTTTGCGGCGGGTATTCTTTCGCTTGCTCTCTGCCCCTTCTACTACGTTGGTTTTGTGTTCGTCGCGGTGGCTGTCATAGCTTCTCTTATCTCCAGACACAACCTCGGCTTCTTTGAGAAGTACTCCATTATGGGACTCGTCTTCGGTATCATGGGCTTCGTGTTCAGCGCATTCTCGCTTGTCGCGAGTATGCTTGGCATATTTGCATAATAAAACAAAAACGCTATCAATGTGAGATTTTGTCACCAAGGTAGCGTTTTTTATTTGTATAATAAATAAGCAGTCTTACAATATATTAAAAAACAAAACTACGAAACATTCTCATCATCTATAAATGAAAAAAAGCGAAATAAGTGAGGCGAAACAAAGAAAAACCCAAGAATGTAAACAATTCTTAGGGTTTTTGGTATTTAATTAAATGTTAGTAAGGATAGACTCAACTCTTGCAAGAGCCTCGTCAACCTTATCGAGGTCGCGGCCGCCGCTCATTGCACTATCGGGGCGTCCGCCGCCCTTACCGCCGGTGATAGCGGAAATTTCCTTGAGGATATTTCCTGCGTGCGCGCCTGCCTTAACAGCCTCACTTCCTGCGGAGGCTACGAAGTTGAGCTTGCCGTCGCATACTGCCGCGAATACCGCAACAGCATCGGCATACTTGGACTTAACTGTGTCGCAAAGACCGCGAACCGCATCGGGTCTCATCTCAACCTTAGATACGAGCACTTTGAACTTACCTACGGTCTTGATACCGGAGAGAAGGCTTTCTGTCTTGATCTCAGCAAGGCGAGCGTTTGCGCTCTCGAGCTCCTTGTGGGTAGACTTTATCTCATTCTGGAGGGATTGTGCCTTCTGCACAATGGTGTTGGGATTCTGAGCCTTGAGCTCCTTAGCGCAGTCGAGAATGAGGCTTTCCTTCTCGGAGAGGAGTGTGAGCACTCCAAGACCGGTAGTACCCTCAATTCTTCTCACGCCTGCCGCAACAGAGGTCTCGGAGATGATCTTGAACAGACCGATCTCACCCGTGTTGGATACGTGCGTACCGCCGCAAAGCTCGGTGGAGGTGGAGCCGATCTTAACAACTCTTACGGTCGAGCCGTACTTCTCGCCGAAGAGAGCCATAGCGCCCATCTTTCTTGCGGAGTCGATATCCGTCTCAGTGGTAGAGCAGAGCTCTGCCTCGAGGATAGCCGTGTTTACAAGAGCCTCAACCTTGGAGATCTCCTCCTTGGTGAGTGCCGCGAGGTGGGTGAAGTCGAATCTCACTCTGTGATCGTCAACGTAGGAGCCTGCCTGCTCGACGTGAGTGCCGAGGACTGTACGCAGCGCCGCCTGAAGAAGGTGAGCTGAGGAGTGGTTTCTCTTAATAGATGCGCGGCGGAGCTTGTCAACCGCGAGAGTTACTGTATCGCCGAGGGTAACCGAGCCGTTTTCAACACGGCACTCGTGGAGGTATATACCGTCGGTCTTCTTGGTGTCGAGGACTGTGAGGGTAGTGTCACCGAGAGTGATAACACCGGTATCGCCTACCTGGCCGCCGCCCTCGCCGTAGAATACGGTCTTATCGGTAACGACTGTGCACTCGCCCTCGGAAACGGTCTCTACTGCCTCGTTATCTGCGAAGATAGAGAGCACCTTGCCCTCGCATACGTACTCAGCGTAACCGAGGAATTCGGTTGCGGGGAGATTCTTGAGAAGGGACTTGGAGGAGTCGGACCAGCCGGAGATATTACCTCTTGCCGCTCTCGCTCTGTCCTTCTGCTCCTTCATAAGAGCAGCGAATGCCTCGTCGTCGATGGAGAGGCCCTTCTCCTCCGCGATCTCACGAGTGAGGTCAACAGGGAAGCCGAATGTATCGTAGAGCTTGAACGCGTCCTCGCCGGAGATAACGGTCTTGCCCTCGGAAAGAGCAGACTCGATTACACCCGAGAGAATACCAAGACCTGCGTCGATGGTCGCGTTGAATCTCTCCTCCTCAAGCACGATGACCTTGAGGATATAGTCGTATTTGTCGCGGAGCTCGGGATATGCGCCCTCATTCTGAGAGATAACTATCTCGGAGAGCTCCTTTAAGAACATTCTGTTGATGCCGAGAAGCTTACCGTGACGGCTTGCACGTCGAAGAATTCTACGAAGAACGTAGCCGCGTCCCTCGTTGGAGGGGATGACGCCGTCGGAGATCATAAAGGTCGCGCTTCTTACGTGGTCGGTGACAACGCGGATAGAAATATCGTCCTTCTGATTCTTGCCGTATTCCTTGCCCGCGATGGAGCATACGGTGTCAAGAAGATGTCTTACGGTGTCTACCTCGAAGAGGTTGCCGACACCCTGCATAACGCAGGCAAGACGCTCAAGGCCCATACCCGTGTCAATGTTTTTCTGTGCGAGCTCGGTGTAATTACCGTTGCCGTCGTTGTTGAACTGAGAGAATACGTTGTTCCAGATCTCCATGAATCTGTCGCAGTCGCAGCCGGGCTTACAGTCGGGCGAGCCGCAGCCCCACTTGATACCTCTGTCAAAGTAGATCTCGGAGCAGGGGCCGCAGGGACCTGAGCCGTGCTCCCAGAAGTTATCTGCCTTGCCGAGCTTTACAATATGCTCCTCGGGTACGCCGATCTTGTCTCTCCAGATAGCGTATGCCTCATCGTCAAACTCATAGACGGAGGGCCAGAGAAGGTCAGCGGGAATCTCGAGCCATTCGGTAAGGAATTCCCAAGCCCACGGAATAGCCTCTTCCTTGAAGTAATCGCCAAAGGAGAAGTTACCGAGCATCTCGAAGTAAGTGCCGTGACGCGCGGTATGTCCTACTCTGTCAAGGTCAGGTGTTCTTATACACTTCTGGCAGGTGCACACACGGTTGCGAGGGGGGATCTCCTCACCGGTGAAGAACTTCTTCATAGGCGCCATACCGGAGTTTATAAGAAGGAGCGATTTATCGTTGTTGGGTACGAGAGAAAAGCTGGGGAGTCTTAAGTGTCCCTTGCTCTCAAAGAACGAGAGGTACTTCTCTCGAAGATCGTTAAGTGACGTCCACTTCATAGTGAATATCCTCCATGTATATACGTATATTATTTACTAACAAGGTATTATACCATAAATAAAGGGAGTAGTCAATAACATTTAAAATATTTTCGTGAGAAGATTGACAAGCATGTGTTATTTATGATAGAATAACAAATGTTGAAGAAAACAGGAAAAACAAACTGAGTTTTGGAGTAAAAATGAGTATTTTTGAAATTATACTTATGGCGGTAGCATTGGCTATGGATGCCTTTGCAGTGGCAATATGTAAAGGATTGTCTACGGAAAAGGTGCAAATCAAGCATATGGTCGTGGTTGGCGCGTGGTTCGGCGCGTTCCAGGCTTTGATGCCTTTTATTGGCTGTATGGTGGGCTCAGCCTTCCTTATCTACATAGAGGCGGTCGATCACTGGATTGCTTTTGTCCTCCTCGGCTTTATCGGCGGTAATATGATCAAGGAGGCTCTCTCTAAGGACGAGTGTGATGAATGTGAGAAAACCGACTCCTCACTCGCTCCCCGTGTTATGCTGACTATGGCGATTGCCACAAGCATCGATGCCCTCGCGGCAGGTGTCGGTATGTCGGTTGACCTTGACGGTATCGGTCAGATTGCCATCGCGGTGATTTCTATCGGTGTGATAACCTTTACGCTCTCTGCCGTCGGTGTTAAGATAGGCAACGTCTTTGGAGCGAAATATAAATTCCTCGCGGAGCTCTCTGGCGGTATTGTTCTTGTCGGAATGGGTGTGAAAATTTTGCTTGAGCATCTCGGCGTTTTTGGATGATTTTTTACAAAACGCAGAAAAAAGTCTATTTAAGCTTGCCTTAAAGTAAAATGTAACTAACTTTTAACCTAAAAAATGAAAAATTATTAAAAAAAGTTAAATTATTTTTCCAAAAAGTATTGCAAAAATAAAAAATATATAGTATAATGAACGTGTAAAAAAATAATTTTTAAGTGAGGTTTATAGTCGTGAGCAGAAAAATTAATGAAAAGTTCTTGAATAACTTCCTCGAGCTCGATAAGCTCTGCTGTGAGAAGTTTGGTGTTGCAACCAACGGTGTTACCGAGTACATCAACAGACTCAACAACGCTAGATTTGCCCCCGATCGTGACGAGGTTCTTCCCAGACTTGTAAAGTACAGAAACCTTCGTAACCGTTTCGCACACGAGCCCCAGGCTATCCGTAAGTGCGACGATATCGCTAAGGCTGACGTTAAGTGGGTTGTTAAGTTCAAGAAGTCCGTTAAGGGTAAGAAGGATCCCATCTCCAAGTACCTTAAGAAGGCTCGCCGCTTCGCTCGCAGAAGAAAGGCTGGCAAGATCGTTCTCGGTCTCGTTGCTTTCGCTGCAGTTGCAGTAGCAGTTGCGCTTCTCGTACTTTAATTCTATAACCCCTTGGTATGAGGTGTAATTATCACAATCATACCTATCGCTGTGGCCACGCTTGTGGCATGGAAGAGGATTATATCAGAAAAGCTATCGCCGAGGGTATTTATACTCTCGGCTTTTCTGATCATACCCCCTATCCCTTGCGCGATGGGTTTGTTTCGTACAGCAGAATGGGAGTCTCGGAGATAGGCGACTATTGTCAGACTCTGCTCTCCCTGCGTGAGAAATATAAGAACTACATAGACATTCGCATCGGCTTTGAGGCCGAGTATTACCCGAGGTATTTTGACGCCCTCATTGACCTCTATCGGAGGCACCCCGTGGAGTATATCATCTACGCGGGACACTTTATCGGCAACGAGGGAGACGAGGACGACTTCACCTTCTGCGCCTTCGATAAGACGGAGGATAAGGCAAGAATGAAGGCATACGTCGACCACACCATCACCGCGATGAAGACGGGCAGATATTCGATCGTGGCGCACCCCGATATGATAAACTTTGTCGGTGACCTTGACTACTACCGCCAGGAGTCGGCAAGACTTGTCAGAGCGGCAAAGGAGATTGACATTCCCCTTGAGATCAACCTCTACGGTATGCGCGACGGCAGACATTATCCTAACGAGGAATTCTGGCGCGTTGCGGGTAGGTTTGGCGCTAAGGCCACCCTCGGCTTTGACTCTCACCACGAGAAGCACGTAGCCGACGGAAACGAGATGATCCGCGGTCTCAGACTCGCGGACAAATTCGGCGTCGAGGTCGTCGATGAGGTAAAATTGATTGATCCGAGATTTTAGCGTGTTCGATTGAACACGCTAAAACTAAGTTTACCCTATGGGCAAGTGAAGTTCACCATGTGAGTGAAGTTATCCTGCGGATAGTGAAGTTTGCGCCAAAGTGGCGCAAGCGAGCGAGAGTTATAGGGCAAACCTAACTTCACTGCGAGAGTGAGCGAATCAACTTCACTGTGTGAGAGCACAACTTCACTTCCGCCTTAGCGGAAACTTCACCGATTTTTGAATAGAAGATATACTAGATCTAAAGTCTTGTATATCTTTTTTGTTTGCTATTCGTTGCACGTGCATACCGCTATTTCGGAGAAATAACCTCGCTTTAGCTTGGCCGCTATGCGGACGAGCTAAACACTCCCGTCTGCTTGGTAAGAATTTCGCCTGCTGGCGAAAGCGCATACCGCTCTGCGGTATCTTGCATCATTCGTCGTGTCGGCCGACGAATAGCAAATATATCGTCGCTATGCTCCGATGCGATATTATCTCGCGTTGCGAGACAGCGATATACCGTCGCGAGCGACGGTGCGATATGTTCACTGCGTGAACGTGAAAAGGCGCATGCCACCCCGCCAACGCTATAAAATAATAATGAAGAAAACGCACTTTACAAACGTGTGGATTTGTGATAAAATAGTTTAGCCGAACCGAATCGAAAACATATTCGATTCAGGCTAACCAAACACAGACAAGGAAACAAAAAATGAGTACACGTTCAGACGAAAAGCTCGGCACAGAGAGAATGTTGCCCTTAGTGTTTAAGATGGCTCTGCCGTCTGTCGCCGCGCAACTTGTAAACCTTCTCTACGGTGTCGTAGACAAAATATATATCGGTCATATCGAGGGTATTGGCGGTGAGGCGCTCGCGGGCGTCGGAATCACCACCTCGGTCATTCTTCTTATCTCTGCATTTTCCTCACTCGTCGGAGGCGGCGGCTCGCCCTTGGCGGCTATCCAGCTCGGCAGAGGCAATAGGGAAGAGGCGGCGAGGATATTGAACAACGGTTTTTATGATGCTTCTGTTCTTTGCTGCTATCTGCACCACTGTTCCGTATTTTATTATGGAGCCTATGCTCGACTTTGCGGGTGCTGAGGCGGACACACTTCCTTATGCAAAGGACTATCTCTCGATTTATCTTATAGGCACGGTCTTTGTGATGATCTCTGGCGGTCTTAATATGTTCATCAGCTGTCAGGGCAGACCCGGTATCGCAATGCTCTCGGTTATTATCGGCGCGGTGCTCAATACCGCCCTCGATCCGCTCTTTATCTTCACCTTCGGTATGGGTGTTAAGGGCGCGGCGATAGCCACCGTCATCTCGCAGGCGGTAAGCGCCGCATGGGTGCTCGCCTTCCTGTTTTCAAAGAAGACCGAGCTAAGACTTGATTTTAAGCTTATGCGCCCCCGACTTAAGGTTATAGGCGGAATCACTGCCCTCGGTATTTCTCCCTTTGTTATGGCGAGCACCGAGAGCCTCGTCGGCTTCACCCTCAACGGTCAGCTCAGGACCTACGGTGACACGATGCACGTCGCGGCACTCTCTGTTATGCAGAGCGCAATGCAGATAGTCAGCATACCCCTCGCGGGCTTCGGTCAGGGCATTATCCCGATCCTCAGCTATAACTACGGTCACGGCAAAAACGATAGAGTTAAGGAATGCTTTAAGATCACTATGGCGGTTATGTTCTCGGTGAACCTCGTCGGCATACTCCTTATGATACTTTGCCCCGGACTCGTGGGCAGAATGTTTACCGATGATGCGGGCGTTATTGCGATAGTCAAGCAGTATATGCCCATCTTCCTCCTCGGTATGACGATATTCGGCCTGCAGAGAACCTGCCAGAACACCTTCGTTGCTCTCGGTCAGGCGAAGGTCTCGCTCTTTATTGCCCTGCTTCGTAAGGTTATCCTCCTCGTGCCCCTGGCATATATTCTTCCTCTTTGGATGGGCGTCACAGGAGTCTACGCCGCGGAGGCAATCGCAGATGCTACCGCCGCTACCTTGTGTACGGTCATCTTTGTGGCAACCTTCCCAAAGATTCTTAAAAAGAATGAGGAAAAAGCCACGATATAAAACGACCGGACAAAACACACCAAAATAACCAAAAACACAAACTTAAGTTAGCAAAGTGAAGCAAAACCGCCCATTCGGGCGGTTTTGTTATTGGATGAAAGACAACGCGCTTGATAAAACAACCTTCCCCTCCGGGTAGTGAAACCGAGGCCCTCTCCGTCACCTGCGGTGCCACCAATCTCGCCTGTGGGCTCATGTTTGCCGCTCGCTTAATACTCTGCGATGATTGATGTGTAAGTACTAATTAAAGCTACCTTCTGCTCGCTTGGCAATATTCTTTGAATGCACCTCAGGATCTGAGAGTTCACCGAACTTTCATTCAACACCTTCGGTTTCGCTTCACTACTCCCAAGGTGAGAGGCAAATTCAGGCTCCCTCTCCGAGGGGGCTCCGCGAAGCGGTGGAGGAGTCTCATTTATCTTTTTGCCACTCCTTCCGTCTTTTGCTGCGCAAAATCCACCTCCCTCTCCGTCTCGTAATGCTCGACACCTCTCCCAAAGTGAGAGGCTTTTATGTAGCTCGCTCCCGCTCTGCTAAGGCTCCCACTCAGGGGGAGCTGTCGCGGAGCGACTGAGAGGGCCTCCGGTCTCGCATTCAGACACAATCTCACAACACAGTCTTTACAAAGGCTATTAATTGTGATATAATCATCTTATAAAACACAGGAGGTTCTCCTATGAATTTCAGATACATATCAAACGGTCATATGTTTGAATACCGCGACGGAGACGTAACCGAGCTTTCCTCGGGCATTCTCGAGAGCTACAAGACGAAGGTTAAGTCATCCGCCGAGCGCAATGAGTGGAAGTACACGGGCACAGGTGCGGCATTTACCGGTACTTTCCGTGCGGGCGCATCTGCCGATGACGCGGTGAGCGCTATTTACTCGTCGCTTGGTTGCGTGGGCTCTCACAAGGGCGACGTTATCTACTCGCTCGATATAGACAACACCAACGGTATATATAGGAAGCCACAAGGCGCCGCGCCCTCCGAGGAGGGAATAGTCCTTTGCAGCAGTAACGTTGCCTACCGTGACTTTGATATACGCGGTGACATGATGGTTGTTTCGAGCTCATTTGCAGGCGAGAGCAACATTGCCGTGATGGATCTGATAAGCAAAAGAGTGGTCACCTACACCGAGGGGCACACCCTAGACATCACACCCGTGTGGTCGCGCGTGAATACGAATAAGATATACTTCTGCTCGATAGGTCTCCCCGAGAATACCGCACCCCGTGAGGAATCCCGTGACGGAATGAGCTACGGACAGATCCTCGGTGAAATATACGCGCCCGCAGAGAGGGGCGCTATCCGAGGCCCATCGGCGTTGTGCGTGCTTGATATTTCTCGCGGCACACTTGATGAGATCCTTGCTGACAACAGATACGACTTTACCCACCCTGCGAGCGCACGCGACGGCTCTCTTTACTATATAAGAAGACCGTACGGTTCGGGCTCGGGCGGCAGGGACACACTCGGTTGCCTTGCGGATATCTTTATGCTGCCGGTCCGTCTTTTCCAGGCACTCTTCGGCTTCCTTAACGTATTCTCCGCAAAGTATTCAGGCAAGACGCTCTCTCGCTCGGACGTTAAGCAGAGAGATGAGGGGCAGCTCTTTATCGACGGCAATCTTATAAACGCCGAGCGCGAGCTCAAGGCGAACGCCAAGCGCGGTGACAAGAACCCAGGCATTATCCCGAGGAGCTGGGAGCTAAGACGCCTAGCGCCTAACGGCGAGGATACCTTAGTCAGAGCGGGCGTTACGGCATTCCGTGTGGACGAGGCGAGCGGTGATATCATCTTCTCCAACGGCTCGGCTATCCTAAAGCTCGATAAGGACGGCAAGGAGGAGAAGATCATTAAGGTCGATCGGGTTACATTCATTAATTAAGTAGTAGGCCATCACGCAAGCGGTGGCCTTTTATGTATTTTAGACGACATAAAAAATAAAACTCAAAAAATATTAAAATTTGCAAATAAAATTTCTCAAAGCTATTGACAAATCTTTTATATTTTGATATAATAGTCTGCGTCACGAGGAAATATTCTTGTGATTTGCTGCTATGGCTCAGTTGGTAGAGCACATCCTTGGTAAGGATGAGGTCCCCAGTTCGAATCTGGGTAGCAGCTCCAGAAAACCCCCGACCAAAAGGTCGGGGGCTTTGGTTTTTTAAGATTAATATAGAAAAAACTCCTGCGTAGACGGTTAAATCTAAGCGGGAGCTTTTTGTATTATTGGATTGTTAATGATGCAGAAGAACTGCAAGCTGTTCATTCCGCAATGTCCGCTATAACAGACTGTCTTTTCTTTCTTGCTCCGAGGAAGATAAGGACGGCTATTCCTGCGGTGAGAATCTCGCCGATAGGTGTGCCGAGCCAGATGTAGTCGTATCCGACCGCAAGCGGTATTGTGAGCACGAGTATAACGGGGAAGACAAGTCCGCGCAGAAGTGACGTAAGCACGCAAGCGGCGCGCAGGAGCGTTGACTGGAAGTAATAGTTACACACCATGCAGAATCCGACCACAAGCGCGGAGATGGAGTAGAGTCTCACGATTCTCGGACCGACCAGAAGGACCTCCTCGTTAACGTCCATATAGATGCGCAGTATTGTCTCGGGAAATGCCTGACAAACGGTAAAGAAGGTGACTCCCATCACAAGCGCTGTGAGAAAGGCGAGCTTTAAGGTTCTCTTGACTCTCTCGTCATTACCCGCTCCAAAGGCGGTCGCGACAAGTGGCTGCATAGCCGTGCCTATGCCGTTGAAGAGACAGTAGAACATTATCATCAGGGTGGACACTGTTCCGTATACCGCGAAGTGCGCGTTGGAGAGGTTTTCTGTAATAACGATATTATGTACCGCAGACGTGACGCCTGAGGTGATCTCGATGAGAAAGGCCGCAAAACCGACGGTAACTATCTTTAATAGTGTGTCGGGGATTTTCTCGACTTTTGTAAATCTTAGTGAACATTTTTTGGTGAAAAAGTAGGAAAGAACGATAAAGAACGCGACAGTCTGTCCGATACCTGTTGCAAGTCCCGCACCCTTGACACCCATATCACAGGTGAAAACGAGAAATACGTCGAGGAAGATGTTGAGCACACCGCCGACAACGGTCGCGACCGTGGGGATAAGAGCCTCTCCGTCGTTTCTGGCAAAGGTTGCAAGACACGCGCACATAGTAAAGGTTGGTACGGAGAAGAGCATAGACTGCATATATTCCATCGACAGAGTGAGGACGTTACCCTTTCCTCCAAATAGTCTTAAGAGGTCCTCAAGGAAGATGGAGTAAACCGTCACGATAACCGCGGAGAGTATCATACAGGTGATGACCGCCACAGTGAAATACTCGTTTGCCGCCTTATCGTTACCCGCGCCGCGTCTGTTGGACATCATTACCGCGCCGCCGACGCCCGTTAAAACACCGAAGGAAAACATCAGAGCCCACAAGGGGTTGGTGTTGGCAATCGACGCCGCGCCGTCAGGCCCCGCGTAGTGACCGACACAGATCATATCCACTGTCGAATAGATGGTGGTGACAATCGTGCTCGCTATCGCCGAGAAGAGCAGGGTGAAGTAAGTCTTATTCAGTTTTCCCTTTAAAAGATCAACCTTCATCGTCTCTCCTCTCTGTGTTTTCCGTGTGAGTATTCTCCCTTTTGTGTGATACTTTATTGTTTCCGATACCGAGGTCCACCTTCTTTATAAGGAGGCCCGATGCGATACCAACCACCACTCCCGCAATAGTTCCCGAGAGCAGGAGAAATGGTAAATAATAGACAACGACGTTGGTGCCGAGCATCACCGATGCCGCGCCAATCTGACCGATATTGTGGGTGACACCGCCTGCCACGCTCACCGTCACCTCGGATAGAGGAGTGAGCTTTTTTAGGAGGAACATCACCGAAAGACTTAACACGGCCCCCGTTATACTGTAAATAAGGCTTACGGGACTGCCGAAAAGCATAGACACCAGCAGGACTCTAACAGCGGATACCGCGGCGGCCTCCTTGATGCCGAATTTATAAAGCGTAAAGATGACCGCTATATTCGCAAGACCTACCTTGATGCCGGGTATGGCAACGAAGGCGGGTATCCTTGACTCCACAAAGGAGAGGATAAGCGCGAAGGAGACGGTGAGCGCGAGGGCAGTCATTTTTCTTGTGCTGCTCCTCACGTTATTATTGTTAGCTCTCATTCGCCCTCCTTATGACACAAAGTCGACACCGTCATCCGACTCGCCCTTAACGGTGACGGTCAGCTTGTTTGGCAGACACACAATGGTCTGTCCCACGTGTCGCACCTTGCCGGTGTTTTCGCAGGTGTGGTCAGGACAGCTCGAGTAGGTCATATATGCCACACCGTCCTTGACGGTCAGTCTGTTCGTTCCGCCGTTCAGCTCGTATTCACCGTCTACGTCAAGCGGGTACTTTGCCACAACGCCCCCGTCGATCGTTATCTCGACAAACGCGCCGGGCCTTCTTGTGAGGTTGACGGTGAGCAAAATGATGATGGAAAGCAAAAGAAGGGAGGCAACAACTATGATGTCGATCTTGTGCTTGATTATCAAGCTTTTGAGTGATTCTTTCGTCACGTTCTTGACTCCTTTCTATAGCTTTCTTTAGTACACGGGACGCCCAAGAGGGCATCCCGTGTTAATTTAATGATGTATTTGCTAACGCAAAAATGATGTTATGCTATGCATAATGATGTTGCTCATTGACACTCGCAATGATGTGATGTTTGCCACTTATGTGTCCCGAGGCACACATCATTAGCGTAGCGTCATCATTGGCGAAGCCTACATCATTTGCCGGTAGGCAAACATCATTCTTCTGACCGCTCCGCGCTCAGAAGTGCGCTCCGCAGATGAAGCTTCCCTCGTGGATACAATGTACGGGGCAGACCTCAACGCAGGCTGCGCAGCCGGTGCAGAGCGAGTAGTCAATGGTCGCGAGGTTGTCGATGACGGTTATTGCTCCGTTCGGGCAGGTCTTCTGGCACTTCATACAGCCGATACAGCCATTCTGACAGTACTTGCGCACGTTTGCGCCCTTATCGTGGTTAGAGCACTCAACGATAACGCGCTCGGTGTCGTTGATAAGATGAATAATGCCGTTGGGACACTGTCTTACGCAGATGCCGCAGCCGATACACTTCTTGGGGTCGACACGCGCTACGCCGTCCTTAACCTTGATAGCATTCTGAGGACAAACCACCGCACAGTCGCCGTAGCCAAGACATGCGTAGGTGCAGAGTCTGTCACCGCTGTATGCCATATTTGCGGTGAGGCAGGTCTTGTGACCCTGGTAGTCGTATCTCTTTTCCACAATGTCGCACGTGCCGTTGCAGGCAACGTATGCAACCTTCTCTACAACGTCTGCCGCCTCAACTCCGAGGATAGCGGCAATCTCCTTAGCAGCACCGTCACCGCCGGGGACACAGAGGTTAGTCTTATCGGTCTCCTTATCTGAGAGAGCCTTTGCGTAGCCGTCGCAGCCCGAGTAGCCGCACGCGCCGCAGTTGGCACCGGGCAGACAGTCACGGATAGCTACCGCGGTCTCGTCCTCTTTAACTCCGAAGAAAACAGAGGAGAGGGTGAGGAGCACTCCGCAGAAGAGCGCGATACCAAACAGAATAAGTACAGGAATTAAAATCGGCATTTTAACCTCCTATGCTCTTGAATCCGCTGAACGCCAGAGCGACGATTGCCGCGGCAACAAGAGTGATTGGGATACCCTTAAAGGGTTTGGGCGAGGGGCAGTTCTCCATTCTGGAGCGCACGCCCGCAAAGACGATCATCGCGACGAGGAAGCCTACGCCAACACCGAGAGATGCTATCATAGAGGTGAGGAAGTCGCGTCCCTTTGCAATATTTTCTTCCGCGATACCGAGAACTACGCAGTTGGTAGTGATAAGCGGGAGATATACGCCGAGAGCCTTGTAAAGCGGAGGGATAAATTTCTTAAGAATTATCTCAACGAACTGAACGAGCGCCGCGATCACGAGAATAAAGACGATCGTCTTGAGGTAGGTGAGATTGAATCTGACGAGAAGATAGGTGTAGATGGGCCAGGTCGCCGCCGTAGCACACATGATAACGAAGATAACCGCGAGGCCCATACCGAGAGCCTGCTGGAACTTCTTCGAAACTCCGAGGAAGGGGCAGATACCCGTGGTTCTTGCGAGAACGTAGTTGTCGGTGAGGATACCGGCGAGGAGCAAACTGATTATAACAGACATATCAGGCATTTTCCGATACCTCCTTTTCTTCAGCGTTTTCTATCTCGATTTCCTTGCTTTCAACGGAAACGTCGAGTGCTTCTGCCGCAAGCTCGGTCAGCTCGGAGCAGGAGGTCTTGTTGCACAGATGAGCGGAGGGACAGCCCTCGCAGGAGAAGGATTTTCTCTTGAGGCCACCCTTCTTCTCGGTGATCTTAGCCATAACCGCGATAAGAATACCGAACACAAGGAAGCCGCCCGAGGACTCAACGAGGAAGGGCATTCGCAGGTCGTAGATCACGGGGATCTTGATAGCCTCGATGCCGAATGCGGTCATACCGGAGAGGATGGTGCCTGCGCCAAAGACCTCACGGATCGTTGCCATAAGAAGGAGAGCTACAAGGAAGCCAAGGCCCATACCGAGACCGTCAAGCGCGGAATCAAGAGGACCGTTCTTTCTCGCGAACATTTCCGCTCTGCCAAGCACGATACAGTTAACTACTATAAGAGCGAGCCAGACACCGAGAATATCGTACACGGGTGTCACGTAAGCCTGCAAAAGCATTGATACCGCGGTAACGAACGTTGCGATAACCACAATGTAGCAGGGGATTCTTACGGTGTCGGGTATGATTTTACGAAGGAGAGAAATAACAACATTAGAGCCGATAAGAACGGCGGTTGCCGCAAGGCCCATCGACACAGCCTGGAACATAGAGCTCGTGGTTGCGAGAGTGGGGCAGGTACCGAGCACGAGAATGAGAACGGGGTTCTCCATGATGATACCGCGGAGGATGATCATTAACTTTTTGTTGCTAGTCATTATTCATTACCTCCTTCCGTGATAAGCTCGTATGCCGCAAATGCGTTCTTGACGGCCTTCTGATAGCCGTAGGTTGTAAAGGTGGAGCTTGCGATGATACCGACGCCGCTCGTTCCGTCCGCGATCTGGTCGAGGTGGAAGTCGGGAGCGTTTACTGTGAGGTTGACGTCTGTGTCAGCCTTGCCTCTGTACTGCTCGTAGTAGTCCTCGGTAGCGCACGCATCGCCGTAGCCTGCGGACTCGCTGTGAGAGGTGGTGATAACATCGATGATCTTACCCTCTGCGTCAATGGAAACCTTGATGAAGAAGTAGCCGTCGTCTATACCCACGAACTCCATATTGGTCGCGTACTTATATCCGGTGGCCTTGACCTCGAATACGTAGTTGCCGCTTGCGGTAACGTAAGCCTTCTGTACGCTGGTATTCACGCCCTCGGGAAGAGTGGTGATCTCTGTAAGAGTGCTTTCTGCCACAGCGGTGTAAGCCGCGTTTACGGTCGCGGTGTTATCTGCGCTTACGTCAGCAGTTACGATCGCACCGCTTGCGTTAACACCGATAAATACCTCACCGATAACGAACACGCGTCCGCCCTCGGTTTCATATACCGCGTCAACACCGACAAGAGCCTCGGTTGCAAACCACTTGGTGAAGGTCTTGCCCTCTGTGCCGAGAGCCGCGTTGCAGTTGTCCTGAAGTATCTGCTCGGGAGTTCTTACGTCAACTGAGCCGCCGTTTGCGATAACGTAGGCCTGAAGCGCCGCCTTTACAGCCTCGTAGTAAGCCGCGGAGGTCTTGGAGGAGGAGGTAGCGCCGGTAGCGAGAATAAGCTCTACGGAGTCGAGAGTGTCACCGACGTATACGCCGTTGAGCTCGGGCTCCATACCGTAGGTCTCGCTTGACTGAATGTGCTTGACGCCGACGATCTTGCCCTCGGTGTCGATACCGCACATAATTACAAGTCCGGGCTTATAGCCGGTTACGGACATCTGGAATACGTATCCGCCGTCAGCCTTATGTCCCGCGGTAACTGCGGCGGGATAGTCGGACGTGATCTCGATAGACTCAAAGTTTTTGCCATCGGGCAGGACCTCGAGCAGGGCGGCGTTTGCTGCCGCATTCTGCGCCGCCTCAATAGCGGGCGCGGTGAACATATTGATAACCGAAAGCAGAAGTGCCGCTACAAGGCAGATTGCCGAGAGCACTATGGAAGGCATTAGGTTTTCTTTTTTCATTCTGTCTTACCTGCCTTTCCGAGAGGCTTGAGTGTGCAAAGCTTCTCAATGTAGGGGGAGAGAATGTTCATAATAAGTAATGCGTAGGAGATTCCCTCGGGGAGCGAGCTGAAGAAACGGAATATTACCGTCAGCACACCGCAGCCGAATGCGAATACAACCTTGCCGAGTCTGTTTATGGGAGTGGTGGAGTAGTCGGTCGCCATAAAGAACGCCGCGAAAACAACACCGCCGCCGAGAAGCTCGTAGAGAGCAACGGTGACGTCACCCTTGATGATAAGGGAAAGGAGGAATACCGTGCCGAGAAGGACTACGGGAGTCTCCCATCTGATAACCTTGCGCAGGATAAGATATACACCGCCAAGCAGGATCGCGATAATGCAGGTCTCGCCGACAGCGCCCGCTCTGTTACCGAGAAGCATCTCGCCTACCGAGGGCAGACCCTCAAGGACACCGGCATTGATGGAAGCGAGGGGAGTTGCTCCGCTTACAAGCTCGGGATTCTGGAAGTTGGTGAGAGTGCCGCCCGCGACACTCATACCGAAGGAGGAGAGCAGAAGGACTCTTGCCGTTGCGGCGGGGTTAGCGAAGTTGCATCCAATTCCGCCAAAGAGGCACTTAACGACTATGATCGCAAACACAGAGCCTACGATACAGGGCCACACGCCCGTTGTAGCAGGAAGGCTGAGTCCGAGTATAAGACCTGTTACACAGGCGGAAAGGTCAACTATTGTTTGCTTTTTCTTAACAATAAGATTGAAGATAAACTCGGAGAGTACACAGGTGCCGACGCAGAGAACCATGTTAAGCAGAGCGCTAAGTCCAAAGAGGACTATCGATGCTACCGCCGCGGGCGAGAGTGCGATGAGCACGTCGCGCATTATGGACTGAGTAGTCGACTTTACGTGAATGTGAGGAGATGTAGATACTATTAGCTTTTCCATTTTCTCTGTCTCCTTTACTTAAGTGAGGCCTTGTGCGCCTTGTATTCACGAAGCGCAGTCTTACCGAGTCTGTTATTCTGTACGAGAGGACGGGACGCGGGACATACGTAGGAGCAGCAGCCGCATTCCATACAGAGGTTGATGCTTGCCTCATCGAGCTTCTCCATCTTCTCCTCTGTGCCGTAGTTAAGCGCCTTAGAGAACGCGGTTGGGTTAAGGCCGATGGGACACGCCGAAACACATCTGCCGCAATGGATACAAGCGCTCGCCTCGCGCTCGGTCGCTTCCTTCACGTTAAAGACGGTTATCGCGTTTGTGGTCTTGGATATAGGCTCGTCGAGCGAGCAGGCGGGAATACCCATCATAGGACCGCCGAAGATGACCTTGCCCGCCTCTTCCTTGAGGCCGCCTGCAAACTCGATGATCTCGCGGATGGACGTACCGATGGGAGCTACCACGTTTTTCGGCTCCTTGACCGCGCTGCCGTCTACGGTAACGCACTTTTCAACAAGGGGCATACCCGTCTTGACGTAGTTTGCGAGCACTGCCAGCGAGGTTACGTTGATAACGAGCACGCCGACGTCCGCAGGGAGCTTTCCCTCGGGGACTGTGAGTCCTGTGGTGTTATAGATGATAACCTTCTCTGCGCCCTGAGGATAGAGCGAGGGAAGGGGCATGATTGATACCTTGGGGTTGTCCTGGAAGATACGCGCCATTTCCTCGATGCAGGCGGGCTTATTCTTCTCAATGCCAAAGATGAATCTTTCTGCGGTGGGGACGTGCTTCTCGAGCAGAGCAATACCGTCGTATATTGCCTCGGACTGATCAAGCATAGTTCTTGTGTCGCTGGTGATATAGGGCTCACACTCTGCGCCGTTGATGACGATGGTGTGAATACCGCCGTTTTTCACAGCGTCAAGCTTTACCGACGTGGGGAAGCCCGCGCCGCCGAGACCTACCAGACCTGAGGAGCGGATAGCTCCGATGAAGGAGTCGAAGTCGGTTACCTCGGGAGGTGTGATACCCTCGAGGACGGACATCTCTCCGTCACTTTCAATTCTGATGGCGGGAACCGATTTTCCGTCGGGACGGAGGTAGGTGTCGATCTTTGTGACCTTACCCGATACCGAGGAATAGATGGGAGATGATACGTATCCGGAGGGCTCTGCGATGAGCTGACCGACCTTGACCTCGTCACCCACCTTAACCACGGGAGTGGCGGGGGCGCCGATGTGCTGAGCCATAGGCAGCAGAACTTCCTTCGGGGACGTCATCTTGACAGGGGTCATATCCGCAGTGTTCTTATTGTGCGGAATATGAGTCTTGCCTAAAAACTTTAACCCGAACATACTGTTTTCCTTTCGTTTTTGAAACGCTGACAAATAAGTATCTTTGTTACAAAATTAACAAATTTTATAATTATTTGCGCCAATATTTCAAATATTTTAAATAAACTATCCCTATTATAACGCAAAACTGCGCCTATGTCAAGACGCAGTTTATAAGTTTGATTTTAAGTTTTTACCGGAAATGGTGCGTTGTAGCAGTATTTAACGTCCGCTTAGCGGACATATCGCTATCCAATGCTTTTGGATAATATTTGCTATTCGTCGGCCGACACGACGAATGACGCAAGATACCGCGGAGCGGTATGCGCTTTAGCTTGGCCGCTATGCGGACGAGCTAAACACTTCGTATTGCTTTGTAGGAGTTTCGCCTGCGGGCGAAAGCGATATATCTGCCTTATCGGCAGATGCGATATTGTTTCGCAAGCGAAACAGCGATATTGACAAGCACCGCTCGTCAGCGATATACTCACTTTGTGAGCGTGAACTTCGGTGACGTTAGTCCGCAAACACAATACCGTCGGTGTGCTTTACGTTATATTCCGTGTCCACCCAAATGACCTCGACGCCGCCGATAGATTCGACAAGCTCAAGTCCGTCCTCGTATGACATACAGAAAAGGGCGGTGGAGAGCACGTCTGCAAGACCGCTGTCAAGCGTGAAGATTGATACGGACGAGAAATAAGCGGAGGGCATAAGAGTTGCGGGGTCTATGACGTGGTGGTATTTCACTCCGTCGACGTAGTAGTATCTTTCGTAGTCTCCCGAGGTGACAAGCGAGGTGTTTTTGATGGATACCTTACATACAAAGCTTTGCGAGGAGAGTTTGTCGGGGTTGGTTATTCCGGTTACCCAACCTTCACCCGTGACCTTCTCACCGATGGCACGAATGTTACCGCCGATGTTGAGCACGTATGAGCTGACGCCGCGGCTGATAAGCATCTCTGCTGCGCGCTCGGTGGCGTAGCCCTTGCCGATAGCGCCGACGTCGAGCGACATATGCGGGTCAGAGATATACACCGTGCCCGCCTCCTCGTCAATGATGAGGTTATCTATATTGCAGTGCAGACTCGCCTCCCCAAGCTTACTCTCTGTGGGGATTTTAGCGCTCGCGGGATTCTCCTCGGCAGCCTCGCGGCAGTCGTGCCAGAGCTTCAGCACAGCGCCCATCGCGATATTCGTTTTTCCCTCTGTCAGAGTGTACGCCTCCTTGCAGTAGAGGAGGAAGTCTATAAGCTTTTCGTCTACCTCGACGGGAGCTTTTCCTGCGTTTTTGTTTATTGTTTTGATATTGTTTATCCCGGAGTATTCGTAGTAGATATCAAAGAGCTTGTGATATTCACCGAGCAGCTCAGCGACCGCAGTGTGGTTTTGGGTAAACTCCTCTAAAGAGTCTCCCTTATAGGAGAATATCACGGATACCGTATCGAAATATTCGTAGTAGGATTTAGCCTGTGTCGCGGGCTCCTTTGCCTTCTCGTTGTCGGTTCCGCTGCGGCAGGAAGAGAAGGGCAAAACGAACAAACAGAAACACAGAATGAGAGAAATCAGTTTTTTATAAACCATTACTAACCTTCCGATAAAAGCATATATTAATAACTATTGTTTACAAAAATAATGTTTAATATAAGTTTAAAAGAAAACAAGGCGAGCCGTAAGGGTCGCCTTGTGAACATAGCGAGATGAGAATTATCTAGCGTTTGTAACAGCCTTCTCAAGTGCTGCCTTGTAGCCGCCTGCATATATGGAGCAGCCTGCAACACCCTCGGTAGCAAGGCCTGCAACCTCTGCTGCGGTCTTACCTACTGCGGTAGCTGCGAAAGCCTCTACCTGCTGATACCATCTGCCGGAGGGCATGGGGCTGTAGGAATCGTAAGCGTCACCCTGCTCGAGCTTGGTGCCGGGATTGACAATATCTGCGAAGGTGTAAACTATTTTTGTTTCATTGTTTTCTGTTACTTCTTCGCCGGTGATAGTGCTGTTAACCTCGTTGGAGTCGATAACGGAAGCAACGATCTTGCCATCAACAGTAACGGTAGCTGCGAAGTCAGCGGTGTACTTAGCAAGTACAGCGTCGTTCTTGGTCGCAGGAGCAACGTCTGCACAAACTGCAACGCCAACCTTGATCTCAGAAGCGGTCTTGAAGCTGATCTTGTGAGCGCTCTTGAAAGCGTTGTCAACAGCCTTTACGAAATCGGAAACTGCGATAGAGCAGCCTGCGATGAGGTCGGTCTTGCCTGCCTCAAGTGCGATGCCGGTAACCTCTGCCTGAGTCTTGCCGGTTACGTAGGTCTCGAAGGCCTGAGCCTGCTGATACCATCTGCCCGCAGGCATGGGGCTGTAGGAGTCGTAAGCATCGCCGAGCTCAGCCTTGGACTGATAGGTCTTGGATGCGTCAACGGTGCCGTCCTCAAGGAGAGTTGCGGAAACGTCGATACAGTCTATACGGCAGGAAACGATCTTGCCGTCCTCACCGATCACGAGAGCTGCTACGGTGTTGGTAACCTTTGCGCCGCTCTGTGCGGTGGCTACGCCGATTGCGAGAGAATAATTCTTCTCGACGGGGGTGTTCTCATCATCGTTATCCTTGCCGCCGCAAGCTGCGAAAGCGAATACGGAGAGGGTGAGAATGAGAACGAGGGAAATGATCTTTTTCATTTTTGCTCCTCTTTTCTGTTTGTAAAATTTTTACTTTTCCGTGAAAGTGGAAAGCTTGTATATTTTACTATAAAATAACTATTTTGTCAATACCTTATTTTTCTTCAAAAAGCGCTTTGTATGCAAAACCGAGCTAAGGAAGAAAAAAAAGAGCCGTGAGGGGCTCTTTTTATGAAATAATAAGGTATATATTATCAAAATGTAAATTTTTGAGATTTTTTGTCACAACAGCCTTATTCCTGCTTTTTTGCAGCCGAGGCGTGTTTCCTCATCCCAGATGCTTGACTGGACCTCACCTATGTGGGCGCATCCCATCATCAGCATACAGAGTCTTGACTGACCGATACCGCCGCCGATGGTGAGGGGCAGCTCTCCCGCGAGGAGCATCTTATGGAAGGGAAGTGCGCGCCTATCGTCGCAGCCGCGCTCGGTGAGCTGGCGGTCGAGAGATTCCTCGTCAACGCGAATACCCATAGAGGATATTTCAAAGGCTCTCCCCAGTCTGTCATTCCAAAACATTATATCTCCGTTGAGCGCCCAATCGTCATAGTCGGGGGCTCTGCCGTCGTGGGGCTTTCCGCTTTTCAGCTTTCCGCCTATCTGCATTATCAGGGCGGTCTTGTGCTCGCGGAGGAAGGCGTCCTCACGCTCCTTTGCAGTGAGGCTCGGGTACATATCCTCAAGCTCCTGTGTGGTTATAGCCACCATATCGCGGCTTATCTTTGTGTCAAGCTCGGGGAAGCTCTCGAGCAGGGACTCGTGTGTGTCGCAGATAACGTCGACGATTTTCTTAGAGACCTCAATGAGGTAGTCGAGTGTGCGCTCCTCCCTTGTGATGACCTTCTCCCAGTCCCACTGGTCAACGTAGATGGAGTGTATATTGTCGAGCTCCTCGTCGCGGCGGATAGCGTTCATATCGGTATAAAGGCCGTAGCCGACGTAGAAGCCGTATTCCTTCAGGGCAAGGCGCTTCCACTTTGCAAGCGAGTGCACGACCTGTCCGACTTCACCCGCGTCGGGAATGTCGAAGCTGACGGGGCGCTCAGTGCCATTCAGGTTATCGTTAAGACCTGATGCCTCGGTGACAAAGAGGGGGGCAGACACTCGCTTGAGGTTGAGGGTGCTTGCGAGTCCGTCCTGAAAGTGCTGCTTTATATATGCTATCGCCCTCTGCGTTCTGTACAAATCGAGCGCAGGGGAATAATCCTTTGGTACAAATAACTTACTCATTTTCTCTCTTGTGGTCTAATATGACTACTAAACTTTACTTTATTTGCTGTTATCATAGATGATAACCTTCATCTCGGTGATAACTGCCTGTTTGTTTTTCTTCTCGATCATGCCGTTTGAGTCACCGTACTTCGCGGTTGCGGAGGTTATCGAGTCAACGACATCCATACCCTCTACCACGTGACCGAAGGCGGCGTAGTTATGGTCGAGCGCGCCAACGTTTCCTGTCGATGCGTTGCAGATAAAGAACTGTGAGGAGGCGGAGTCATAATCATCGCTTCTTGCCATAGAAATGACTCCTCTTTCGTGAGGAATGCCGTTATACCAGCCGTTGTAGAGAAATTCGCCTATTATGGTTTCGTCCGAGCCGCCGGTGCCGTCTGCATTAGGGTCACCGCCCTGGATCATAAAGCCCTCGATAACTCTGTGGAAGGTGAGGCCGTCGTAGAAGCCTTCTCTTACGAGCTTAACGAAATTCGCGACGGTGATAGGCGCGTATTTTGCGTCGAGCTCGACTATGATGATGCCGTGGTTTTTTACCGCCATCGCAACGTAGTAGAATCGCTTATCCTCGGTGCTCTCGTCAATTTCGTAGTCCTTGAGAGGGTTCTTGTTACAACCGACAAGGCAGGTGAGGAGCGCGGCAATGACGAGCACGAGCGCTGTAAGTTTCTTAAAAGTATTCATGTTTTTCTCCGAGTTTTTATTTTGTAATGCGGAATGCGGAATTAGGAAAGCGGAATTAGGGAAGGGGAACGGTAGGGAAATGAAGTCCGACAAGGTCGGATGAAGTCACTTTGCGATGAAGTCCACCAAAGGTGGATGAAGTCTGCCCGAGGGGCAGGTTATTTGCTTTTGTGGGTGTATGGCTTTGCTTTGTTTTACAAGCACTTAGAGACGAATAATTCGATTGCCGTATAGCCCGTGACACCGCCCCACTTGGCACCCGTGTCAACTCTTGCGAGCTCAGCGAGTATGTTTTTCGCCTTCTCGGGGGTAAATCTCTTTGCCGCCCTCAGGTACATCTTGAGCTTGTAGGGATTCATACCCGTCGCGGTCTGTATATCCTCCGCGCCGATACCGTCGCCCAGCATCATTACCACGCTGACTATATCGGTGTAGGTCTTTGACATCATACCGAGGATCATTATAGGGTCGAGCCTTCTCGACTTCATCTCCTCAAGGGCAATAAACGCGCCCTTCTTGTTTCTCTCGAGTATCGCGTTTGAGAGCGCGAAGGTATCGCACTCGGGAGTGGAGGACGCCGCTATCTCTACGTCACGGGCGCTTATCGAGGACTGACCTCTCGCCTTGGCGAGCATACAGAGCTTGTTGACCTCGTTATTCAGCACCGTCATCGAATGTCCCGCGCGGAAGATCAGCGCGTTCAATACGTCGAGTGTAACTTCCACGCCCTCAGCGTCAAAGTGCTTCTTGAGCCAGGCGAGGAGCTGCTGGTCGGTGGATTTATCAAAGTTAAGTATGCGCACCTTTGTGCCGAGGCGCTTTACAAGCTTACTCTCCTTCTTGGGAGTGCCCAGGTCTATATCTCCGTCCGAGACGAGGAAGGCGAGCACCGCGTAGTCGGTCGATGCGACGAGGTCGAGTATCTCCTCGAGCTTATCGAGGTCGGCTTCCTTCATCTTGTTGAAGTCGGGGTAGCGCCACTCTATCATTTTATAGGGCTCAAACATCGGAGGTGACATCACGTCGTCTCTTATCGAGGCGAAGTCTATCTCAGCTCCGTCGTATACCGAGTGGTTGAAGGCGGAGAAGGAATCGTCTGTGACCGCCTTGTCACGCAGGGCGCTGAGGTAGTATCTCTTGAGGTAGTCCTCCTCACCCGAGAAGATATACGAGCCCACGATATTATCAGCCTTCAAGAGAGCCTTGAAATCGTTCAGTTCCATATTACTTCCTTTCGCAAAGAGATTTGATCAGACATCAGCCTATCAAGCTCTTTTTGCGCTTATCTTCATTCTTACGTTTTTGTCCTGACCGCCGACGTTCATGGAGTAGATGAGCGAGAGCTCGCCGCCATTCTCGGTCAGAGTGCTTCTGATTTTCTTTGTCCTCACCGTCATATCGAAGGCGTAGGGGCCGACTCTGTATATCGACTTCGACTCATCCCCCTCGATGAAGGTTATATCCGACTCTACGTCGCCGCGCTTTTTCAGTACGATTCTTCCGTCGGATACGTAGAGGGTGGAGGTCGTCTTTTGACCCTCTGCCTCCTCGGTGAAGGATAGTCTCTTACCCCTCTCGGATACGGCGAGGGTACCGGCTGTGGTAAATATATTGATCTCGGGATCGCCGTCGGGCAGCCCCGCATCGTCGAGATTGTCTATCACGGAGTTGACCGTGAGTATGAGCTTTATTTCCTGTGTCATGGTTACTCCTGTCGTTTAACGTTCACGAAGTGAACATATTTGCTATTCGTCGGCCGACACGACGAATGACGCAAGATACCGCAAGCGGT
>CAZUQN010000006.1:0-57527 GCA_964622425.1 uncultured Ruminococcus sp.
CTAGTCAAACGCATTACGGGCTAAGCCCAAACCCTTAGAACAAGCAGGAAGAGAGAACAAATCGGTTTTATAGCCGAAATGTTCTCTCTTCTGTTGGTTTTTAGTTTAGAGTTATGAGGCTCGCACCCCTCGCCGTTATGAATTTGCTACGCAAATGTTATGATATGATTGCCCATCTACCTAAAACTTGGCGAAGCCAACCATAACGATACGAAGTATCTCATAACTCATAACTTGCCCGTAGGGCAATCATAGTTTAGCGTGATTTGTCCGTTAAGGACATCACGCTAAAAATCTCTGTCCTTTTTTCTGTCAGTGACATCTCGTATTACGGAGCGTTTTTTGTATCAATCCTTAGTCCTGATAACTCTTGTAACCGCAACGGTCATATCGTCGTTATGCGGCAGGTTTTTGAGGGCGGCGGAGAGTATTGAGTCTGCGTATTCCTTGAGATTACGCTTTGGAGGCTTTGAGAGCAGGTCTAGCAGCCAAGGTGTATCCTCCGCGCTCTGCGCAATTCCGTCAGAGAGCATAATGATGTAATCCTCTCCCTCAAGGTCGATTTTTATTCTTTCCGCGTCCACGTTTTTCATAAGACCGAGAGGCGCGGTTTTTGATTTTATCCTGAATATTGACGAGCCGCGCTTGACATAGGAGGCCGCCGCTCCGCTCTTTAAGAATTCCGCGTCGCCGCGGTAGAGATCGACCGAGAAGAGGTCGACCGTTGCGGAGCATTCTCTGTGCTTGTGGCGGACTGTGTGGTTGAGAATTTTTAACACGGTCTGCCCCTCAGGGCTGAATTCGAGCGCTCCGCGGAGGAAATCTGCCACAAGAGCCGAGGTTTCCTTTGCCTCGTTGCCCGAGCCCATTCCGTCGGAGATGAGCGAGTAGAAATAACCGCCCTCGCTCTCAAATGCTACGGCCGTGTCACCGGAGACGCTTTCTCTCTCGCCCGCAATCGAGGCGGTGGCACATTCGGCAGAGAAGGACTTTTCGCTCGGACATTCCATAAGCGCCATTTTGCCTCTGCGGTAGAATTCGGGAGTGCCGAGCCTTACGCCCGCGATCGACTCTATGTTTTTTTTCAGCTCGGGTGAGGTTATCCTCGCGCCGCTCTCGTCCTCTGCGGCAAGTATAAAGTAGGGGCGTCTTTCGCCGAATGCGCGAATGACTCCGTCGGTAAAGCCCGCGTCTGTCATAACGGGGTTAAGTCTTACCGAGAGCTCGTCGTTGAGAGCCTTTTCTCTCTCGTCGGCAAGGCGCGCCTCATTGATGAGCTTGGCGATGAGGCCGAAGTCCTCTGAGGAGGTGTCCTTCTTCATCTCTCTGAATTTCTCCTCGGACAGTATTGCCGCGCCTCGGTTGATAGCCTCGGCTATATTTGGGGACAGACGGCAGTATTCGGGATACGCTCCGAGATCATCCTCGGTTATGCGTCCGTTTTTGTAGAGCAGGTCTGCCAGCTCCTCTGCGTTTTCGATGAATTTTCTGTCACCCTTTGTCATACACGCTCCGCGTCCCTCGCAGGCTCGGCAGTACTTGTCAGCACACTCAAGAATAAGGTCAGAGAGTTCCTCCTTTGTCGGGCGGGAGGTGTGCTCGTTATAGTCCTTGACGGAGGCCGAAATCGCAAAGAGCGATGCCTCAAGGGCGTTAAGATTACCCTTATATCTGTTGCGGTAGGAGAGAGCGACTGTTCCGACCATATCCGCCGCGCTCTTTTCGACCTCCTCGCACTCGTGCTCGGTCTTTTCCGCGGTCAGCTTTTTAAGTATAGGCGATATGGCAAGCGCGGCTATGGCGTACTCGGGCAGGACGGTGAGCAGTCCCTCGAGAGCACCCGCATAGGTTGCCCATGCACCGACAAGCGCGCCACCTCCCACTATGCCAAAGACAAGTCCTAGAGGGAACAGACCTCCCGCACCTATACCCGCAAGGGCGAAGGCGACAGAGTACGTGCTGGATATACCGAAGGAGGATACAAATCCTGTGATACATCCGTAAAGAGCGCCGAAGCGGCGGGCAACTATAAGAGTCATTGCCGCTGAGAATATGTATGCGACGGATATGCCGAGAAGCTCGTATTCTTTAAATGAGATGGAAACAAGGAATACAATCAATAATGCGGATAATCTAAAGAAAAGTAAATTAAACTTGTCTTTTTCGCTTTTTCCTTTGGCTGAAAACACATTTGATGAGTTATCAAATAGTTTTAAGAAGGTTATATCGCAGTCGAAAAGTCCCGACAGAGCAAAGACGAGCAGGGGCGGTATCAGTATCATCGAGAGGCCGAAAAGCATACTCGTCAGGTTGAAGCCCGAGAGCATTACCTCGTAGACCGCGGCGATGAATCCGCCTATCAGGGAGGCAGACATTTTCAGAATGAGTCCCTCAGAGAACCATTTGAAGTAGCGTGTCTCACCGTCCTCGCTCTTATCCGTTCCTGATACGATAATTCTTAAGAAAACAACGATTACAGATATCATAGAGTAGATGATACCCGATTTGCCGAGAGTCAGGGCTCCCGATATCGCACCGAGGACCGCGATCCATACGCGTGTGGGCAGTACCGCGATAAAGGCTATCGCTAAGGGGTGAGAGCCGAATACCACGTGACATCTTGAGAATAGAAACGCAACGAAGAAGGTAAGTACGTCAATAAGAGGAGCCTCGCGCTTTTGCCTCGCCTCCTCGAGTGAGTGCTTTATCGTACCCACGACGCCCACTCCGTATCTTTTTCGCCTTTTTTCTGTTTCTTCACGGTTTGTTTTATCCATATTTGAAATCTCCTTTCATAGGTGAGCGCGGTTTTTGCCTCGCTCTTTTCCTTCGTATCTATTGTACTTTATGGAGAATGGCGCATATCGTCGGGAACTGTCGGCGGATAAGGAGAAAATGAGGATGAAAAGAGAAGAATCGGGGATAAACGGGTGAAAGTGTGTCGGACTCGCGCGGATTTGCTTATCTTTTGCGAAATGTTGACGGAATAAAAAATGAAAATGAGTTATACGCGCAAAATTTGGTTGAAATTTATTTTAATATATGTTAAAATGTTTACAAGAAAAACGAAGGGAGTCGCACTATGGAGAATTCACGTGAGCTTTGCGGCCTTGTCATAGTCAACAAGGAGGAGGGAATAACCTCTCAGGGCGTCGTTAACCGTGTAAAGAGAATATTCGGAGTAAAGAAGGCGGGACATACGGGCACGCTTGATCCTATGGCTACGGGTGTTTTGCCCGTTTTGATCGGCAGAGGCGTTAAGGCAAGCGAATTTATGCTCACCGGGGATAAGCATTACGGTGCGACCTTACTTCTCGGCGTTACGACGGATACAGAGGACGTGACGGGCACAGTTTTATCCGAGTGTGAGGTATCTCTTTCGGAGGACGAGGTCCTCGGGGCAATCTCCGGCTTCGTCGGTGAGATAATGCAGACTCCTCCTATGTACTCGGCTCTCAAGGTCGGAGGACAGAAGCTGTGCGATCTTGCAAGACGTGGTGAGACGGTTGAGAGAGAGGCAAGACCGGTGACGGTCTATTCCATAGATACAAGACGGATAAACGAGAGGGAATACTACCTCGACGTGGTCTGCTCCAAGGGTACGTATATTCGTACGCTCTGTGCGGATATAGGCAAGGCGCTGGGTGTCGGTGGTACAATGAAGACACTTGAGAGACTCTCGGCCTCGGGCTACTCGATAGATGAGGCGAGGACACTTACCGAGCTTGAAAATATTACTCCCGAGGAGAGGGAATCACTCGTTATACCTATTGAGGACGTGTTCGGAAAATATGAGTCCGTCACTCTCGGCGACTTCTTCGCAAGACTTGCGAGGGCAGGTCAGGAGATCTACCTTCACAAGATAAAAAAGAGCTTCGAGGTGGGTACCGTGTTAAGAATTGCGGACTCGAATGGCTTTTTTGCGGTAGGAGAAGTAAAGGAGTTTGATTCCGGGTTGGCAATCAAACCTATACGACAGTTTTGAAAAAACAGGAGGTAAGCATGGCGGAAAGAAAATGGACAGACAGTCAGCTGGCTGCGATAAATACAAGAGACAGAACCTTGCTTGTGTCTGCTGCCGCGGGCTCGGGTAAGACTGCAACCTTGACCGAGAGAATAATAACGTCCATTCTTGACGAAAGTGACCCTGTAAATATAGAGGATATGCTCATTGTGACCTACACACGCGCGGCGGTGGGAGAGCTCCGAGAGCGTATCGGCAAGGCAGTAAAGAAGGCTATGTCCGAGCGTCCCGGCGACGAGAGACTCGAGAAGCAGCTGCATATGCTCCCAAGCGCAAAGATAAGCACCATCGACGCCTTCTGCGCGGATATTCTCCGTGCCAACGCAGACAGAGTGGGTATCAGTCCGAGCTTCCGCGTGCCTGATGGCGCAGAGGCTCAGCTCCTTGCCGAGAATATTCTCGAGGGGCTTCTTGAGTCTATATACGAGGGTAATTCTCCCGAGGTGGCAACACCTGCGGAGCTTGACGCCTTGACCGACTGTCTGGCTCAGGCAAGACGTCAGAGTGAGCTGCCTGCAATAATAAGAAGGATATATGCGTCGACGCTCGACTCGCTTGAGGGCGTTGGCTCAATCGGCGCGCTTGTATCCGAATTCGACCCTGAAAAGTTCACACGGGTTGAGGATACCGGCTTTGGTAAGTATGCTATGGCAAGGCTCTCGGAGCTCCTCTCACACTACGGCAAGGTGTTTGCCAATATGAGATGCGAGATAGAGAATATCGACGCGAAAAAGCACTCAAAGATAATAGACGAGTTACTTGCCGCGGAGGACCTTATCAGAAGGCTCTCCGAGAAGAAATCCTACGAGGACATTCGCACCGCTTTGTCGGGCTATGAATTCGCGAGGGGGGTATCCGTGTCAAAAAAAGAGCCCCTTCCGCCCGTTGCTACTGTAAGAAAGGCGTTCAGGGGAGAGCTCCTCAAGATGCGCGACGATTTCTTCCTGCATACCGAGGAGGAGTGGCGTATTGCCTACCAGGGACTCTACCGTCAGTTTGACGTGCTCTATCGAGTGGTGCGCGAGTTTGACCGCCTTTTCAGACAGGAGAAGATAAGACGCGGTATATGTGAGTTTTGCGACGTTGAGAGATACACCTACGAATGTCTTTGGCAAAACGGTGAAAAGACCGACGTCGCAAAGGAACAGGCAAAGCTCTACCGCGCGGTATATATCGACGAGTATCAGGACGTAAACAGCCTGCAGAACAAGATCTTTGAGGCTATATCGACCGACACTAACAGATTTATGGTCGGCGACATCAAGCAGAGCATTTATGAGTTCAGAAGCGCTAACCCAAGGATATTCGCGGATATGAAAAAGAGCTTCCCGCCACTTGGCACTGAGGGAGACTATCCCGCGGCGTCGATTTTTATGTCGGACAACTTCAGATGTGACGAGGGTGTTATCAATTTTGTTAACGACGTCTTTGACAGACTGTTTTATTTCCTGCGTGACAGTATAGGATACGTTGAGGCTGACAGACTTACCTTCAGCAAGGTCTACGATCACAAAAAGCCTGAGTACGTATATCCCGAGGTCTGCCTTGTACCCGCGATAGCGCCTACCGACCCGCGCTCCGCGCTTATTAAGGATCAAGCCGACCTTGTGCCCGAGGTAGTGGCAAGAAAGATAAAGGAGCTTATCGACGAGGGGTACCTAGATAACGGCGAGAAGATAGAGCCGAGGCATATCGCTATCATTATGCGTAACGTGAAGCGCAAGGGCAACAGATACGCAAAGGCTCTCGGAAAGCTTGGAATCCCCTCGGCAATGGCAGAGAATGAGAAGTTCTTCATAAACTCCGACGTGCTTTTGGTCCTTTGCCTTCTTAACTCCATAGACAATCCGCACAAGGACGTTTACCTTGCGGGACTTATGTGCTCACCCATCTGGGGCTTTACCCTTGGTGAGGTTGCGGTGATTAGAAAGCTATATCCCGACGAGACGCTCTATGACTCCTTGAAAAAGTATGCCGAGGAGGCAGAGGACGGGGGACGTGTAAAGAAATTCCTTGAAAAGCTAGCATTTTACAGGCTTCTTTCCGAGGGTATGCCCACGGACAAGCTGCTTATGAAGCTTTATCACGAGACGGGCCTTCTCGCTCTCTCCTCCAATAAGAAGGAGAGCAAGGACAATCTTATGCTCCTCTACGAGCACGCAAGAAAGTTTGAGGCAGGCTCCTTCAAGGGACTGTACAACTTCATCAGCTATATTAATCAGCTGACCGGCCGCGAGAGTGACTTTGACAAGAGGGAAGCGCCCGGCGAGTGCGATGCGGTAAGGATCATTACAGCCCACGGCTCTAAGGGACTTGAGTACCCGATAGTCTTCTTCGCGGGAGGCACGGCAAGCTTTAATCAGAATCATAACTCGGGTGAGCCTCCGAGGTTTGAGTATGAGGAGGGCTTCGGTATGGGTATGTTCTTAAGGACTGACTCGGGCCTTGCTCTCGTGCGCAACTCGACCAAGAATATAATCAAGCATTACAGACACAGAAAGAAGATAGAGGAGGAGGCGCGCGTCCTCTACGTAATTCTCACAAGAGCGCGTGAGAGACTCTACGTTGTCGGACAGGTCAAGTCAAAACTCGACGAGTTTGAGGATGAAACCGCGGCTTCTCGCGAGTATATGTCCGAGTATTCGGTATATAATATCTCCACTCTGCTTGGTATGATCCTTGAGATGAAAAAGCTCGACGCCAAGCTCCCGACAGAATTCCTGAAGGAACCGCCCTTCGTATATACCGATGAGGCATTTAATATAGATCCGAGTGACGTGGCGAGTGTTGCGGATGGCGAGGATGAGGATACCGACGACAGCGAGGAAATGATCCCCGACGTCATTGATTCCGAGGCTCTTGAGTCTGAGCTTAAGGCGAGGTTTAATTTTGAATATCCTACGGAATATCTTACACGCCTACCGGGTAAACTCTCGGTTTCGAGACTTTATCCCGCGATTCTCGACGGAAGTGACGAGCACGCAGTAAAGCTTCACGACGGTGACGCAAAAGAGGATACTAGAGAGGAAAAGCGCTCTTATTTACCTAAGTTCCGCTCGCCAAATACGGTTAACCTCAGCGCAGAGCGCGGAATCGCCACTCATATGCTTTTGCAGTTTTGCGATCTTAAGAGACTCACAGAGCGTGGCGCGAGAGAGGAGTTGAAGATGCTTCGCGAGGGAGGATTCCTCTCGGATAAGGATGCGGAGCTGGTGAGAGTGAAGGAAGCGGAGATGTTCGCTCACTCAAGGCTTATCTCGGATATGCTCGCGGCGAAGACTCTCTACCGCGAGTTCAGATTCAACGTCAAGCTCCCCGCAGAGGATTTTACCACCGACGAGGAGCAGAAGAAGCTCTACCGCGGTGAGCACGTTCTTGTTCAGGGTGTTATCGACTGTCTCTTTGAGGATACTGACGGCAACTACCACCTGATAGACTACAAGACCGACAGACTCACTCCCGAGGAGAAGGAAAACCGCGAGCTTGCCAGAGCAAAGCTCAAGGAGAAGCACTCGCTTCAGCTTTCCTACTACGCTAAGGCGGTCGAGCTTATGTTTGGTAAATATCCGAAAACCATAGAGGTGTACTCGCTTCCGCTGGGAGACACTTTAGACGTGTCGATTTGACGCGACACGTCAATGAATTGCAACAAGTTGCATGAATTGGTACTCCGTACCGTGAATTGCCTGCGGCATGAATTGCACCTATGGTGCATTGTTAGTTGCAATTCAAATCATGGAGTGCGAAGCACGAGAATTCATGACGGCTTGCCCGTCAATTCATGGAGCGAAGCGAGAAATCATAATGCGTAAGCTCCATTTGTTGCTGCCGGCGACACGCTGGTGATATCCAATAAATTGGATGAAATCCCGTTGGGATGAAATCGCTATGCGATTAAATCTGCCTATCGGCAGGTTGAAATAGAAAAACCACCGTAAGCCCCGACCCGTGCGGAGTTTTACGGTGGTTTTTGTGTGTTTTACATCAGAAGAATACGCTTCTTGCCTGCTCTTTGATTTCCTTAGATGCTGCGAAGGGGATTCTGGTGGTGTAATTGTTTCTTGCAGCGACGATCTGCTTGGTGGGCCAAGCGAAGATGTCTCTGTTCCAGGTGTTGATGGTATCGTTGTAGAGCTCGCGAGCAGCGGTGATCTCTCTCTGGAGATACATATTCTGCTTCATAGCGTCCTCGATCTCGTTATGAGCCTTAAGCTCGGGGTAATTCTCAAGCGCAACGTTGATGTCGCGGGATACCTGATCAAGCTGGCCCTGAACGTCGTTTCTTACCTCGTCGCCCGATCCGCTTCTGAACTTTGCGATGCTCTCGAAGGTTTCCTTGTCAAGATTTACAGCCTTGTCAACAAGCTTTGCGCAGTTAGAGAGAACAACCACTCTCTGCTCGAGATAGTTGTCTATCTGCGATGCGTTGTGCTGTATCTTCTGCTCAAGTTGCTGGAAGTAGTTCTTAGCCTTGATCTTCATAAAGAGGAATACTACGCCCGGGATTATACCAAGCACCCAGAGGAGTATCTCAAATATGAGAGAGCCTACTCCGACGGTAACGGGAATCTTCTTGACGATGACGTTGGTATCTACGCCTTCTTCTCTGGTTTCGGGATTCAATTCATCTAACATGTTTGCCATTGATGTGTTCTCCTTTTTGTATTGTATTTTTAGTTTGATATCTTTTTTGCGATTAATCCGTGAGTGTATGCATGACCGCTTGCCGCCGCGCCGAACAGCTCCTTGAACTGTCTTTCGGAAAGATCGAGATTTTCGATCTCGACGCCTGTCGACTTGCTGACGGGGATGTATTCCGTCCACGGAACCGGAACGACGTGTAAATTGCCGTCTCCACCTCTCACTGTGACGAAGTCAACACGGGGTACGGTTGTGTATGAGTAAGCGGTGACCACGACCGCGTCTGTGTTGTCACTCTTGCGCGCAAACTCGGTCTTGAGGATAGCCTCGGTGTGAGAGCTTTCGTGCGTGAAGTGACCGTAACCGATAGAGTTTGCCAAAACTTCGTGTTCGTAGTAGGTGTGGTTCATACGGTAATCTTCGGGCACCTCAAGAGAGGCGCAGGGCTCCTCCATATATGCCGGAACGGAGAATAAGGGAGCAAAGTCAAAGAACACGGATTTGAAGTACGTCGTGTTGAAGTTGATGAAGTTTGCCTTTATCTGATCCACGTCATAAGAATAGTAGTTTTTCGCCGACGTGCTCATACACCAATTCTGCGCGTGGTCGGAGAATATAGCGTTGAATCGCTTCTGCTTTACGAAGTCAAAGTCGTCGCCGTAGTGCTCCTTGTCAGTCAGAAGATCGACCATGCTCGTTTGCGCGAGGGGGGTGAACATAAGTCTGAACTGCACCTCGTGGTTTCTATCGGTTGCGCCGAAGAGAACGTCAAACTCGGAGTTAGCCATCTCCTGGAAGGCGCCGCCGTTTTTCAGAGCCTTTCTTGCCTTCTTCTTGAGTTGCTTTTCGCCTTTTTCTATTTTTCTCTCGAGGCCCTTCTCGCTGAGGTCCTCGCTATGCTGAGTCTTGTGGGTGAAGGTGAGATCGGGTGCCGCCTGACATCCGTAGGCTAAGAAGGTGTTAGTGTGATAATACGGCTTTGGCTTAACTACGCTTGCGTACAGAGTCTCGGATCTGTGGCGTGTACGAATGTTGCCTTTGCTGTCACGGTATGTCTCTGTCCAATGGATGACGAGGGTACCCGTGTAAGTTTCTGTGCCCATTTGGTGGACTCTTCTTCGACCAAAAATGAAGGGGTTGCCCGCAAACGTACCCGAAACGGTATCGGTCATGGAGCAATCGCCATTTTGCAGATCAACAAAATCATACTTATCAAGGAAGAGCTTTTCCTGCGCCTTGGTGAATCTTACGTTAAAGTTAAAATCAGGAATGGTTTTTTCAATAAGAGCGAAGGTATCCGTATCGTCAAACAGAGCATTGAGGGGTGCGACCTGTGACCACGCCAGAGCGAGGAGCTCATTTGCCTTTGCAGTGTGCTTGTCTCTGGTCGCGCTTACGTCTTTTATCTTCGGGTTTATCTTCTTTTTGATGAGAAGGGCAGGGATTACAATCAACACCGCGCCGAGGATCAAAAGGATAATGCCCGTGTCAATAACCGACTCGGTAAATTGATATATGGAAACGATAGAGAGGATCACTCCGAGAACTATCGCCGCGATAAGAAAGCCTTTCAGTATCTTGTACCTTCTTATAACCTTGTTGAGGTTATCGATGATACTCAGTTGCTCGTTATATTCTTTCACCGTTTTACGGTTTTCCTCGACGTTGATTCTTGACTTTGAGAGCAGATCGTCGAAATACGCCGTCGCGTTATCAAGATGAGCTTGCTTTCCGGTATTCTTATAATACTTTACCGGCTCGAGTAACTCGTAATTCATAGCGTTTCCTTTCTGAGTGATTACGGGGAGTCAATATAAAATAAACACTTTATTTAATTATATACATATTGTCACAATTTGTCAAGAAATGGGACAAGGTTTGCGCAGGGATTAAAGAAAAAAGAGCGGATATGCCGTAAAAACAGCGCTCCGCTCCTTGTATGCGTTTAATTTGGGTTGATTAGATAGGCATTATTTTGCGAGTCTCAGGCTGACCTCTCCTGTGGAGAGTAGCTCCTCCTTGCCACCGTCAAGTGTGAGAAGAAGCTCACATTTATCCGTGATGCCCTTGACGGTTGCCGTGTATTCCTCGGTCGGCTTGATTACCGTCACACGCTCGCCTATAAGAAATGAGCGTGACTTATACTCCTCGGCAATCTCTTTTGACCCTACAAGGTGGAGATTATCGAAGAATTCCTTCACAATAATGGCTGCGAGGTCATATCTATTGACCTTCTTACCGCACTCGTCCTCGAGTGTGGTGGCTATATCCCTTACTTCCTCGGGGAAGTCCTGCGAGAGCAGGTTGATGCCTATACCGACTACCGCGTATTCAAGAGTGTCTCCTGATTCGCTTGCGCGTGCCTCAGTGAGTATACCCGCGCACTTCTTGCCTGTAAGATATAGGTCGTTTACCCATTTGATCTTAGGCTCCGCGCCAGAGAGGGAGTGGATAGCGCGCGAGGCGATAACCGCCATATAGGTTGTAAGCGAGGTTGCGAATACGGGAGGCAATTTTTCATTCAGCAGAATGGATAAGTAGAGCCCTTTGTTCCTATTTGACACAAAGCTTCTGCCAAGTCTGCCGCGTCCCGCGGTTTGTTCACTTGCAATAAAAACAGAGTTACCGCATCTTCCATACTCTGCGTGCAGCTTTGCTTGCGTGTTGGTTGAATCTATCTTTTTGTAAACATTGATAGACAATTTCTTAGATAAATCGCCAATCTTGCGTTTTATATTCATTTTTTCAAGAATCATAATAATTCCTTTTTTGAAAAAGCGGCTACCTTTTGGATAGCCGCTTATTATTAGCCTTCTCCTGTGGGAGAAGGGGGACCACAACGTGGTGGATGAGGAGTTAGTCCTAATTAATACTATACTGACACTTCATCCGCTTAACTACCTACCGGAGATTGCCGAGATTTCAGATCAAACCTTCTCAACAGAGATTACAACGTTCTCTCCGTTGATGTTCCACTCCTTGGAATGGGTGAGAGTAGCACCTATTGTGAGCTCTGTGCCGAGAGTCTCGGACTTGATCTCCTCTGCGTTACGGGTAGCGATAGCCTCTACGGTCTCGTTGCCCGAGAAAGCGATCTTGATGTTATCCATAACCTCGAAGCCGGAATCCTTACGCATAGTCTGGATCTTAGAGATGATCTCGCGGACGTTACCCTCCTCGATAAGCTCGGGGGTGAGATTCTTGTCGATGACTACGGTTACACCGTGATCCTGCAAGGACTCAAAGCCGTCCTTCTTGGTCATCTCGATAAGGAGGTCCTCCTTGGTGAGCACGATCTCCGAGCCGTTCACCTCAAAGGTGATAGCGCCCTTTGCTTCAAGCTCGTCCATAGCGTCGTTGCCGTCGAGGGTAGCGAGAGTATTCTTGATACCGCCGAGGAACTTGCCGTACTTAGGTCCTACGGTGTGGAGCTGAGGCTTGAAGGAGTAGGTGGTGAAGGTGCGCACGTTATCGGTAAACTCTACTTCCTTGAGGTTGAGCTCCTCTGCGATAACGGATACGAAGCTGTCGTCGGGCACCTTATCGGTCTTGACGTACATCTTGCCGATGGGCTGACGGTTCTTGATAGCCGCGGCGTTACGGCAGGCTCTGCCGAGCACGACGATATCCATAACCTCCTCCATATTTTCCTCAAGAGACTTGTCTATCATAGACTCGTCTGCCTCGGGGAAGGAGCACAAATGAATTGACACGGGTGCGGACTTATCCACACTTCCGACGAGATTTCTGTAAATATCCTCGGTCATGAAGGGGATCATGGGAGCGGATACCTTAGCGATGGTTACAAGACAGTTGTAGAGGGTGAGGTAAGCGTTGACCTTATCCTCGGGCATATCCTTAACCCAGAATCTCTCACGACTGCGGCGTACGTACCAGTTGGAGAGCTGGTCAACGAAGTCCTCAAGGACTCTTGTAGCCTCGGTGATCTTGTAACTTGCGAGCATATTGTCAACCGACTTAACAGCCGAGTTGAGCTTAGAGAGGATCCACTTATCCATTACGGAAAGGGTGTCCTTGTTGAGTGTGTACTTTGTGGGATCGAAGCCGTCGATGTTAGCGTAAAGAGCGTAGAACGCGTAGGTGTTCCAGAGGGTACCCATAAACTTTCTCTGTCCCTCAACTACCGCCTCGCCGAAGAAGCGGTTGGGAAGCCAGGGCGCGGAGTTGGAGTAGAAGTACCAACGGATAGCGTCAGCGCCATAGGTCTCGAGAGCCTCGAAGGGATCTACCGCGTTACCCTTGGACTTGGACATCTTCTGTCCCTCCTTATCGAGCACGTGGCCGAGAACGAGAACGTTCTTGTAGGGCGCGCAGTCGAAGATGAGGGTGGAGATAGCCATAAGCGAGTAGAACCAACCACGGGTCTGGTCAACACCCTCGCTGATGAAGTCTGCGGGGAACTGGGAGTGGAACACTTCCTTGTTCTCGAAGGGGTAGTGCCACTGTGCGAAGGGCATGGAGCCTGAGTCGAACCAGCAGTCGATAACCTCGCTTACTCTCTTCATCTCGCCGCCGCACTCAGGGCAGGTGATAGTTACCGCGTCGATGAAGGGACGGTGGAGCTCGATGTTCTCAGGGCAGTTCCCCGACATACTCTTGAGCTCGGCGATAGAGCCGATGGAGTGTCTGTGACCGCAGGAGCACTCCCAGATGTTGAGGGGTGTGCCCCAATATCTGTTACGGGAAAGTCCCCAGTCCTGAACGTTTTCAAGCCAGTCGCCAAAGCGGCCCTTACCGATATTTTCGGGAATCCAGTTAACTGTATTGTTGTTCTTGATGAGCTGATCGCGGATAGCGGTCATTCTGATAAACCAGGTGTCGCGAGCGTAGTAGATGAGGGGCGTGTTACATCTCCAGCAGTGGGGATAGTCGTGCTCGAACTTGGGAGCGGAGAAGAGCTTACCCATCTTTGCGAGGTCCTCGAGGATGATGGGGTCTGCCTTCTTGACGAAGATTCCCGCGTAGGGAGTGTTAGCGGTGAGCTCGCCCTTACCGTCTACGAACTGAACGAAGGGGAGGTCGTACTTTCTGCCGACCTTGGAGTCGTCCTCGCCGAATGCGGGAGCGATGTGCACGATACCCGTACCGTCGGACATAGTTACGTAGTCGTCGCATACGATGTAGTGCGCCTTAGCCTTCTGACGGGTTACCTCGTCAGCGGTAAAGTCGAAGAGGGGCACGTACTCGCGTCTTTCAAGCTCAGCACCGGTCATCTTCTCAAGCACGGTGTATGCAACCTCGCCCTCCTCCTTTGCGAGAGGGGAGAGCACCTTGTCAAGCAGAGCCTCTGCCATATAGTAGACGTTGCCGTCAATGCAGGAAACCTTGCAGTAGGTGTCCTTAGGGTTAACGCAGAGCGCTACGTTGGAGGGCAGAGTCCAGGGGGTTGTAGTCCAAGCCAGGTAGTATGCATCCTCGTCAGCACACTTGAAGCGCGCGATTGCCGATTTCTCCTTGACGGTCTTATAGCCCTGAGCAACCTCGTGGCTGGAGAGGGGTGTGCCGCAGCGAGGGCAGTAGGGAACGATCTTGAAGCCCTTGTAAAGAAGGCCCTTATTCCAGATTTCCTTGAGCGCCCACCACTCGGACTCGATAAAGTCGTTGGTGTAGGTTACGTATGGGTGCTCCATATCTGCCCAGAAGCCGACAGTGCCGGAGAAATCCTCCCACATTTCCTTGTACTTCCATACAGACTCCTTACAGTGTCCGATGAAAGGCTCGAGGCCGTACGCTTCAATCTGATCCTTGCCGTCGATGCCGAGCTTTTTCTCAACCTCAAGCTCAACAGGCAGACCGTGTGTATCCCAACCCGCCTTACGAAGGACGCGCTTGCCCTTCATGGTCTGGTAGCGGGGTACCATATCCTTGATTACTCGAGTGAGCACGTGGCCGATATGGGGCTTACCGTTTGCGGTAGGCGGACCGTCATAGAAGGTGTAGTCCTGACATCCTTCTCTCTCGGCGATACTCTTCTCGAAGACCTTGTTAGCTTCCCAGAAAGCTCTGGTAGCCTTTTCTCTCTCAACGAAGTTTAAGTTCGTTGAGACCTTCTCGTAAATCTCCATTTTTTCTCCTTTCCTGCCTTCTCCTGTGGGAGAAGGGGGACCGCTTGCGGTGGATGAGGAGTTAGCTGCTTTTTATAAGCTAACTTATAGGAAAACATTATCATTTTTCATCTTTCATACTCGATGTGATAAAATAATGCTTTCTACCGCTTACGGTGTTGCTTTTTATATTTTTATTTTTTAATTCATTTTCAAATCCGAGAAATCCAATCCCAGATGCATTAAAATATCTTTACTGACTGCTACGAAATTCGTATTTATGCTCTTGTTTGAATATCTCAACACGGTAATACCCCAATCCGCAAGGGTTTCGTCTCTTTTTCTGTCAGATTGTCTGTGTTCTATGGTGTTGTGCTGTGTGCCGTCTATTTCTATTGCGATTTTTTTGCTTGCTATATAAAAATCGACAATGAAATTATCGATATTGTGTTGACGCTTTACGGTCAAGGGGAGTAATTTTAAAAAGTCATACCATAAGTGCTTTTCTTCGGGAGTCATATTCTTTCGTAGCTCCTGAGCGCTTGATATGAGCTTTTTATTGTAAGGTATAATATTAAACTCCTCGTTTGTAAGGCTTTGTTCGAAGTACACCTCATCCACCACTCCGCGGTCCCCCTTGTCTCACCTGCGGGTTCGGGCACCTCGGGATTTAACAGTCCCCCGGACTGTTATTCAACACCCTCGGTTTCGCTACGCTACCCACTGGAGAAGGCAATAAAAAAACCGCCCCCAATATGGAAACGGAAAAAATATACCATCCATTCACATATCCACCAATATGCGCCCAAGATTACGGCAGGGCCCCGTCGCTCATTACTCTTATTTCACAAGCGCGACTCGGAAGTGATATTCGGGCAGGGAATATCGGCTGATGTCAACCTAACCTTGCCACGGCTCTCGCCGTCTCGCGCATACTCTGTATCGGGATCGCACCATCCCCGACTCTCTGTGCCTTTTTTGCGCGGCTACTGTCTTCGTCACAGTCTTTAGATTTTTTACATATAGATTTTACTACAAAGATTTTAAATTGTCAATACTTTTATAAAATTAAAAATCAGTCGAATAAGTTGTGATTGACAAGAAGCACGGTTTTGTGATAATATATAAGAGCGGAGTGATGGGCTTTCGGCTTTACGGATATGTTGATTGCCTGAGCTTGCCGCATTTACAACGGGGAAGAGGAGGCAGGAATGACTCACTATGATAAATTGATCAAGCTGTACGGACGCGTTTATTCCAGACCGACTCTGGTCTCTTTTATGAAGGCGGTGGATTTTGGTTCGGTATGGTTTGCCGTAGCCTGCTGCTTAACCGTCGGTGTTTCACTCTTCATTGATAAGAAGATTATCGAGGTGCTGGGGCTTCTCTTTGCAGTACTTATACCTCTTCTGGTTATCAGTCTTGTGAGCAGATTCTTCAATTATTCAAGACCTTACGAGATCATCGATATTGAGCCTTTTGTGTGGCTCAGGGGGGAGAGAAGGGACGGAGGCGCTTTTCCGTCAAGGCACGTATTCTTTGCCTGGCTTGTCGGTGTGCTTATGATCCCCTACACGCTGACTCTCGGAATATCGGTTATGATGACGGGTATTCTGCTTTCTGTGAACAGAGTTGCGTTAGGTCTGCATTTTCCCAAAGACGTCATCGCCGGCAGTATTATCGGAATCGCTTCAGGCATGATAGGAACACTTATTTTGTAAATAATCATTGTCATATTCATTAAAAAATGATAAAAAACGCCACCCTTGGCTGAATGGAGAAATATATGAAGGTAACATGGTTAACACATAACGGCTTAGCTTTTGAGAATGAGAGAATCACTGTTTTGGTCGATCCTTATCTCTCGGATTCTTGCGAGGGAAAAGAAAGAAGAATTCCCGTCGACGAGAGCTTCTTTGATCTTCAGCCTGACGTTATTCTTATAACTCACTCTCACCCTTACCATCTTGACAAGGCCACTCTTGACAGATTCCTTCTGAATACACAAAGGGAGGTAACCGTCCTCGCAGGAGGCGCGGCATACAAGAAGCTCAGGTCCTTCGGCTACGATCACAATATAGTTCTTCTTACACCCCACACGGTATGGAGTGAGAAAGGCGTGACCTTCTATTCGGTCAAGGCAGAGCACAGTGAGAGAGATGCTGTCGGCTTTATCCTTGATGACGCGAATAAGACCTACTACGTCAGCGGAGACACTCTTTACAACTTCGACGTTATCGACGATTGTCTTGACCTCGTTGAGGACGGTGTTGACTTTGCCTTTCTTCCCATCAACGGTAAAGGCAACAATATGAACGCTAAGGATGCGGCAGACTTTGCTTACGAGATCGGCGCAAAGTGCGCTATTCCCGTGCATTACGGTCTTTATGACTCGCAGGATCCCGATGACTTTGATTTCGATGACAGAATGATCCTTCCGCCCTACGAGACTGTCGAACTTTAATTTTTACCGTAAAGTAATAAATGAAAGAAAAAATGAGAAAATAGAGGTATGTACGATTACATTATCTATTTTCTCATTTTTTCAATTCTCGGGTGGTGCGCCGAGGTTGTTTTCTGTTATTTCAAGACGGGCAGATTTGTTAACCGCGGACTTCTCCGAGGTCCATACTGTCCGATATACGGCGTCGGAGTTTGTCTGTCATGGGCGATGCTTGGCGAGGTTGAAAATCTCGGAGCTCTTTTCTTTCTGTCCGCTGGGGTGGCTACCTTAGTCGAATTCGCCGTCGGACTTGTTTGCGAGAGAATGCTTGGAAGAAGGCTTTGGAGCTACGATGGGGAGGTGGGAAATATCCTCGGACTTGTATGCCCACGCTTCTCGCTTCTATGGGGATTTCTTCTTCTCATCGCTCTTGAATCCATGCCACTCGTCTCCCGACTTGCAAGGGCTCTTGACCGCGCGCCGTATCGCATTCTCGTATTTGTTGTCCTGTCTGCTATCGCCGTCGATGGCGCGGCTTCGGTGATTAATCAAATCAAGAAAAACAGGGAAGAACGAATTGTTTAAACCGATATATGACAACTAAACTTGTCAAAAATATCAAAAAAGAGGCTACCAAGAGGTGACCTCTTTATCTTTATCAGTTAACAAAACCGATCTTTCTTCTAACCTTGGACATAGTGCGTCTTGCATATCCGTATGCGTCTTCGGCACCCGCCTTCATAACAGCTTCGAGGTGAGCTTTGTCCTGCATAAGTCTTGCAAACTCATCTCTTACGCTTGCGAGTCCGTCAGCGCACGCCTCGCCTACCGCCAGCTTGAAGTCACCGTATCCCTTGCCGTCAAACTCGCGCTCGATCTCGTCAAAGGTCTTACCGGTGAATGCGCGGTAGATGGTCATAAGGTTGGATACACCCGGCTTATCCTCGGAGTAGCGCACACAGGTCTCGGAGTCGGTAACCGCTCTCTTGAACTTGCGCATAATGTCGTCCTTGGAGTCGAGGATGCGCACTACCGCATTCTCGTTGGGGTCGGACTTGGACATCTTCGCGGTGGGCTCCTGAAGGGACATGATCTTCATTGTATCCGTGGGGATATAGCCCTCTGGAATCTTGAAGGTGTCGGAGTATATGAGGTTGAATCTTGCCGCAACGTCGCGTGCGAGCTCAAGGTGCTGCTTCTGGTCAATACCTACGGGCACGATATCCGTCTGATAGAGAAGAATATCCGCCGCCATAAGAGCGGGATAGGTGAACAGACCTGCGTTGATATTCTGCGCATTCTTTGCGCTCTTATCCTTAAACTGAGTCATTCTCGAGAGCTCACCGAACATGGTGTAGCAGTCGAGTATCCAGCCGAGCTCCGCGTGCTGAGGCACGTGCGACTGTACGAAGAGGGTATTTTCCTTGGGGTCAAGTCCGCACGCCATATAGAGAGCGAGAGTCTCGTAGGTTCTCTTTCTGAGCTCTGCGGGTACTTGCCTTACCGTGATAGCGTGGAGGTCGACCACGCAGTAGAAGGTTTTGTAATCCTCGGAAAAGCGAGAGAAGTTCTTTATCGCGCCGAGGTAGTTTCCTATCGTGAGGTTGCCCGAGGGCTGAACTCCCGAGAAAACTATTTTCTTATCGTTTTCTGCCATTTTTATGTTCTCCTTGCGGAATATTTCAAATATATACCAAGATTATACAACCCTTTGCCCGATTTGTCAAGCCGAGAATTGAAAAGAAGGGGATTTTCGAGGCTTTTAAGACGCTTTTTGGCGTTTTATTGACAAAATATTACCGAAATGGAAAAATGTTTACTTCTTGTACACTATAATATTTAAATTTTATTTATTTTGTTAATAATTTATTTACATTTGTGTGGTATAATATTGAATTAACTTGGTATCACCGTGAAAAACGATGCCGAGCCTAAAAAATGATATAAAAATTTAACATATATGCGAAAGGAAGTCGGTTTTACCGACGAAAAGTGACAATGATCAAGGTTCAGAATCTGGTTAAGCGTTACGGCTCAAACTATGCTTTAAACGACGTCAGCTTCGAGATAGGCGAGGGCGAGATCGTAGGTCTTCTCGGTCCTAACGGAGCGGGCAAGAGTACGGCGATGAATATTCTTACGGGATATCTCTCCTCCACCTCGGGCGAGGTTTACATAAACGGAGTAAATATTCTCGACGATCCCATCGAGGCAAAGAAAAATATAGGCTTCCTTCCCGAGCAGCCTCCTCTTTATCCCGAGATGACGGTTACAGAGTATCTGAATTTCGTATACGAGCTCAAGGGCTGTGAGCTTGAGAGAGAGCCTCACATTGCCGAGATAATCTCGGTTACCAAGCTCGGTGAAGTGAAGGACAGGCTTATCCGCAACCTCTCCAAGGGTAATAAGCAGAGAGTCGGTATTGCTCAGGCGCTCATCGGTGATCCCAAGGTCGTTATCTTCGACGAGCCCACCATCGGCCTTGACCCGAAGCAGATAATAGCCGTGAGAAATCTTCTCAGAACGCTCGCAAGACGTCACACGGTCGTGCTCTCGACGCACATTCTCGCTGAGGTGCAGGCTGTCTGCGAGAGAGTTATCATCATCAACAAGGGAAAGATAATCGCGGACGAGCGTACAGAGGATATAGTCAAGACCATCGAGGACGGCTACCGCTATAAGGTTAAGGTGTGCGGTCCTGCAAGAGAGGTAGAGCTTGCGCTCCGTAAGATTAACGGTGTAAAGACCGTTGAGTCGACAGGAGAGAGGGATCTTGATTCCTTCTCATATATCATCGAGAGCGAGAAGAGCGTCGACATAAGAAAGTCGGTGTTCAATCTCTGTGTATCGAATAATTGGCCTATCATCGGTATGGAGCCTCACGGCACCGACCTTGAAACAGTATTCATTCGTCTTGTAGACCGCTCCGACGGAGTGTCCGAGACCAAGAAGCGCAGAAAGTGAGGGCATAAAGAATGCTTGCAATTTATAAAAGAGAGCTCCGCAGCTATTTCGTCGGAGTTATTGGATACGTGTTCCTTGTGATCTACCTTACGATCGCGGGAGTTTTATTCAGCTACACAACTATGTTCTCCATGTCCGCGGACGTGACGAACTACTTCACCCTTATGCTCGTATTCTCCGGTATCGCGCTTCCTCTTCTTACGATGAAGTCCTTCAGCGAGGAGAGAAAGACCAAGACCGAGCAGCTCATTCTGACGGCACCCGTGTCGCTTCCTGCGATGGTATTCGGCAAATTCCTTGCCTCCTACACCGTCTTTGGGGGCGCGACGCTTCTCACCTCCCTTTACTTCCTCTTCCTTATTCCTTACGCAAAGCTTAAGTTTGCCGTACTCTTCGGCAACCTTATAGCTCTGCTCCTTGTAGGAATGGTGTTCATCGCTATCGGTATCTTCGTATCCGCGCTTACTGAGAACCAGCTCTCCGCGGCTATCGGTACCATAGCTATTATCCTTGCCTTCCTCGGTATAGGACTTATCAACTCGCTTATTCCCACCTCTTACGCTATCAGATACGTATTTGACGCGCTCTCCATCTTCACCAGATTCCAGAGCTTCGTCAACGGCTACTTTGAGTTCGCGTCGGTCATTTATTACCTTTCTGTGAGCGCGATATTCCTCTGGCTCACAATCAGAGTTTACGATCGCCGCAGATTCGGTTAATTTGAGAGGTGCCCCAAGTATATGAAAGATTTTCTTAAAAGGCTTGGCGCTAAGGTAACGGGCAGGAAGGGAATCGGAAATACCATGACCGTGGTGATCATCATCGCGGTGGTGCTCCTCAACATTCTCGCCTATACCGTAACCAACGCGTTCGGACTTTACGTATATTCTCCCGACGTGGACGACCTTTCCATATCGGGCAACACAGACGAGCTTTTTGCTAACGCGATGCTCCTTGAGAAAAAGGTCACTATAACCTTCTGTTATTCAGAAGAAAAGCTCGAAAAACACGACACGGGTAGCCTCGTTCTTACCACAGCTCGCGCTTTTGAGGAAAGATATCCCGAGCTTATCGAGCTCCGCTTCGTCAGCCTGCTTACCAAGATGGACGAGGATGGAAACATTGTTGATTTCGAGAAATATCTCGACGGCGGAAAAAATGCTCTCAAGCAGAACTCGGTCATTTTTGAATCGGGAGAGGGAGAGGAATGGAGCTGCCGTGTGCTCACCGATACTGCCTCAAGCGCAGGCTTCGTTGACTTTTACATTCTTGATTCCTCCTCAAACGTCGTTGCGTATAACGGCGAGGAGGTAATGGCCGCTATGATCTCGTGGGTACTCCATGACGAGCACCCCGTGGCGTATTTTACGCAGAATCACGGCGAGACCGCAGACGTTGCGTTCAGCAACCTTCTGGCCTGCGCGGGCTACTACGTTGAGGTCATAAATCTCAGAAAGAGCGAAATACCCGCGGATGCAGGTATGCTCATTATCTCCAACCCCACCTCCGACTTTGAGCTCTCCGTGGAGAATGCCGACGTCAGAGGCGAGATAAACAAGATAGAGGATTATCTTGAGGGCGGCGGCAAGCTTTACGTCGCGCTTGATCCTTACGTAAAGGAGCTTAAGAATCTTGAATCCCTGCTTAAGAAGTGGGGGATAGCGCTCTCGGGCGAATACAACGAGCATGACGTGCTCGTGCGCAACATAGTTAAGGAGAATTCCAACGCTATCACACCCGACGGCTACACCTTCATCGCCACCCACGCTGACAATGCGGTGGCAGGCGAGATACTCGACAAGATCGAGGAATACGGCTCGGACAGCGTTCTTATCAGCCAGGTGACAAAGCTTGAGCTTGATTCATCGCTCGGAGCTCAGCCTATACTCGTTTCAGGCAGCACCTCCTCCACCCATGCGGGCGGTAAGGAGACGGACAGCGAGGGCGGATACGCCGTTGCCGCATATTCAAGAAGGGCAGAGAAGGACGGTAAGGAATCGACAGTCTTTGTTATCCCCACGGCGTATATCACCGCTACGGACGCCTTCCTCTCGGACAGCTACTTCAATAAGGATTTTCTCTTTGCAACCCTTGAGGTCCTCTTTGACTCAAATCCCGCTCCCCGCGGATGCAATCAGGTGATGTATAGAACTTCTATACTTGAAAACCTCACCATGGGCAAGGCAAAGCTCTACACAGCAATTATACTTATCATACCGGCGGCGCTTGCCGTGCTCGGCGCAATAACGATTATAAGGAGAAAGAACAGATAACCGATGAAAAAGTCGATATTCAAGGGTAAAAGCACCCGAACGAAAATGTTTTCCGTTATCACGATAGTCGGTATCCTGCTCCTCTTCGGTCTTAATCTCGGCTTGACCTATCTTGGCGGACAGAGACTCATTATGGCAGACCTGACGCCCGAGGGCTTCTATACCCTCAGCGATAAGATGCTTGAGGTTTGTCACGAGATACTCGATCCCGATGAAAACGGCGAGACAAAGGAGATTAAGATCACCTTCTGCACCGATCCCGATTATTTAATCGCGAGTGATAAAATGCGCGCCACTTACTTTATGGCGCTTTCCCTTCAGAACAAATTCGATAACGTGACTGTCGAGACGGTAAACGTCGCTCTTGACCCCACCGCGGTATCGATGTACAGAACCACATCCAGAGAGACCATAGCATCCTCCGACGTCATTTTTTCTTACGGAGCAAAGTATAAGATCGTCGATGCGACGGGCTTCTGGACCAGCAATAATTTCTCCTATAACGGAGAGTACAGAGTGGCATCAATACTCGCCTCCCTGACGGCGATCAACCGTCCCGTGGCGTATTTTGTGACCGACCACGGCGAGACCTATTACGATCCCGAGAATCCCGATTCCGAGATGAGCAAGAGCCTTGGCCATCTTGCCGACCTGCTCAACGAGCGCGGACTTGCTATCAAAACTTTGGCTATATCCGAGGTCGACAGTATTCCCGAGGACTGCGCGCTTCTTATTATCAACGATCCGAAGACAGACTTCGTTTACGATGAGTCAAGACTCGACGAGTTCGGATACGTGTCCGATCTTGAAAAGGTTGACAGATACCTTATGCGTGAGTCTGCGGCGGTCTTTCTCAACAAGGACTACGCGGTAACGCTCCCGAATCTTGAGAATCTCTGCGCGGAGTGGGGCATATCCTTCGGCACTTCTCAGGTATTCGATCCCGATAACGCTCTCTTCACCACGATGGGCGGAGAATCTGACGACTCGGTATTCGCCGGCGTTTACGACTCAAATGAACAGAACTTCGGCTACGCCTACTACGGCGGATATTCCACCCTTACCAGCGCTCCCAAGATGGTATTTTCCAACACGGGTTACGTCTATTGCTCGATCGATATGAGTGAATCGATGGTTGAGATGGGTAATAAGTACGGCTCGAGAAACTACGCGGCGTTTATCGGCACGTCCGATAATGCGTACGTATATTCGGGAGGCGCGACCGATACGGGCGTGAGAACTCTCGCGGCTGCGGGTGTAAGAAAGAACCTTGACAGCTATACCTCGGAGAATTCCTCCGCATACCTCTTCTGTACGGGCAGCGCGGACTTCTTCTCCAACGAGCTTCTCGGTAATACCTCCTATGCAAACTATGACGTTCTGGCGTCGGTTATCAGCAATATTTCGAGAACCGACAGATACGCGACCATTGAGCTTGGCGGCTTGTCGATGAACTCGACCAGCTTTGGCGGAAAGCAGACTCTCTCAACCGAGCTTTCGAGCTCACCGAGCAAGATTTACAGCTGGGATGCCAAAGAGGTTATTAAGTACAACAAGGGCCTTAGCGGCACCGCTATCACAATATACACGATCATCGTTATGGCTGTTCCCGCAGCAATTCTGACTGTCGGAATAGTCGTGTTTATCAAGCGTAAATTCTTATAAGGAGGCAGATGTGAAAGCAGTAGAAAGAAAACTGAATAAAGCACAAATCACAACTATCTGGCTTTTGATAATATCTGTTCTTCTTGCGGCGGCGTGGCTTACGGTCAGCCTTGTGATAAAGAATCTTTCCTCAGGTAACGGCTCGTCCTCGGGCAACCAGGCTCCGACGCCCCTTGAGGGAGAAGCTACGTATCTCAATCAGCTCGTTGCTTATCCTATGATCGAGGAGGGCGAGATCACCTATATCGAGATCAAGAATAAGACGGGTGACTTCGGCGTTTCCAGATATCCTGACGATAACGGAAGCTTCCTTTTCCACTACTACGTGGACGGACAGGAGGGCGCAATTCCTTACACGCCCCCCATCATGGGCGCTGAAGGAAACTTTGAATACGAGAGTCTCTATGCTGTGGAGACGGGCGACGGATACGGAATGATATATCATCTTACCTATCTTTGCTCGGCTCTGGGTGCTCCGTATTTCACAGAGAGAATTCCTCTCCCAAAGGCAGATACCGAGGAAGGCGCGGCTAAGCGCGAGGCGCTTCTTCGCGAGTACGGTCTTACACAGAGTGAGAGCACTATGGTATCCTTCGTATACGGCGAGAGGGACAAAACCACAGGCTCCATTATCGAGGACAGCGAGGACGCGCACCTTATCGTTATAGGTGATAAGGCGCTCTCGGGTAACGGATACTACTTTATGGTAGACGGCAGAGATTATGTCTACTACACGGGCAGTGAGTATTTCTCCTACGCTCTTGCAGGCTTCCACGAGTTTATCAAGGGTAGACTTGTGGCTGAGGGACTTGACGGTGAGTCGGTCTACGGCCCTTATCTTACCACTGACTTCAAGGAGTGGAAGGGAACAGTCTTTAAGGCTGAGTCCGACAGAGTGTTCACGAGCGATCAGGACGGATACAAGAATTTTGAGAATCCGAGCGTTACCGTAAATGGCAGCTATTACGCCAGCGTTGACAAGGGGCTTGATTTTGTTCCCGAGTCGGGCGATTTCTCCGGCTATGAGACAGAGGAGGGCATCAACCTTTCCTTTGATCTTGAGGCACTCAAGTCTCACCCCGAGTTCACGAGAATAAAGAACGCTCTTGTAGGTAAAAGCGTCGGATCGTACGCAGGTGATGAGATAATAATCACACTCATCTCCGAGCTTTACAATTCCGATGAAAAGAGAATAGATTTCGGTGAAAACGAATCCGTATCCTACAAATATAAAATATCGAAGATCGAAGCTGTGATCACCGATAACGGAGAGAGAACGAGCGGCTCTATCGAGTCCTCGGACACCCTCTTAAAGGTCACTTACCGCTACACGGTAGGGGGGGTAAGTGTAAAACACGACTGTCACGGCGTCATAGATCTTGGCGATATTGATCCTGCTGAGGCTCAAAAGCTTGTCGGTGTGAATATCGGCGAGGACCTCGGCGAGAATGCAGTTACCATTACCGTTAATTATACCGCGGACAACGCTCTGTCCACTACTGAAAAATACGTCCTCACCGGCGTTACCTCGATATTCGACGAGTACGGCGCGATAGCGGACACAATAACCGACGAGACTTTTGTCAACATCTCATACAGCCGCTACGTTGACGGCAAGGAGAAGACGGGCGGCACCTCGGTCATCAGGCTCGCTGATATCAAGGACGGTGACAAGCTCGCTCCCCTTAAGACCTTCCTTCTCGGCAAGGGTAAGGGTAGCTACAACGAAACCGTGTATAACGAAACCTTCTATTACGAGGTTATGAGAGAATTCGTAACCTACGAGATTTCGGAGATAGAGTATTTCGTTGCTAACGAGATGATCGTCTCCTTTAGATTCGTTAACGCGTCTAAGAGAGATCCCTTCTACGGAGATACCCTCTATGAAAACACTCTTACAGGCAAGAACAGACTTTACGGTCTTAACGCGGGCTCTTGTGAGTCTGCGGTCAAGCTACTTGGCGGTATAGGTACTGACAGTAACAGTGCCGTCGGATTATCGGGTACCACCGTGGCGATCGGACTTTCTCTTGACAATATGGAGAAGTACGGACTCTTCGCTCACAAGATATACTTCGAGATGCCAAGAGGTATTTTCGATGCCAGCGAGGGCGAGGAAGCCTCCGACAGCGACCAGCTCAGTGACTTTGACTGGATATCCACTCTCGGCTTTACACTCTACATCAGCGACACCGTGTATGACGAGGACGGCTCTAAGATCAGATATATCGGCTCGGATATGTATGACGTTATCGCAAAGGTCCCTTCGGCAGACTTTGATTTCGTTGAGTATGATTTCATCGATTTCTGGGCGAGAAAGAATCTCCTTATGATGGATATCACAAAGCTCAACGGACTCAAGCTTGAATTTAATATGCAGGATCTTACGGGCGAGTATGACTTCGAGGTTATCTTCAGAGATGCCTACGAGGGCTACGTTAACGGAGAATACGTTGTCAGCGATACAGAATTCGCGGGCTCCTCTCCCATAGACCAGGAGATCATTAAGGTGAAGGCATCGGACGACGCGTTTGACACCGCCTTCAAGGAAATGTTCGGCACAGAGTGGGGTGATCTCTCCACGCTTTACAACCACACGATGGGTGACGGTAAGCCAACCTACTACCCCGGCAGTAGGGACACTCTCGGTGCTGCTTACTTCAACAGTGTGTACGAAACACTTCAGCTGACCAGATATCTCGACCGCCTCACCGACGAGGAGCAGGCGGAGGGACTCACCAAGACAAAGGTGATGAGTCTATACCTTGAAATTGAGGACAAGGCATATGGCTATACCTACGATTTCTACAGAATCGACGACCGACGCATTATGGTAAGCTTCTACCGCAGTGATGACGATGGAAACATGGTAGATCAGCTTGGCGTGGTTTCCGATTATTACATTTCGACGTTCGCATTTAAGCAGCTCGTTAACCATTACATGCATCTTCTTAACGGAAAAGAGGTCGACGAGAACATTAATTACAATTAAATCGACCGAGGTTCGGGGTGTTTTCTATGAAAATCGCATAAAAAAATGTAAAAAACACCCCTGAATCCGTCATAGAGCAAAAATATTTAAAAAAATCATTATTTTTTAAAAAAAGGTTTGCATTTTATAAAATAATATGATATAATGTTATGGCTTGAATTGTCACCGCGTGAAAAACGGGTGATTTTTACGGGCGAACGTACCCAGGAACGGTACTTAAATATGTTCTAAAAAATAAAAATATATGAGGAAACAGACAATGAAAAAGAGAATTATCAGTTTAATTCTTGTTGTAGCTTTGGCATTCCTCACCCTTACCGGTTGTTCCTACAACTATGCTAAGGATGATATGTCCAAGTATGCAACACTTGATGCCGAGGCGTTCTTTAACGCTCTTCAGGCGCTCACCATTACCGACGGAGACTTCGGCACTGATGAGACCGTAAGACAGAGCAAGGTACAGGATGCTATCGCTGCGGCTATTCTTAAGGTTACCGATACTACCGACAAGAAGTTCGCAGGCAAGGTAGAGAAGTATGACTCTCTCTACTTCTGCTACTATGCTACCGACGCTGAGGGCAATATCTTCTTCGCAAGCAAGATGGATGAGTCCAAGCCCACCAACATTCAGCTTGGTCTTACCACCCTTGAGGGTCTTAACAAGGCAGTATCCGAGGGCGCACTTGATAAGGAAATCGCAGATTACCGTTACTTCACCTCCTCCGCTACCGTTGTAGGCAAGGGCGACGCGCTCTCCATCTCCTACACCAAGACGTGGAATGACGGTGTTGAGGACAAGACCGAGACCGTAACTCAGGAATACTTTGTTGTCGGCGAGAACAACAAGCTCGCAGACGCTCTTATCGGCGAGCAGGTTGGCGTGGTTCTTTCCAAGGAGATCAAGTTCACCGATAAGGATCAGGCAGGTACCGATATTGAGTACACCTACACCGACGTTAAGGTTGAGTCCATCGTTAAGGACAACAGCACTGATAAGGTTGCTGACGGTGACGTTATCTTCGTTACCTACACCTACACCTTCTCCGCTGCTCAGTGGCTCAACTCCGAGACCAACACTTATGATCTTCCCGAGGGCTACAGCGCAGAAAATATCGACTCCGACGGTAACTACAAGGCTACCGTATCCTACCAGGTTATGAACGTAACCAAGGATGCTGACGACGCTACCGATGAGACCAAGACCTTCGCAGGTCAGCTCGTTGACAAGAACGTTGGCTCCACTACTTCCTCCATCACCGTTAAGAACGTTGAGATCGACGGCAAGACCGTTGAGATGAAGTACACCAACGTAAAGGTTAACTGGATTGTTAAGTCCGACAATGCTCCCTTCACCGTAACCTATACTCCTTACGAGGAGGAGCTCAAGGAGGATAACAGCAATAAGAAGACCGAGACCAACATCTACGGTGAGAAGATCACCCTTAACGGTGTTGAGCTCACCTATAACATCTTCCCCGTATACTACCTCGACGTAGCAGAGCTTAGCGCTGAGGTTATCCTTCGCGAGTTCTATTCCACCGTTGCCTCCACCGTTGTTGCTGAGCACGACGAGACTGAGGAGGACCACGACCACGAGGCTCTTACCTCTTACGTATTCGAGACTCTCAACGATGAGGAATACAAGAACGGCGACAATACTCTCGCGGCTCTTGTAGAGGAGCTTGTTACTCTTAATAGCACTCTCACTACCAAGGAAAAGGCTGAGACCGAGGCTCTTACGGCTCTCACCACCGCTCAGACCAACCTTGCAGAGGATGACGGCGCATCCGAGTCTGAGACCGCTTCTCTTAAGACCAAGCTTCAGAATGCAAACATCGCATACCTTACCGCTAAGACCGAGGCTGACAATGCTGAGGCTGACGTTGAGGCTAAGATCACAGCTATCCTTGCTTGCAAGAAGGGTGAGACCGGCGTTGAAAGTGCTCTTGTAGCAGATTACAATGAGTATCAGTACAACACTCTTGAGGATGCTTACAAGGCAGACATCAACAAGAAGATCGCGGCAAAGATTATCGAGTATCTTGATAAGAGCGTTAAGTTCGAGGATAACCTTCCCAAGAGAGCCGTTAAGAATGCATACAAGGCAATTATGAACACCTACAAGTATGACTTCTACGAGGGCAATTATTCTTCCTCCAGCAGCTCCAGCTCTACCTCTACCGAGACCAACTACGCTCACTACAACGGCGATTTCGACGCTTATCTTATCGATAAGCTGACCTCTAACAAGGGCGATATGGACACTGTTGAGGCTGCTATCCAGGCAGAGGCAGAAGAGACTGTAAAGGATATTATTATCATTTACGTATTCGCAAACGCAGTTGAGACTAAGTGGGATACCGACGTAACCCTTACCAAGGATGAGAAGAAGGATATCAAGAAGAACCTTGAGAACACCGCGCTCCTTTATCAGCAGTACGGCCTTTCCTTCACCTACAACGTTGACGACAGCTACCATGCTGAGCAGTTCGACAAGACTATGAATTACCTCCTTGAGGTAGATGAGTCTATGGAGGACGATGTTCTCGGCGTAGTTTATAAGCACGTTAACTACACCACTGAGGCTCAGGACGAATAATTAAAAGACATTAAAGGGCTGTCCTGCTTACAAGGCACAGTCCTTTAATTATAAAAAGGAAGACTATGAAGGAAGTAAGTCTTTACACGGATGGAGCCTGCAGAGGAAATCCGGGTCCGGGAGGCTGGGGAGCGATCCTTGTGTACGGAAGGTATGAAAAGGAGCTGTCCGGCGGAGAAATTGAAACCACTAATAACAGAATGGAGCTCCTCGGAGCGATAAGAGGCCTTGAGGCTCTTAAGGAGCCATGCTCGGTTACTCTCACCTCGGACTCCAAATATCTCGTCGACGCGTTCAACGAGGGGTGGATATACTCCTGGCGCGACAAGGGCTGGAACAAATCCGGCGGACTCAAGAATCCCGATCTTTGGGAGAAAATATATGAGCTCACGCGCATCCACAAAGTAAAATTTGTGTGGATAAAGGGTCATAATGGACATCCGTACAATGAAAGATGCGACGCGCTTGCTACCGCGTATGCGGATTCCTTTAATAATATAGGAGAAAACAATGGCTAACAACACCGCTACAGAAACAAAAAAGCTCGACGGCACAAGAATATTTCTTATAGTATTTGCGTGCGTTGCGCTTGTAGGAATTCTCACAGCTACGGTATTCGCTATCGTTGCGGCTGTGAACAAGAACAACAGCAAGTCCTTCGATTATATGAAGGCTGATCTTCAAAAGTACGTTGAAGTATCCTCCGATCTCTATAACAGCTATGAGGTCGAGATCGACGTTCCCGCAGTAAGCGAGCAGGATTTCAAGGATGCGATACTCAAGGTGCTTTGTCAGAACAAAATCACACCCGATACCCCTGTTATCAATCTCCCCAACGTAACTCTTTCCGCGGGCGACGTGGCTAACATCTACTATCGCGGCTACACCCTCGGCGAGAACGATGAGAAGCAGTACTTCGACGGCGGATGTAACTTCAGCGACACCTCCGCTTATTCTCTCGAGCTTGGCTCGGGCAGCTTTATCCCCGGCTTTGAGTACAACCTTGTCGGCAAGAATCAAAAGGATTACGCTACTATGGAGAAGGTTACCTCGGGTTACGTTCAGGCAGGCGACATTATCAAGCTTACCTATTCCTCTTATTATGCTGACGGAACCGCGAGAATGTCGCAGACCGCTACGATAGACCTTTCCGATCCCACGGTTGACGAGACTTGGGGCAAGGGCTTTGCAGAGTATTTTGCTCTTAAGCCTATCGGCACTCAGTTTGCTACCGACGAGACCGGCAACAAGCTTATGGTTGAGACCACCAGAGAGAGTGACGATCCTAATGCTACCGACTGCTACTTCGATATGACCGTAACCGAGGTCTACAGAATCAGCGAGGGTGAAAGACTCGTTGTTGAGGCTTATTTCCCCTCCGATTATTCCAACAGCGACGACCTCAAGGGCAAGACCGCTTACTTCGAGGTATATATCAGAACCGCAAAGGATTACACCACTCCCGAGTATAACGATGAGTTCATTACCGAGACTCTTAAGCTCAGCGAGGAGGATCTTGCATCCTTCGAGGGTGATACTCTTGTAGAAAAGTATGAGAATTCCGTAAGAGCAGATCTTGATAAGACCTATAACGAGGAAGTAAGCTCTGCAATTGAAATTAAGTTCTGGGATCACATTATCGCAAGCGCAAACTTCAAGAAGCTCCCCGAGAGTGAGGTAAACACGAAGTATAACGAGGATCTCAGCGAGATCAACTCTATGTACGCAAGCTACTCGAGCTACTACACCAGCCTTGACACGTTTGCAAGAGATTATCTCGGACTTGACAGCAGTGAGGATTGGCAGGCAACCCTTCGCTCTAATGCGGAGATCGCTGTTAAGCAGAAGCTTGCATTCTACTACATCGTCCGTCAGGAAAACCTTATTCCGAGCGATGAGGAGTATAACGCAATATACGAAAGACTCTTCGACGAGTATCTTCAGTCCTACCTTGATTACTATAACATCACCGAGGACTCCGAAAACTATGACGAGAAGGTAGAGGCAGCTAAGGAAGACGTGAAGTCTCAGTTTGCCGACTCCTATTGGTACGAGCTTGTTCTTTATGATTACGCTATCGATAAGCTTATCGATAACGCAACCGTAAAGAACGGCTGATAAAACCGCATAGAAATAAAAAGATGACGGAATTAATTCCGTCATCTTTTTTTGCTTAATTAAACAAAATGAAAACTAAAATTTACAAAATCAGCCATAAGTTCTTGCCATACGGAGAATTCTTAATTTATATACAGCTCTCGGATCTCTGAATTTGAGATCGAATGCGGTCTCGTAAAGTCTGAAGGCAACCTCTCTGTTTGTGGGAATGCCAAGCCCAAACTCGTTCAGACAACCGAGGGTGTATATACCCTTTGCGTGGCCGAGTCTTAAGCATATCTTCAGGTGCTGCTCTGCCTCAGTGAACTTCTTTTTGTGTATGAGAGTCATTGCGTCGGAGTATACCTTCTTCAGCATATGGCGTCTTTTGTTTTCCATAAGTCGCTTGAGCTCCTCGCCCGCCTCACGGCTGCCGAGCCTTGCCGCCTTTGAGAGCACTTCCACCGCGCGCTTAAAATCAAATGCGGTGCCTATTCCTCTTGAGAAGCATAAGCCGTAATCATACAGCGCCTCATCGTCGCCGCTCTGTACAGCCTTCTCGAGCCAGAGATAGCCCTGCGAGCGATTCTTCTTTATGCCTCGGCCGGATATAAACGCCTTTGCCATTTCCTTGTAAGAGGGGAGGTATCCCATGCTCGATGAGATCGCAAATGCGCGGAAGGACTGCTCGGGATTGGAGATTCTCATCTCTCTGCCCGCAATATACATTTCCTCGCGCTTGCTCTTTAAGAGTTCTGCCTTTTCTCTCGCGCCGGAGTGTCCCTCCTTGGCGCCCATATCGTAGAGCTCTATCGCTCTTGCGACGTCGCGAGGCACAAGCTCGCCCACGCGGAAAATATCTCCCATAGTCTCGTATGCGTTGGTCATACCGAGGTCAGCCGCCGCCTTGTAAAACTCGAGCGCCTTGTCCGCGTTTGCCTCAACGAGCTTGCCCGAGACGAAAATGTCTCCCATGTGGCGGTATGCTTCGGCGTTGCCGTGGACTGCGGAGCTGTGGAGCAGGGTGAGTGCGGTGTCAATATTCTGTGTGCAACCTGTACCCTCTGCATAAAGCATACCGAGGATCATTCTCGCCTGCATATCCTCTCTGTCGCTGAGCATCTTGCACAGATTATGATACGCTCCGCTAAAGCTGTAATCCTGCGCTCTTATCGCAAGTCTGCGGAGCATTCTGTCAAAGTCGGGGTGCTTTGGAATTCCGGGATCCTCCGCCTTTACCGAGCGGAGCTTATAAGCCATCTTTATCGCGTGTATGGGCGGCAGAGTGAGCTTGTCCATATACCACTTTGCATAGGGGAGATTCTGCTCCGTGCCCACACCGTTATAGTATCTCTTTGCTAGTGTGACGATCGAGTCGGTATCGTCGTATGCCGCTGAGAGTGCATAGTAGTAGTTTGCCAGCTCATCGTCGCCGTCTCTCGCAAGCTTATCCGCAAGAGCGGGATATGCCTCCACACAGCCGAGCGCCGCGGAATACAGAAGCCAGAAGGACGCCGCCTTCTCACTCGTTCTTTCAGCGAGCCTCGAGTAGCGGTAGGCGCTGGTCGCGTCATTCTTCTTAGCCGCCATGTAGTAGTATTCCATCGCGGCGTCAAGGTCACGCGGCACGCTGTCACCCTTCTCGAGCATAGCCGCGTACTTTTTCTGCGACTCGGTCCTGCCCATATCAGCGAGAATGTGATGGCCCTCTGCCGCGAGCTCGTACTGTCTGTGCTCCTCGGCAAGATTTATTTCTTCGATCTTCTCATCTATCTCCTCGGGTGTAAGAGTGATGATCTCCTTGCAAGAGGGACACTTAGGGCCATAGTATGAGCCAACGTATCCGCACTTGTCACAACGAATCATAATTCATTCTCCATCTAAATATTTTTTCTTAATATAATTTTACAACAACCAAGGACTTTTGTCAACGGTGTAAATAAAAAATAAAAAGCGAGGAATAATAAGAAAACCACGAAAAAAGGAGAAAAGAAATGCTTTTTGGAAAAACAGAGCACAGAAGAACTCACCCATACGTTGCCATCACCATCGGCACACTTGCAATGATAGGTGCCTTCAGCGTTGTCAGATGCGCGAAAAAAACCGCAAGGTGTACTGTGGATAAGATGACGTCAATGTTTAAATCAAAGGACAAGTGCGAGTGTACTTTCGGGGAGTAACCCAACCCCAAGTCTTTCATATAATGATACTGTGACCGATGTGTGCGGGCGCGTGGCATACAGAGCTTGCACCCATTGCTCCGTCGGACACTCGGCGAGCGCTTTTTTTGCTTTCGCCGACGGAGTATTGACCCTGGATCGAGGACGATATGATAATACATTCTTATGAAAACGGGCTGAGAGCTGATGCGTGCATTGATTATCTCAGAGGGGCGGAATGTGCGAGAAGCGTCAACAAGATCGTCTTGTTACCCATACCGACTACTAAGGATAAGTGCACGATTTTTAATACAAAAGTTTACATTGATGAGGTTTTGGATGGAATTTACGAGGGGGATGTCGTTTCGTGCTACGGATTGCCTGAGAATTTTTCTCGCTTCATAGAGGAGCGCGGAGCACTCGCCGTTGACCTTTCCTTTGACGAGGAATTCCTTCTTGAGAATGCTGAGCTCACGGCTCTATGTGCCTTGGGAATTTTTCTTGGCAGCACGAGGCTCTCACCACGCGAGATAAGTGTCGGTATCGTGGGATACGGCAGGATAGGAAAAAAGCTGACGAGTCTTTTTTTGTTTCTCGGTGCGAAAGTCCGAGTCTTTACCTCAAGAGAGAGCACTCGTCTTGAGCTGTGCGAGTGGGGAGTGGCGAGCGCTGTCAGCGCAGAGGGGGCTGACCTGTCAGGTCTCGACCTTCTTATAAACACCGCGCCTGCTCCGATATTTAAGAGAGAGTCAATACCTGAGGGACTTCGGATTATGGAGCTTGCCTCGGGAGATAATTTTGACGGAATTCCCGGAGTTGAAAAATACCCCTCCGTGCCTGCGAGAATGTTTCCGTATTCTGCGGGCAGGGCGTGGGGCAGGGCGATCGAGCGTCGCCTCAGAGAAAGGTAAAGAGTCGCTTTGGAAGTTTAAGCTTTTTCAAGTTAATAACCTTCAAGGAGGCTGATAGATGAAGATCGGTTACTGCTTTACCGGTTCGTTTTGTACGTTTGAGAGATCGTTTGAGGCTCTTCGGGCGCTTGTTACTGCGGGACACGAGGTCCTGCCTATAATGAGCGAGAATGCGTATTACACGGACACAAGATTTCAGAAGGCTGAGGAATTCTCGGCAAGGGTGGAGAGCCTGTGCGCAAGGAAAATAATTCACACGGTCGTGGGCGCGGAGCCTCTTGGACCGAGGACGCCTCTTGACGTTCTTGTTGTTGCGCCCTGTACGGGCAACACGCTTGCCAAGGTTGCAAACGGAATTACCGACACTGCGGCGACGATGGCGATCAAGGCACATTTGCGTGCAGACAGACCGCTCGTCATAGCTCTTGCGACCAATGATGCTCTGAGCCGTAATCTTGCCAATATAGCTACGATGCTCGCGCATAAGGCGGTATATTTTGTGCCTATGCTTCAGGATAGCCCAAAGGGGAAGCCTCATTCTCTCGTTGCTGAGCTTGAGCTTATTCCCGAGGTTGTCGATGCGGCAATGCGCGGGGAGCAGTATAGACCGATTTTTCTCACCACGCCCCCACATTAAACCTTAAAATACCGTGCCGCGCCTGCTATCTTCAGGGCGCGGCATATTGACTTTTACCTCGCTCTATGGTACAATATCCGTATATTGTAAGTGAAAGGAAACGGCGTGCTTTGCGCAGCTTCCATGTGAGGTAAAAATGAGGAGAAGGGAAAAGCTACCCGAGCTGCTCGCTCCCGCGGGCGACTTTGAATGTCTGGTCGCCGCCGTAAAGGGTGGGGCAGATGCGGTATACATAGGCGGAAAGCTATTTTCCGCAAGAGCGTATGCGAGAAATTTCGACCTCGATGAAATAAAAAAGGCGGTGTCGTATTGCCATCTCCACGGAGTTAAGCTCTACGTCACCATGAATATACTGTTGTATGACAGTGAGCTTGACGAGGCGGTTGCCTTTGCCAAGGAGCTCTACCGCATTGGAGTTGATGCTCTTATCGTCGCAGACCTCGGACTTGTGTTCCGCCTTCGCGGTGAGGTGCCTGATTTCGAGCTCCACGCCTCAACGCAGATGTCTGTCAACAATTCGCTCGGCGCAGACCTTGCATATGACTTAGGGTGCACCCGTGTAGTACTTGCGAGGGAGCTTTCGGGTAAAAATATGAGGGAAGTGACCGAGAAATGCAAGGCGGAGACCGAGGTATTCTTACACGGTGCTCTGTGTGTTTGCCACTCGGGACAGTGTCTGTTTTCGTCTATGATAGGCGGCAGAAGCGGAAACCGAGGCGAATGCGCTCAGCCCTGTCGACTGCCCTATAACAACGGAAAATACATTCTCTCGCTCAGCGACCTCTCACTCGCAGAGCATATTAGTGAGCTTATCGACTCGGGTGTCGCGTCTCTTAAAATTGAGGGGCGTATGAAATCGCCCGATTACGTTTACACGGTCACGTCAATTTACAGAAGGCTTCTCGATGAGAATAGAAACTCAACCAGAGATGAAAATCGCCGTCTTGAGCGCGCTTTCTCGCGCGGAGGCTTCACCGACGGATATTTCACGGGCAATACCTTTGCCAAGATGACGGGTGTGCGCACCGAGGAGGACAAGCGTATCACCGAGAGCGAGGCTAAGGGTGATTTCACTCCCGAGCGTGTCCGTGTCAAGGCAAGAGTCAGTATGAGACTCGGCGAGCCCTCGAGAATGACAGTCTACGGCATTAACAGAGAAGTATGCGTTGAAGGCGAGGTGCCTACCGAGGCGAGAAATGCACCATTGACTCAAGACGGGGTGAAGGAGAGACTTGCCAAAATGGGCAACACCTTCTTGTCTCTTGACACCTTGGATATTGAGCTTGAGCTCGATGAAGGCATAAATCTTCCGCCCTCGGTAATCAACAAGCTGAGACGCGATGCCGCGGAGAAATTCGAGGACTTTAGCCGTGAGTTACCCGAGACTGTATCGGCCTCTGAAAATAACGAAAAAATTAACAAGCCCCCCGCGTTTTCAGCCAATTCCGCGCTGAAAAGGACGGCTATATTCCATAATGTGGACACACTTCCTAAGATTGGCGATAACGTGCTCGGCTACTTTGACGCGGTGTTTGCGCCGCTTACGTCTTACCCGAAATACAGCGGTAAGGCAAACGGTATATACATTTCTCCGGTGATTATGGAGGACGAGCTTAGCTTGGTGCGTGAGTATATCGCGAGAGCGAAGGAAACAGGCGCTCTTTACGCCCTTGTCGGCAATCTTTCACACGTGGAGCTTGTCAAAGAGGCGGGACTTATTCCGCTTGGCGACTTCAGACTCAACGTAACAAACAGAGATGCCCTTGCGGTATGGCGCGGCATCGGTCTTAGCGACGTCGTGCTTTCTCCTGAGCTTACCTCGAGGCAGGCAAGATGGGTAGGCGGCAGAGCTATCGTATACGGCAGAATCCCGCTGATGATTACCGAACGCTGCTTTATGAAGGAAAACTTCGGCTGTGACAAGTGCGGCAGGTGTCAGCTCATTGACAGAAAGGGTATAAAATTCCCGATGATGCGTGAGTATGACCACCGCAATCTCATCTTCAATTCCGCATACACCTATATGGGTGACAGACAGGATGAGGCGGCAGGTCTTTCCTATCACTTTATTTTCACTACCGAGACGCCCTCGGAGGCAGGTGACGTTGTGCGCTCATTCAAGGAAAAACGCGCTTTTCCGCTTGTCGGTCAGTTTAGAAGAATGGGCAAGAGAAAGGTCGATTAAAATCAAATACAGAGGCACCCGTGTGGAGTTTTTCGGCCATATGGGTGCTTTTTATTGTCTTTTTGAATGGCTTTCCAGATAAATAAATGAGAAAAACTGCGGAGTGTTAGTGTAATAACGAATAGCTTTCCTTGTATTTGTCCATAATCCTCTAAAAAAGCGGAGGTTATTTATGGGACTCAGTCTTAGTCATACGGCAAACGTATCTCTCCTCTCATCGAGACTAAGGGTAGGGGAGAGCTTTGATATTATCGAGAGGCATCTTCTTGTCGCGGGGGAGGATGTGTGCTTTTTCTATATTGACGGATTTACCAAGGATTCCGAGATGCAGAGGCTGATGCAGTATCTTCTCTCCAAGAAGAGTCTTGGCACGGCAGGGGACCTTGTCCGCTCTTTGCCGTATATTGAGGTAGAGCTCGGCCTTGAGGCGGAGCGCATTGTGACGTCGGTGCTGTCGGGACAGACCGCGCTTTTATCCTCCGCCTTTCCCACCGAGGCGATACTTATCGACGCGAGGACATATCCCGCCAGAGGCACCGAGGAGCCGAGCTCCGACAGAGTTATGCAGGGCGCGAGGGACGGCTTTGTCGAGACTCTCGTTATGAACACCGCCCTGATACGCCGACGCATACGCGACCCGAGACTGACGATGCGACACTTTGATATCGGCGGCTCGTCGCATACTGACGTCGTGCTCTGTTATATCGAGGGAGTCGCTGACGAGAAGCTGATACGCAGCTTGTCAGAGAAGCTAAAGAGCATAAAGCCCGAGGGAGTGTGCCTTGGGTATAGAAGCATTGCCGAGAGTCTTGTCAGAAGAGGCTGGCTTAATCCCTTCCCGAAGATAAGAACAACCGAGAGGCCTGACACCGCCTCCGCTCAGCTGCTTGAGGGAAGTGTGCTTCTGATATGCGATACCTCGCCGCAGGTGATGGTCCTGCCGACCTCGGTGTTTGATTACCTTCAGCAGACCGACGATTATTACTTCCCGCCGCTTACCGGAAGCTATCTAAGGCTCATTCGCACTGTCATACTCATTCTGTCCGTGATAGTGACTCCTCTTTGGTATCTTTGCCTCGAATATTCTCACACGCTCCCCCGCTATTTGCTCTTTTTAGTTCCTGATGATCCGGGTGCATTGCCTATAATTCTTCAGCTTTTGCTCGTTGAGGTCGCGATCGACGGCCTTAAGATCGCATCGATGAATACGCCCGATATGCTCTCCAACTCTCTGTCGGTCGTAGGCGCGCTTCTGCTAGGTGATTTTGCCGTCGGGGTAGGGTGGGTGTGCGAGGACGTCATACTCTATATGGCATTCGTTGCAATAGCGGGCTTTGCTCAGCAAAACGTGGAGCTCGGATATGCAATAAAGTTTGTCAGAGTCGCAACTCTCATTCTCACGTATTTCCTCGGCACGTGGGGGCTTCTTGCAGGAGGACTTCTGTTTTTATTTCTCGTTTTCACCAACGTCACAGTTACGGGAAAATACGGTTATCTCTATCCCCTCATTCCGTTTGACGGTCGGGCTATGATGAGGCTTTTGTTCAGAGTGAAGAAAAATGACTTTCGGAAGGAATAATAATCCGATACACTTGAAATACGCCGCTCTTTATGGTAAAATTAAAGGGCGGCTATGCTTTTAAGTTGCTTTAAGCTACGTTTGATAGCCTATGTGTAGGAAAAATATTTTTGGAGGATCATATATGAGATTACTTCTTGCAGAGGATGAGAAGGAGCTTGCCAAGGCTCTGGCGGTAATTCTCAGACACAACAATTATTCCGTCGACGTGGTACATAACGGAGAGGACGCAATCTGCTACCTTGAAAACGGCGACTACGACGGAGCAATACTTGATATAATGATGCCGAAGGTTGATGGCTTGACCGTTCTCAGACGCATCAGAGATGGCGGTAACAGCATACCCGTGTTGATTTTAACGGCAAAATCGGACATAGATGACCGCGTGGAGGGACTCGATGCGGGAGCGGACGATTATCTCACCAAGCCCTTCGCCATGAAGGAGCTGCTCGCAAGAGTGCGCGCAATGCTCAGACGCCGCACCGAGAGTGTGGACACGAAGCTTGCGTTTGGTGATCTTACGCTCGAGCTTTCCTCTTGTATGCTTCACTGCGGCGACTCAAGCGTGAGACTTACCAACAAGGAATTCCAGATGCTTGAGATGCTCATCAGCGCCGATGGCGGAATCATCTCGGTCGAGCGCTTTATGGACAAGATATGGGGCTATGACAGCGAGACGGAGCAAAACGTAGTTTGGGTATACGTTTCATATCTCAGAAGGAAGCTTGCGGGCATCGGCTCAAGTGTCGAGATCGAGGCTCACAGAAATCTCGGTTATTCGCTGGAGGCGGGTAAATGATAAAGCGCCTCAAGAGAAAATACACTCTTTTCGTTATGCTATCCGTCACGGCGGTCCTCAGTATAATCGTCACCGCGATAAACATAACGAGCTATTCTTCCCTTAACTCACAGCTATACGATAAGCTTTCCCTGATCGTTGAAAACGAGGGAAAGATGCCGGACTTCCCATTGCCCGATACCCCCGAGGAGGACCCTGAGAATCCCGATAACTCCGAGGATTCGGGCTCCGATTCCGTGACCGATACCGATCAGAATACGGGGGAAGAAGGAGAAGAGACTGAAGGCACGGGGACCGACCAGGGCGGCAAGGAAGAGGAAGAAAAGGAAGAGGAGAAGAAGGAGGACGTGCGAGATAGCATGAGCCCCGAGACTCCCTTCGAAACGAGATATTTTACTGTAAAATTTGACACGGATGGCACCGTTTTGTCGGTTGACACCTCAAAAATCGCAGCTATTGACACGGCTCAGGCTGAGGAGTATGCGAGTATGATATACTCCAAGGAAAAAGAAAACGGATACATCGAATCCTACAAGTACATGAGGGGTGTTACCGAGGACGGCAGCATTATTTACGTCTTTCTCGATGCAACCAGAGAATTAAAGTCGGTGCGCTCATTCCTCATATCAAGTCTCGTTATCAGCGGACTTGGAATCGTATTGATCTTCATTGTGGCCGTTCTTCTTTCCGATATTGTGCTGAAGCCCATTATCGAGAGCTACGAAAAGCAGAAAAGATTTATCACGGATGCGGGCCATGAGATGAAAACGCCCCTCACCGTAATATCCGCCAACGCGGAGATAATCGAGATGGAAAGCGGCGAGAGCCAGTGGACGGAGGGCATCAGAAGCCAGGTCGCAAAGCTCGCCTCGCTCACCGAAAAGCTCGTTATCCTCTCCAAGATGGAGGAGGGCGTCAAGCTTGAGATGAATGAGTTTTCCGTCTCGGAGGCATTCTTCGACACCTGTGAGCAGTATAGGAGCATCGCTATGTCAAAGGGCGTCAGCTTTGAGCTTGCCATCTCCGAAAACGTGCGTATGGTAGGTAACGAGGGAGAGCTCCGCAGATGCATCACTCTGCTCGCGGACAACGCCTTCAGATACGTAAATGAGGGCGGCTCGGTCTTGGTCAAGGTGCAGAAGCTGGCAAACGGAGTGGAGATCAGGTTTTCCAATACCACCAGCGGTGTGGAGAAGGGCTCTCTTGACAGATGGTTTGACCGATTCTACCGCACCGACCTGTCGAGAAATTCGGATACGGGCGGCTCGGGAATAGGGCTCTCGGTCGTGCAGGCGATAGTCCATGCGCACGGAGGCACCGTCCGCGCGCACAGCGATGACGGAGTAACCGTAGAGTTCATTATAAGTATATAAAGAGAAGCGGAGAGTCCACGGACAAGGTGAGGCTCTTCGCTTTTGTTTTGTGAAGATTTAACAGTGCGCTCTCGGGTTTTTTGTGTAGTTTTATTTTTTTATTAAATAATAATCATATTAGGTCTTGATTTTAAAAAAAAGGTGTGTTATTCTAAAATCAGCAAATTATTTAAAGGAGAACCTCTTATGAAAAGCAAATTTCTGAGAATGCTTGCACTTATCCTTGTGATGTCTTCTCTGATCTCTATGTTTGCCATCTTCGCAAACGCTGAAGAGACAGAGAGCACCGAGGATGAAACCGAGGGCACGGAAGAAGAGCTGTTCACGCTCCTCTACAACCGTCACTTTGGCGAAGGATGGAATCTTGATAACGGTATGGAATTACTCGATCAGGGTTCTACCGGATCTACAACATTCAACATCGAACGTGAAGGCACCAACTATTTCTGGCGTCTTGAGCTCAACTCGAGCGATAACGACTACGCCGAGCTTAATTTTGGCGCTAACCAGGAAATCGGTACCGTATTTGAGTTTGACGTTAAGAGAGATGTTGACTGTAATTTCACTAACGTTATAAGCCTTTCCACCAAGGATGGCGGAACCGATCTCTGCTTCATGAAGGTCGAGAATAATAAGGTTTATCTTATGGAGGGAAGCGAGCCCGCGTTTGAGCTCACCGAATCCTGGACCAGAATTCAGGTTATCTGCGACTACACCTACGTTGTACATACCGACGAGGAGATCGCCGCATTACCCGACGTTACTTTCCAGGACAAGGCAAGACTTGAAAACGAGAACACCTTCCGTATGTATATCTACTACAGCCCCGCAAACGGCTCGGGCAGAACCGTTCTTTATAACAACGGTCCTCTTGAGGTAGTAGGTGAGAGCGGAAAGGGTATCGAGTCGATCCGCTTCCAGTCCACCGAGCAGGATAAGCCCGAAAACTACGGCTCCAGCATCTGCTTTGATAACATCAAGGCATATGACGGCACAAACGAGCTCCAGACCGTTACCTCCGAGATGGGCTGTGGCGATCTTGTTGACGAGAGCAAGGAGCTTGACTTTGATCCCGAGGCAGGCACCGGCAGCTCCTCCTCTGATCTCACCGCCGCTCTTTCCATGAAGGTCGGTGTTGATTATTGCTACATCAATAAGGAAAAGAAGGCTATCGCCACTGCGGATGACGGCACCGTATACGGCGCTCCCGTAAGAGTTAACGGCGTAGTTATGATTCCTCTTAATAAGGTTCTCGAATATACAGGCTATGAATATGACGTACAGCCCGACGGAAAAACCATTGCTATCTCGCCCCTTCCTTCCGAGGATGGCAGTGCTTCTTCGGGTACTTCGTTCAACATCGTTATAGGTGAGGATATTGCGGCTGTCGGAGCGAATAACATTCCTCTTACCGCGGCTCCCGGCTACGTAACCGATGAGAATAACAATTCCTACGTAGTTATCGCTCTTGATGACGTGGGCAGACTCTTCTCCGGTTATTACAGCGATTACGACGAGATGGGCTTCATGACCGTTTCCAAGTCGCGTAATTTGATCGACAGAAACTCTAACCTCAACAATATGGTTTCCGTCATGAAGGCGTTCGTGTTCGAGTACTACACTCCCGAGAGCATCTATAACGACGTCAAGGCAAACACCAACAACTTCCAGCATCCTTATATTCTTGCTAACGGCGATCAGCTTGAGGCATTATATGACGAATATCAGGAGTACAACGCAAAGTATCTTGCGGGAACTCTCGATGAGGGCTCCGATGAGTACTGGATGTGGGTACACTACCAGGGAATCGTTAAGGCAGGTGAAAACTCCTACAAGTACTACGCTAAGAAGGATTCAAACGGCACGTACGACACCTTCGTCGGTGTTCTTACCGATGAGGAGTACGAGGAGAACAACGGTGTATCCCGCGGTAACTTGAGCCTCAGCCAGGATAATCTCGGGACTCAGGGCTACGATGAAAACGGACACTCGGGTATTGCAAACCGTACCGCACGTCTTGAGAGTTTGGCTTACGCTTACGTTCTTACCAAGGACGTTAAGTATATTCAGCTCTCTTACGAGATCGCAGTTATTCTCGGCGGCTGGACTCACTGGGGTCCCAACCACTTCATTGAGTGTGCAGACGCGTCCAGCGATTTCGCTCTTTACTATGACTGGACCTATAACGGCTACGTAGAGCTCGCTGCAAAGGGCGTTACCCGTCCCGACGGCTCCGCTTACGACGTTGCGACTCTTGCTGATATCCTTGTAAAGAAGGGTGTTCACGTAGGTTATGACTTAACCTCCAAGGGAAGCTCGCACATTATTCCCAAGGCAAATTCCGAGGACGGCTCCTACACCGTAGCGGCAAACGTCAGCGGTATGACCCTTGCGGCTCTCGCTGTTCTTGGTGACGTTAGCGAGACTTACGTTACCGAGGCAACCACAATGCTTTCTAAGAACTTCCAGACTCTTGTTGATAAAGGTCTCTCCTGCTATGCTCCCGACGGCTCCTACGTTGAGGGTCCCTCTTGCTGGAGCATCGGTACCAACAGCCTCTTCCGTATGGCTGCCGCTCTTGACAGCGCTGCAGGTAAGAACTACGGCATTATGGATTGCTGGGGCATAGACAGCACCTGCTACTATGCACTTCATACCGAGGATAACGACTCTAAGTACTTCCCCTTCCATGAGGGAAGCGCAGGTTCTCAGGATACAAGCTACTTCTTCTACGTTGCTAATTACTTTGGCGACGCGGCTCTTTACGATATAAGACTTAATCAGATCAACGGCAGCGTTAAGCGTGCGACTCTTATCGATATGCTTTACTACCCCAGAGATCTTGATCTCGAGGCTGAAGAGATTCAGCTCGACTATTACTCCGACGGCGTTGATCTCTTTGCAACCAGATCAAGCTGGGAGAAGGGTGCGCTCTACGCATCTATGATCGGCGGCAGCAACAGCGTTACTCACGGTCAGATCGACGCAGGCTCCTTCGTATACCACAACGGCGGTAACGTATGGATCTGCGATCTCGGCACCGAGAATTACAACGTTCCCGGCTTCTGGCCGAGTGCTACCAGATACAGATACTACGTAATGAAGCCCGAGGGCAACAACACCGTAGCTATCACCACAGATCCCACAGGCGTTCCTTACGGTCAGCTCCTTAACGCATCTGCAAAGATGGAGGCTTGGGGCTCAAACGAGCACGGCTCGTACGTTGTTTACGATATGGGCAAGACTCTTGGCGCTCAGGTCAACTCTTGGGAGCGCGGTATGCTTCTTACCAACGACAGAAAGACTACCGTTATCCAGGACAAGATCGCATTCCAGAGCTTCCAGAAGATATACTGGTTCGCTCACTATTCCAAGACTAACGTTGACAGTGTAAAGATATCCGAGGACGGCAGAACCGCTTACATGAGACAGTATCTCGGTAAGGATGAGCACGGCGAGAAGATCTACCAGACTCTCAGACTCTCCATCGTATCTTCTAACCAGACCTTCAAGTTTGAGCTCATGGATACTTACACCTTCCTCCACACCTCCGAGGCTGGAGTTGCCTCCAACAACACTACGTACTCTCCCGAGGCAGTATCTCAGCTTGGCGGAGAGAGAGAAAATTCGAGACAGAACTTCATGAAGCTTGCTATCGCGAGCGGCGACGTTCTTGAATTTAAGGTCGCAGTTGTTATTGAGCTCATCGATGACAGCACCGTCGGCAAGAAGACAGAAATAGACGTAGGCTACACCTTCGTGGAAAACATGGCTAAGGATTGGGAGCCCGCTGCGGATACCCGCGGTCTTAAGATCGACACCAGTGATACCATCATCAGACGTGGCGTTCCCGACGTTGATAAGCACTTCGTTCAGAGCTTGCTCAAGATAGGCGTTATGGAAGAGCAGGGTGTTCATTACACCGAGAAGGTTGAGGATTACTACCGCGCTCTTACCGATGCTTACTACGTAGTAAAGACTCTCGGTAGAGATATGCCCTCCGAGTACAATGATCAGAAGGCAGTCCTTACCGAGTACAGAGAAGCATTCGCGGCTTACCGCAAGGCTGTCACTAATCTCCAGAAGGATCAGCTCGAGTTTGTTTACAAGCTCATGGGCTTGAAGTAATGACATTAATTATTAGCTTCGGGGACTGATCTGTTTAGGCTAGACCCAAAAAGAGCGGAGAACCACCACAGATGGCAACTCCGCTCTGCTTTTGTAATCTTTTGTTCTAATGTAGTATTTTGTAAAATATTGTTTACATTTACTCGATTACAACAGATTATGCGATGTCCTTAAATCAGCAAATCACAAAAAAGGAGAAACTCCTATGAAAAATAAATTTCTGAGAGTGCTTTCGCTTATTCTTGTGATGTCATCACTGCTCTCTATGTTTGCCATCTTTGCAAACGCCGAGGAGTCGGAGAGCACAGAAGATGAGACCGAGGATACGGAAGAAAAAGAAATAACTCTCGTCTACAACCGTCACTTTGGAGAAGGATGGGGCGTATCGAACGGTATGGATATGGTTGACCAGGGCTCCACAGGCTCTACGCTGTTTGTCATCGACAGTGAAGAGACCTCCAGCTTCGAAACCAACTACTTCTGGCGTCTTGAGCTCAACTCGAGCGATAACGATTACGCTCAGCTCAATTTCGGCGCTAACCAGGAGATCGGTACCGTATTTGAGTTCGACGTTAAGAGCGACGATATTTGTAATTTTACCAACGTTATGAGCATGGGTACTAAAGGTACCAGCTCCGATACCAGAACCAACTTCTGCCTTTTGAGGGTAGTGGACAATAAGGTTTATCTTATGGAAGGCGGTGAGCCCGCATTCGAGCTCACCAATTCCTGGACCAGAATTCAGGTCATTTGCGACTATACTTACGAGGTGCATACCAAGGAAGAAATAGAGGCAATGACCGATGCTGCAGCCAAGGAAAAGGCAAGAACTGATAACGAGAATACCTTCCTTATGTATATCTACTACGGTCCCGCGGACGGATCGGGTGAAACAGTACTTCTTAACAACAAGCCTTTCGAGATCGTAGGTAAGAGCGGAAAGGGCATTCAGATGGTCCGTTTCCAGTCTACCGGCAATGATAAGCCCGAGAACTACGGCACCAGCATCTGCTTCGATAACATGAAGGTTTACGACGGCACAAATCAGATAGAGGAAATCACTACCGATATGGGTTACGGTACTCTTGTTGATGCGGGCGCGGCAAAGACCGAGAATATCGAAGGCGGATCGGGAAGCGTTGCTATTGATCTTTCTACCGTTCTTTCGATGAAGGTTGGTGTTGATTACTGCTACATCAACAAGGAGAAGAAGCCCATCGCCACCGCAGAGGACGGCACCGTATATGGCGCTCCCGTAAAGATCGACGGCAAGGTTATGATCTCTCTTGATAAGGTTCTTGAATATATAGGTCTTCCTTACTATATTCAGCCCGACGGAAAGACTATTGCTATTTCCACCGGCCTTTCCGCGACGAATATCGTTGTAGGTAAGGACAGTGCTAACGTTGGCGGCAACGTTGTTGCACTCACGGCGGCTCCCGGTTACATAACCGATGCTGACGGCAACTCTTATATCGCAATCGTTCTTGATGACGTGGAAAAGCTCTTCCCCGGATATTACAGCGATTATGACGATATGGGTTATATGACTGTTTCCCAGACTCCCGATCTTCTCGACAGAAACGTTAACCTCTCCGCTATGATCTCCGTTATGAAGGAGTTTATATTCGAATACTACACTGCCGAGAGTATCTACGCTGATGTTGAGTCGTATACCAACGGCTTCCAGCATCCTTATATTCTCGCTAACGGTGAGCAGATCGAGACCATGTACAACGAGTATCAGACTCTCGAGGCTAAGCGCCTTGCGGGAACTCTTATAGAGGATACCGAGGAGTACTGGATGTGGGTACACTATCAGAGAATCATCAATTCGGGCGAGAGCTACTATCAGTACTACGCCAAGAAGGATTCAAACGGCACCTACGAGACCTTTGCCGGTGTTCTTACCGACGAGGAATACGAGGCTGAAAAGCATAAGTCCCGTGGTACCTCCAGCCTTAACCAAAATTATCTTGATGCATACGGCTACGACGTCGGCGGACGTTCGGATATATCAAACCGTACCACCCGTCTTGAGGGCATGGCTTACGCTTACGTTCTTACCAAGGACGTTAAGTATCTTCAGCTCTGCTATGAGATCGCGGTTATCCTTGGCGGCTGGACTCACTGGGGTCCCGGTCACTTCCTTAACTGCGCGGATGCTTCTAACGATTTCGCTGTTTACTATGACTGGACCTACAACGGCTACGTAGAGCTTGCAGCCTCCGGCGCTAAGCGTCCTAACGGCGAATCCTATGACGTTGCTGTTCTCGCAGAGATCCTTGCAAGACAGGGAGTGCACGAGGGATATTACTCCACCGTTAACAAGACCAGTGACCACCTCAGCCCCGTAGTAGGTACGGGCGGCGGTTACTATTCCGCAAGAACCAACAACTGGGCGGCGGTTTGTGTAGGCGGTATGACCGTTGCGGCTCTCGCAATTCTCGGCGACGTTGACGACACTTACGTTTACGAGGCAACCTACATGCTCTCCGACAACTTCAGAACTCTCGTTGAGCTCGGTCTTGATTGCTATGCTCCCGACGGTTCTTACAACGAGGGTCCCGGTTATTGGAACTACGGTACTAACAACTTCTTCCGTATGGCGGCTGCTCTTGACAGCGCGACCGGTAAGAACTACGGTCTTATGGACTGCTGGGGTATGGATACCACCTGCTACTATGCGTGCCATACCGAGGACAACGACGCTCATTACTTCCCCTTCCATGACGGAAGCGTCGGTTCTCAGGATACCAGCTACTTCTTCTACGTTGCTCAGTACTTTAACGATGCAACACTTTACGACGTAAGACTCAATCAGATAAACGGCAATGTTAAGACGGCTACCCTTATCGATATGATCTATTATCCGAGAGGAATAGAGATCGATGCGGATGCGGTTCAGCTTGACTACTATTCCGACAATATCGACCTCTTTGCAACCAGATCAAGTTGGGAGAGAGGCGCGCTCTTCGCATCTATGATCGGCGGTAACAACAACGTTACTCACGGTCAGATCGACGCGGGTGACTTTGTATATCACAACGGCGGCAACATCTGGATCTACGACCTTGGAACCGAGAACTATAACGCTCCCGGCTTCTGGCCCGATGCTACCAGATACAGATACTACGTAATGAAGCCCGAGGGCAACAACACCGTAGCTATCGCCACAGACCCCACCGGTGTTCCTTACGGTCAGCTTCTCAACGCTGTTGCGGACGCTTATTCTTGGGGATCCAACGAGTATGGCGCATACGTTACTTACGATATGGGCAAGACTCTCGGATCTCACGTAAGTAAGTGGGAGCGCGGTATGCTTCTTACCAATGACAGAAAGACTACCGTTATCCAGGACCAGATCGCCTTTGACAGCTTCCAGACCGTATATTGGTTCGCTCACTACTCCAAATCCTACGTTGACAGCGTAGAGATCTCCGAGGATGGCAGAACCGCGTATATGAGAGAGGATCTCGGTAACGGACAGTATCAGACTCTCAGACTTTCCATTGTTTCCTCTAACCAGAGCTTTAAGTTTGAGATTATGGATACCTATACATTCATTCATACCACTGAGAAAGGATTCTCGTCCAACCATGCTACATACTCTCCCGAGGACGTAGCTAAGCTTGGAACCGAGAAGGAAAAAGACAGATCTAAATATATGAAGCTTGCTATCTCAAGCGGTGAGGCACTTGTCTTCAATATCGCGGTTGTTATCGAGCTTGTCGATGACACTACAGTAGGCAAGAAGACCGAGATCGACGTAGGCTACACCTATGATAATATGAGCACTTGGGTACCCAGCGCGGATACACGCGGACTTGAGGTAGATACCGAGGATACTATTGTCAGACGTGGTATTCCCGACGTTAACAAGCACATCGTACAGAGTCTTGCTAAGATAGAGGCTATGGAAAAACAGGGCTCACTCTATACCACAAAGGTGAAGGATTATTACCGTGCTCTTACCGATGGCTATTACGCAGTAAAAACTCTCAGTAGAGATCTGCCTACTGAATATCTCGGTCAGGCGAACGTACTCAAGGAGTACAGAGAAGCGTTTGCTGCTTACCGCAATGCTATCAACAATCTCCAGAAGGATCAGCTTGAATTCGCATACAAGCTCATGGGCTTGAAGTAAAAATAGTTTATTGGAAAAATAGCTTATGCTGCCGCAGACCTCGGTTTGCGGCAGCTTTTTCTTTTCTATTATATTTATATTGAAAAAACGAATAAAGTGTTGTATAATTAAATCAAAGAAAAAGATCGCTTCGGTAAAGGAAATAGAAAATGAAGATCATAGATATAATAAAAGGAAATAAGCCGTCGCTGTCGTTTGAGGTCTTTCCGCCGAAAAGCTTTGATAGTCTTGAGACGGTCAGACGCGTGACCGAGGAGATTGCCGACCTCCACCCGGGATACATGAGCGTTACCTACGGCGCGGGAGGCTCGACGGATATATATACCCCCGAGATAGCGTCCTGCATAGCGGCGCGAGGGGTTACTCCTCTTGCCCATCTTTCTTGCATAGGCACTACTGAGGAGAAGGTGGACGCCATACTCGCAGAGCTTGAGAGCAGGGGTACCCAGAACGTCCTCGCACTGCGCGGAGATCTGCCCGAGGGAGTAGAGAAGCACCGGGGCGTGTATAGATTTGCGTCGGATTTGGTGGCGAAAATTCGTGATGTAGGCGGCTTTTGTATAGGCGGCGCCTGCTATCCCGAGGGACATCCCGAGAGCGCGAGCCTCGGGGAGGATATAAGAAATCTCAAGATCAAGACAGACGCGGGCTGCGAGTTTCTCACCACGCAGATGTTCTTCGATAACGAGATAATTTACAGCTATATGGACAAGCTCCTTAGCGAGGGGATTGACGTGCCCGTAGTACCCGGAATTATGCCGGTCACAAACGCAAAGCAGATAAAGCGGATTGTGTCCATCTCGGGCAACGCTCTGCCGAAGAAGTTTATGCGCATCATCGACAGATACGGTGACAGTCCCGAGGCTATGAAAGAGGCGGGCATCGCTTTTGCCATAGAGCAGATAATAGACCTTTACGCAGGCGGCTTCAACGCCGTACACGTCTACTCGATGAACAAGCCCGACGTGGCAAGAAGTATACAGTCGGGTATGTCGAAAATTCTTGGGATTTAAGGAAAGATAAATGATAAACCGCAACGTAAACGCGCGCGAGCTGGAGCTTGACGGACGCGAGCTTGCCGCAAGACTCGGTGTGCCGTATGGCGCTGAGAGCGGAGCCTACCGTGAGCTCTACGACGAGCTGATAGCCGTGGCAAAGCCCGCCTATGCCGCCACACGTGTGAAATTAAATAGGGAAATGGGCGGAATAACCATAGGAAATGCAACCTCAGGGAGCACCGCTCTTATGAAGCTGTTCGAGGGCTCGTCCTCTTGCCTTGCGCTTGTCGCGACGCTCGGTGTGGGAGTGGACAGACTTATCCTGAAAACGGCGCAGCTCTCCGCCTCTCGGGCATTTATTATCGACGCTATGGCAGATGCTCTAATAGAGGCTCTTTGCGATCTTGCCGAGAGGGAGATATGCGATGGGCTTGACACTAGGCCGAGATTTAGCCCGGGGTACGGTGACCTTGAGTTATCTCTCGGTAAGGAACTTGTAGCTCTCTCGGGCGCTGACAAGACGCTCGGAATAAGGATGACAGAGAGCGGTCTTATGGTGCCTAAAAAAAGCGTAAATGCCCTGATCGTAATCAAGGACGTATAGGGGCGTGGAGAATAAAATGAAGAAAATAACCGAAAGAATAAGAAATGAGCGCCTTTTCTTTGACGGAGGCACGGGTACGGTTTTACAGAAGGTAGGACTGCTTCCCGGAGAGTCCTGCAAGGTGATGAATAAAAGGGCGAGAGATGAGGTAGTGAAGCTCCATCTCGCTTACCTCGAAGCTGGCGCGGATATTATAAAGACAAACACCTTTGGTATAAATAAGCTGGGGTGCGATAACGTTGAGAGCGAGCTCTCACTCGCCCTTGATATTGCCAAGGAGGCGGTGCGCCTCTCGGGCAAGGAGGCTCATATTGCCTTTGACGTCGGGCCTACGGGTAGGATGCTGAAGCCCTTTGGCGACCTCGACTTCGATGAGGCCGTGGAGATTTTTGCGACCAATATGCGCCTTGCAGAGAGTCTCGGTGCAGACCTTATACTTATCGAGACTATGAGCGACCTTTACGAGACCAAGGCGGCTGTCCTTGCCGCTAAGGAGAATTCCTCGCTCCCCGTCTTCGTTACCTGCGCCTTTGGTGCTGACGGAAAGCTCCTGACAGGCGCGACACCCGAGGCGGTCGTTGCTATGCTCGAGGGACTCAGGGTTGACGCCATAGGTATGAATTGCTCGGTCGGACCCGAGCATATGCTAGAGCTCTTGCCCGAGCTTCTCGAGTGCTCCTCGACTCCTATCATTCTCAATCCCAATGCGGGACTGCCCGAGATGGTGGATGGCGAGACCGTGTATAGCCTCAGTCCCGAGGCATTTGCCGAGGTGATGACTAAGGCGGCGATTATGGGCGCTACCGTCCTTGGCGGATGCTGCGGCACCACTCCCGAGCATATCTCGGCACTCTATAAGGCGGCAAGGGATATACCCGCAAGCGTGCCCGGGAAGAAGGATCTGACGCTCGTTTCATCCTACACTCACTCGGTAAGGGTGGGGGGCGTGTCAAAAATAGTGGGTGAGCGCGTCAATCCTACGGGAAAACCGAGGCTCAAGGAGGCTATCCGCTCGGGTGACGTATCCTATATTTTATCGGTTGCTCTCTCCGAGGAGGAGCACGGAGCGGATATCCTCGACGTAAACGTGGGACTCGCCGACATTGACGAGTGCGCAACGATGACTCGCGTGATAAAGGAAATACAGTCGGTCTCCGATCTCCCATTACAGATAGATACAGGCAAGGCGGACGTAATGGAGTCCGCTATGAGAATATACTCGGGCAAGCCACTGCTGAACTCGGTCAATGGCTCGAGGGAGAGCATGGACTCGGTATTCCCGCTGGTTAGAAAATATGGCGCGGCTGTCGTTGCTCTGACTATGGACGAGGGCGGCATACCCGAGACCGCAGAGTGCAGAGTAGAGATTGCTGAGAGAATCGTGCGAGAGGCAGAGAGATACGGCATCGACAAAAAGGAGCTTATCTTCGACCCCTTGACTCTTACCGTTGCTTCGGGCGCGGATAACGCAAACGTAACTCTCGAGGCGGTGAGGATGCTTAAGGCTAAGGGGTATAAGTGTACCCTCGGTGTCTCCAACGTCTCCTTCGGTCTGCCTGAGCGTGACATTATCAATTCCGCATTCTATACCGCGGCTCTCTTTGCGGGGCTCGACCTCGCTATCATCAACCCCGAGAGCGAGGCTATTATGAATGCTTACAGAGCGTATATGGCACTCAGCGCAAAGGACGAGGGGTGCAGAGATTACGTCGCCTACGCCTCGAAGAAGGTGAGCTCACCAAAGGCGGAAAAGCAGGCAAAAGTCGACACGCCCCTAGGTGAGCTTATAGAAAAAGGCCTCAAGGCTGAGGCTAAGGCAAAGACCGAGACGCTGATGGCAACACGCGATGCTCTCGATATAATCAATAATGAGATTATACCCGCGCTTGACAAAGTAGGCCGCGGCTTTGAGGAGAAGCGCGTATATCTGCCTGAGCTACTTATGAGCGCCGAGGCGGCAAATGCCGCATTTTCGGTTATCCGTGAGCACACACCCGCATCCGATACCAATAACGGACGCAAAATCGTCCTCGCTACGGTCAAGGACGATATACACGATATTGGCAAGAATATAGTAAAGCTTATCTTCGAGAGCTATGGCTATGAGATCATAGACCTCGGGCGCGACGTGCCGACCGCTCATATTTTGTGGGCTCTGCGCGAGAGCGGAGCCGAGCTTCTCGGTCTCAGCGCCCTGATGACGACCACCCTGCCGTCAATGGAGGAAACCGTCGCGAGAGTCAGAGAGGAGTTACCCCGTGTAAGGATTATCGTCGGTGGAGCGGTCCTGACAGCTACCTACGCCAAGAAGATCGGCGCAGACTTCTACGCTCCCGACGCCATCAGCGCGGTGAGGTACGTGGATACTGTCCACGAACTATGATTGCCAAACGGCAAGCACACGTCTATAAAAAACATCACGGCAAGCATCCGTCAAAAGCGGATCAACTTGCCGTGTTTTTTATTCTTCAACCTTTATTCCTTCAATGATCTTCACCATCTCAACCCACTCGATGCCGGTGGTTGAGAGGGTATATACCATTTTTTCGTCAGTCCATGTGGCACTTATATCACCATACTTTTCTGCTTTGAATACGGTAAGATCACCCAATTCTATTATAGTGTAGTTTGAATCCTCAGTGTCTATTGCGTGAGAACCGTTTGAAAATGGTCTAAATTGGAGAGTAATAATATTATCGTTGTTTTTCCATTCATAAAGTGCGCCTGCAATACCTATATTTTTTCTTGTCTCGTTATAATCCTCGGGCAGATATGTAATCGATACGTCCGAGGGGCTATAGCTGTTTTCGTCATTATTATCAGAAGTAAGCTCTGCGTATTTCTCAAAGAAATCTACAAAAAATCCTCCGATTTTATCTCTTAAAGCGTATGCAGTAATAGCAAACATTGACATGATAATAGCTGAGGCAATAAGAATAGTTATTGCTTTTTTAATGGGTAAGCGTCGTTTTTGCTTTTTTAATAAGTCATCCACCATTTCATCGCACTTTTGGTATAATGACTCAGGCGGCTTTGGAGAGCTTGCTATGGCTCTTTCTATCGCTTCATTTTCCTCACGGGCTATTATATACAACGCATCTTTTATTAATTTTAAATTCTCCGCAGTCATCCTTCGTCTCCTCTTTCAATTCGTTCCTGAAGTATAGCCGTTCCTCGTTTCAATTTTGTCCTCACAGTGTTTAAATTGATACCGAGCGAAACAGATATATCGACGTAGCTCATATTGTGGAAAAATCTCATCATCAGAATATTACGTGAATCCTCAGGCATCTCCTTTATGTAGTCTGAAATCCTACCGACGTTTTCAAGATCAATCAGATTATCTAGTGGAGTTTGATGATCAGATATATTATTCAGATCGGTATATACGTCAAGGGGTACGCTTTTATTATTCTTTTTCAAAACCCTTATAGCTGCATTTCTGACCACTTTGTAAATGTAATTGCTCTCGTGCAACTCATCATCCTGCGGCAATGAGTGTATCGTTTTTGCTATGGCCACGAATGCGTCATCGAGCGCTTCTTCTGCGTAGTACTTATCTTTTAGGATAGAAAAGGCTAGTCCTATCATCCGATCTTTATATTTTTCATATATTTTCTCAAAGCTTTGCTTCTCAGCTTCGGTATCCAGCATAGCAAGATAAACAGTTAGCATCATATTGTCCTCCCTTTTTTGTGTTTTTATTATATACTAATGAATCTGCAAAGACAATACTTTTTGGATATATTAATTTTTATTAAATTTTTGAAAAAGTGAAACTTTTTTGGCGTTTTTCATCTAAAAAATAAAAATAAAGGGATAACAAAAAAACGGCCGTTTCAAAGGGAAAAATACGCTTTTTTTTGTTATATGTGCCGAAAAATATTTAAAAGACTGAAAAAACTTGAAACGTCGGGTTATTCATGATATAATAAAGATGATAAAGGTATTATTTGCCAGATTTCTGCGTATCGCTAACGGCGCGCCTATCGGCTTTAAGTACAGGGGTGTGAACTACGCATCTGACGTGTGGGATGTATATTGATACGAGAAAAATCTACAGGGTAGACGAGTAAAAACAATTGAGTATTGTTTTTGCGAAGTTGAAACCGCCCAAAGCAAGGAGCGGGCAGAGCCGTAGACTTGCGAAGGCGATAGTACGCGACTATGCGACTGTGGCTGAGATATTGTTGCAGTATATGACACTGCGACTGGTAATAAGCTGATTGAGTACAAGTACAACGCATGGGGTACTTGCACTACAAGCTACTACAATAGCGGTATGAATACTACCGCAACTAAAAACCCATTTAAGTACAGAGGGTATTATTACGATGTGAACCTAGGCTTGTACTATCTGCAGAGTAGGTATTATGATCAGAACACCGGTAGATTCATAAATGCGGATGGATACGTTTCCACAGGTCAAGGCTTAACTGGATACAATATGTTCGCGTATTGCGGTAATAATCCTGTTATGAGAGCAGATCCTAATGGCGAGGGGTGGATACTTGCTATAGCTTTGATTGTAGTTTTGGCAGTTTCGTTAACTAGCTGTTCATCTAAATCTGAGCAGGAAACTCCTAGAGATGACTTGTCAAATGCACCTGATTTAGATGTGAATACCGCATCCCCAAATTCATACAACTGTTATGGAAATGGAATAGGAAAGCAAATTGTTACAGATCCAACGGGGTATTCGCGCGGTGATTCTACACGAACTACTTTTGAGGCGGTCAAAAAAGATCTAGGAGTTGATAATGTTCGCGAATTAGCATCTATTGATGCTCCAATAGGTGATGATGAATTTAAAGTGGCAATGAAATGTGGACCTATTGACTATCATTTTATCAGGCTGGATGGAGATTCGTGGTATAATAAATCAGGTACTGCTCCAGGATTATATATTGATCAGAAACTTGTAGAGGCAGATATTTGGTATGCAATGTGGATGCAAGATGGCCAAGCCTACATGGGACTTCCATACTATAATTATGAAACTATTTATTTTGCTGTTAAAGTAGGGTGGGATGAGTCATGATAAAAAAGAAATGTCTAAGCATATTTATTGTATGTGTGATTGTTATTTTATCCTCATGTGATAAGAGTAATAGAGGTGAAAGTAATTTGTATATTAATGATGGTCTATTGAATGATAACGAGTTGTTAGAAACCGGTCTAACAACTTCTTATAAATTAAGTGAATTGCGTGTTTTTTTTGAAGGCAGTAATCTTAATGAATCTGTCGAATTTAAGACAAACACGAAAATGTTAAAGTATACCGATGTTAATGAAAGATTTCCGATTCAGGTTTTGCGAACAAGAGGATATTCGGTTTATAGAGTAGAAGAAGGTGGATTATTTTATGTGTTCTGGGTTTCTCCTGTTTCCACAAACGCCACCTTTTCCGAAGAAAAGCTTACCGTTTATTTTACAGCGTATTTAACATCTAATATGAGTATAGATCATTTTGATAGAATAACACCCGGAATCAGCACAGCCAAAGACGTAAAGGCGATAGATCCTTATATGGAGTTATCTTTCCTGATTTCCAATGGTATATTTTCCTATAGCTTTATAAACGAGGAAACACTCTTGGAGATTGAATTTGTAAGTATTGATCCCCTTGATGAATATGGTGATTTAATTGTGAAAGAAAAAAAGGTTGTCTCAAGAGAATCCGTCCAATCTCAATACAGTTTAATTTTATCGAGTGATATGCCATAGTTAACAATGTTAATAGTATTTATGACTATATCACCTATATCTCCGAGAGCCCGATTCGTCGGGCTCTCTTTTTCTTTGGCTTTGAGTTTGCGATATAAAAAGTGCTCATTCGTTTTGAATGAGCACTTTTGTTTGCTTTTATTGCATTATTTAAATTATCTCTGAATTCTTCCCGAGCCGTCGCCGCCTGCGAGCTTCTCAACCTCTGCAACGGTAACCATGTTGTAGTCACCCTCGATAGAGTGCTTGAGAGCGGATGCAGCAACTGCGAACTCAACTGCGCCCTGAGTGGACTTGCCGCTGAGGAGGGAGTAGATAAGACCGCCGCCGAAGGAGTCACCGCCGCCTACACGGTCGATGATGTGGAGGTCGTACTTCTTGGAGAAGCAGTACTCGTCGCCCTTTACGTCGTAGAGCATTGCGGACCATCCGTTATCGAATGCGGAGCGGCTCTCACGGAGGGTGATAGCAACGTACTCGAAGCCGAACTTGTCAGCGAGCTGCTTAGCAACAGACT
>CAZUQN010000007.1:0-51319 GCA_964622425.1 uncultured Ruminococcus sp.
CCTCGGAAATCTCCTCAAGACCTGCGATCATACGAAGGGTAGTGGACTTACCGCAACCCGAAGGACCAACGAAGATAAGGAATTCCTTATCCTTGATCTCAAGGTTGAAGTCGGATACAGCGGTAACACCGCCGGGATACTTTTTGTAAATGTGTCTGAGTGAAAGACCTGCCATTTTCAATATCTCCTTTGAAATATATTTTATATCGTATATATTTTACCAAATTCAAATCGATTTTCCAATAGGCAGATTAACGATTTTAAATCCAATTCTTTGTACTATGTGCACAACTTTTGTGACTAAACTTTGTCTATTTCAACGACATACAAATCCAAATTCTAATTTATTAGAAAAACGCTTATAAATAATATAAATATTTTATTATATATAATATAAATAGGAAGAAAAAGGCGCAGAGCAATAGAGCTCAGCGCCAAAATAAAGGTTTATAAAATTAATCGGAGTTTATAAAGCGTGTATACCTGCGCCTTGAGATAATGGCAAAAAGAATTCCAAGTCCGAGAATCACGCACCAGCCGAGGACCGTAGCACCCCACCCGAGCTTCTCTGAGATATATGCGATACCGTAGGTAGATGCCGCGGCGCCAACGTAGATGCAGCTGTTACAGATGCCGCTGACGGTTGCAGCACGTCCAAAGCGAGCAAATCTACCCGGCAGGCAGGAGATGAGCAGAAAGTTTACGCCGTGCATCGCCGCACAAATATATGCGGCAAGAATCAAGGAGATGAGAGCGAAAACACTTCCCTCGAGCGAGATGATAAGTGCGAGAATTGCCGCAGAGATAATGGCGGAGGCAAATAGTATCGCCGAGCCTAAAATCTCGTTATTAAACGTGCGCCTTTTGTGCAGGACGGTAACGGCTGAAATACTTATTACTGAGAAAATGGGAAGTATTATTGACAAAAGAGTGGATTTAGCCACATCCTCGCCAAAGGCCTCCGAATAAAGTGTCGGCAACCAAGACTCAATTCCATCGCGCAAAAAGCCGCAAGCGATTATGCAGATAAGTATTGTGAAGATGCCCGAGCTTCTAAGGACAGGCATAATTCCCTCCCCTTCTGTTTCGTCCCGAGAGGACTCAACTCCGATAGCATTACCCTTAAGCGGCAAAGAGACTTTAGCCTCATCAGGGAGGATACGTCCAAGAAGGAGAGCGAAAATAACGCAAGATACAAGAGCCAAAGCGGAAGCGGCATAAAACACTGTCTGCCAGCTCATATATACGAGGCAAAGCGGTGTAAATACGTACAGAATTACGGTCGCAAGATGCGCCGCGGAGGTGACAATAAGATTTGCAGTGACGAAGGTATCGTGATCGAGATAGGTCGAAAGAATCTTGACAATAGGCGGCCAAAGCATAGCTTGCGCAAGGCCGTTGATGCCCCAGACAGCAATCATCGCTCCCTCGGATATTAATGGCATCAGCACGTTGCACAAGGCGGTTGTCGACAGACCTATAATTATCAGGTGCTTCGGCTTTATTCTGTCGCCAAGACACCCGCTGAGAAGCTGACCGACGCCGTAAAAGGCAAAGAGCATCGTGCCCGCAAGGCCTGCATTGGTGCGCGCGATTACACCCTCTGTGATCATACCCGCCATCACCGCCGCAAAATCCTTGCGTGAGAAATAGCTGACGAAGTAGACAAGTGAGCAAAGCGCTATTATTCCATTTTTCGAATAGGAATTCTTCAAGACACTCATAAAACAGTACCTATTTTCCGTCTTTCTTTTTTTGATAAAAAACACAAACAATAGTATAAAGGTGTTTTAAAAGATGAATAAGACAATAATTATTTGCATTTTTAGCGTTTTCAGGTATAACAAGCGAAAAGAGTGAAGACGCTTGGTTTTAGCACACATCCTCACTCTTTTCTATATAAATTGATGCTTACGCATCATGTATTGGCTGCGCCATGATTTTTCGCCGGCGTCCGCCGTCTCCATGATTTGAATTGCAAACAACGGTCAAATTACGATCTATACCGTAGTTAATTCATGAAAGCATTAGCTTTAGATCCGTAGAGTAAAAAGTTTGCAATTCATTATGTAACAGACCTTGTGGACGTTACGCGTTAGCAGCCTTTACGATAGCGGTGAACTTGTCGGTCTTGAGAGATGCGCCGCCGATAAGACCGCCGTCAACATTCTCCTTTGCAAGAAGCTCAGCAGCGTTGCCGTCGTTCATAGAGCCACCGTACTGAACGATGATCTCGTTAGCAGCCTCAGTGCCGTAGAGCTCAGCGATGCACTCACGGATAACACCGCAAGTCTCGTCAGCCTGCTCAGGGGTAGCGGTAAGGCCGGTGCCGATTGCCCATACGGGCTCGTATGCAATAATAACGTTCTTAAGCTCGTCAGCGCTGATGCCTGCAAGGTCGAGCTTGGTCTGAAGTCTTACAACCTCATTGGTAATACCGGAGAGTCTCTCCTCCTTAACCTCACCGAGGCAAAGGATAACCTTAAGACCAGCCGCAAGAGCAGCCTTGGTACGAAGATTTACAGTCTGGTCGGTCTCACCGAAGTACTGTCTGCGCTCGGAGTGTCCGATAACAACGTACTCAGTGCCGATCTCCTTAAGCATAGTTGCGGAGATCTCACCGGTGTATGCGCCGCTCTCTGCGAAGTGAACGTTCTCAGCGCCAACGTGAATGTTGGTGCCTGTAGCCGCCTCAACAGCGGTAGCAATATCTACGTAAGGAACGCAAAGCACGATGTCGCACTTGTCAAGACCTGCTACCATAGGTGCAAGCTCAGCAATAAAAGCCTTGGTCTGGGAGGGAGTCATATTCATCTTCCAGTTGCCGGCAATTACATATTTTCTCATAGTATTAGTGTCCTTTAGTGTACTTTTTCTTTGTTTTGTTGTATTTTTCGGATATTTCCCCCGTATTCTACCAAACTCGGTGTATGATGTATACACCTTCGGGTAGAAGTACGTGAGAACTATCTCAAAAAATACTCTCACTGGTTAAAATATCATTCCGATGCTTAAACTTAACGTGTGTACGCAGCCTAAGCATCGGATACTACTTTCAATAAAACATGATAAGACAGGAATTTTTGATGCAGATTCGTCGTTCTTCTACCCAGATAATCAAGCGAAAATCTCGATTTTTGAGGTAGAATTGTCGTTCCAAGGCCGAAGTCGTAGAAACCTACGACGAGCCTGCCGCGGAACGGCGATTATAACCAAAAATTACTTATCGAGCAAGCAGCTTACGCCGGGAAGATCCTTACCCTCAAGGAACTCAAGAGAAGCTCCACCACCGGTAGAGATGTGAGTGATCTTGGAAGCGAAGCCGAGCTGCTCGCATGCTGCTGCGGAGTCACCGCCGCCTACGATGGTGATCGCGTCGCTATCTGCAAGAGCCTGAGCTACTGCAACGGTACCCTTTGCAAGAGTGGGGTTCTCGAATACGCCCATAGGTCCGTTCCAAACAACGGTCTTAGCGCTAAGAACTGCGTCAGCGAAGAGCTTAGCGGTCTTAGGACCGATGTCAAGGCCTTCCATGTCGGAGGGGATGTTCTCTACGTCAACGTAGGTAACGTCGATGGGAGCATCGATGGGGTTGGGGAAGGATGCTGCTACGCCACAGTCGATGGGAAGAAGAAGGTTTACGCCATTCTCCTTAGCCTTAGCCATCATATCGCGGCAGTAGTCGAGCTTGGTCTCGTCAAGAAGAGAGTTACCAACGCCAAGTCCCTTTGCAGCTGCGAAGGTGTAAGCCATACCGCCGCCGATGATAAGGGTATCGACCTTGGTAAGAAGGTTGTCGATAACGTTGAGCTTGTCAGCAACCTTTGCGCCGCCAAGGATAGCAACGAAGGGTCTCTCAGGATTCTGAAGTGCCTTACCCATTACGGAAATTTCCTTCTGAATGAGGTAACCGCAAACTGCGGGAATGTAATCTGCAACACCTGCGGTGGAAGCGTGAGCTCTGTGAGCCGCGCCGAAAGCGTCGTTAACAAAGAGATCTGCGTAATCAGCAAGAGCCTTTGCAAGATCTGCGCCGTTCTTGGTCTCGCGAGCGTCGAATCTGGTGTTCTCAAGAAGAACTGCGTGGCCGGGCTCGAGAGCGGCTACCTTAGCCTTTGCGTCCTCACCGATGATGTCCTCAGCGAAGGTTACAAGCTCAGCACCAAGGAGCTCGTTAAGACGAGCGCAAACGGGCTTAAGAGTGAGCTTCTTCTTATCGGAAACGAGTGCCTTTGCAAGGTACTCAGCGGTAGCTGCTGCCTGCTCCTCAGCGGGAAGAGCCTCAACTGCCTTCTTCTCCTTCTTGGTGAGACCGAAGCCCTCGGTAAGAATGCTGTGGGGCTTGCCCATGTGAGAGCAAAGAATAACCTTTGCGCCGTTACCCAGAAGATACTGGATAGTGGGGAGAGCGCCAACGATTCTCTTATCGGAGGTGATAACGCCGTCCTTCATAGGTACGTTAAAGTCGCAGCGGACAAGGACTGTTTTGCCGGCTACTTCTACGTCTTCAATTGTTTTCTTGTTGTAGGTTGCCATAATGGATTCTCCTTTATATATTTTTATTAATAACACGTTTACGCGAGAATTTTCCAACCCTCGCCAAATATCATATTAGCACAATTTGAGTAATAAGTCAATATTATTGTTAAAAAATAAACATAAAAAATATATGTATGAGAGCACGCAAGATTGATAAACTCCTTAAGCAGTGATAAATCACGCTTTGGATCAAGTTCAAATTATTCTTTACCGCTCGGGTACTTGACCTAAACAATCAGATGTGATATAATTTATACATCATAATTTATCTTTGGAGGCAGATATGAAAACGACTAAACTTGTATCCCTTATACTCGTTTTGACCCTAGTCTTTACACTTGCGTCCTGTGACATGCTCGCATCATTCCTTCCAACAGGCGACCAGACAAGCAACGGGGAGAGTCAGAACGGCGGCGATCAGAATGACAACGAGACTGACGGCGAGATCAACGAAGGAACCGATAACAGTCAGGGTAAAGAGCCATCTGACAAGGACGATAGCGACAATACAGTAACCGATAAGACCGACGGAGAAAACGAAAAAGATCCTACCCAAAACGAGGGCGGAAATAACGGAAGCGGTGAAGGTAACAACGGCAAAGAAAACACCGGTGACAACAGTGGTGACAATCCTGACGATAACGAGGACGACAACTCGGACGACGTCACAGAGTGCAGCCACGTGTACGCGAACAACGTGTGCATCAACTGCTCAAAGCAGTATATAAGCGGCGATAATGCAAATAATTGTATGCACGATTGGGCTTCAATCTTCTGCAACACCTGCGGCGCAAGATGCGATCATAAATTTGATACAACCACTTGCGAGTATTGTGGCTACGTCTCTGGCGGTATAGATAATCCGATAACTATCCACTTTGACGGTGCGGAAATCCCCGTGCCTTACTCTGCAACCTTCTTTGACGTTGTCGCGCTCTATATGGCGTTTGACACAGACGTTGAAATGAGCTTTATTAATAACGAATGGGCGGTAGAGATCGACGGTGAGAGAAGAATCGTGGGAATGTACGAATCCCCCGCAGACTACGGCAGAGACGTATGGCTTGTGTACTTGGGCGGTAACCTTTATCCCGGCGGTGACTCGGGCAGTAATCCCGTAATCGTCTACGTAATCAGTGTGATCGACGATCCCGCATACGTCCCCTTTACTATCGAGAGCGACACTCCTCTTTCCGGCGAGGATATTATCCAGAGAGCAGGCATCGAGAATCCCGAGTGCTTCTACATCTACGTTAACACCTCGGAGCTTTACGACCTTGACACCTTCAGACTAATGATATTCACCGAGTCAATCAACATTGAATTTCACCTTGCGGGATAATACCATATAAGCAGTCATAAAAAAGCGCTTACGGCAGTTTGTTTGCCGTAAGCGCTTTTTTTACCAAATATTCTCCCCGCGCTCCAGCTTGTCGACAAGATAGAGCATTCTCGGGAGGTGGAAGGGGCCTTTAGAGTAGTTGCCCTTCAGGGTGTTTGCGAGGGTTCCGTCGTAGTGCATATAGCCAAACCACTCGCCATATTCACTGTCGGGATAACGCGCGAAGCACCAGTCTCTATGAGCCTCGAAATCCCTAAGATACTTCTCCTCGCCAAAGACGTTGTAGCATAGGCGGTTGGCTATCATAGCCTCGCACTGAGGCCACCATATCTTCATATCCCACTCGAGGCGGTCGGGCGGATTTCCGTCGCAATCGCAGAAAGCAATAATGCCTCCGTCACGGTAGCCAAGCTTCATTGACACGTCGATAATTTCCTTGGCTTTTGTTTTGTAAAGGTCGTTATTTTGATATACGCCCTCGGACATAACGAACCAAGCGGCCTCAAGAGAGTGACCCGGATTGACCTCGCGGCCGATGGGAGAATCGATGAATTCACCGCCGAGTCCGACGTTCTCAAGAAGGCCCTTCTCCGGGAGAAAGTGGACGAGAATCTCGTCGGCGCACTCGATTGCGATGGGGTCGTATTTCTCCTTGTTTACCTTGCGGAGCACCTGCGCTGTCGAGAGCATTATCATAGACGGGCCGAGCGCCTTTGTCTCGGGGACTGCGGGATTCTCTGAGGGGACTCTCGCGAGGTCCTCTTTGTAGAGACGGTAGGCGATGTCGAAGTACTTCTCTGCGCTCTCCCACACCTCGGGCTTGCCCGTGGCGATATAGTATTCCGCGCATCCGATAGCGGCGAAGGTCTCGCTATAATAGGTGGAGTCGGCAACGAGCGCCCTGCCCTCACGCGAGGCTATGAAGGGGAGTCTGCCAGACTCGTCAAGCTCACATTTCGGGAGGAATGAGTACATATTAGCGGCAACCTCAAGATACTCGGGATTCTTCTCGAGCTCGTTATAGGCGAGCGAATAGGTGTACATAGCTCTGCCCGCAAACCAGACGTTTTTATTAGTGCCGTAGACCTTGCCCTCGCGGCCGATATAGTTGTAAAGACCGCCCACCTCGCGGTCGATAGCGTGCTCCATCCAGAAGGGGAGGACATTGTTAAGAAGAAAGCTTCTCATATCTGACTCCTTGCTTTATTATTCAATCGAATTATACCATAGACAAAGGTGCAATGCAAGTAAGTTCAGAAAAATATATTGACTAATTAAGCTCGTAGGTATAAAATAGAGGTGTAATGAAAGTGAGGTGAGAGGCGTGAAAATAAGAGTACCCGAGTATTTCACAGGCTTCAAGTGTATTGCGGACAAATGCAAGGATAGCTGTTGTATCGGCTGGGAGATAGATATAGACGATAGAGCACGTGCAAAATACGAGGCTCTCGACACCCCTCTCGGGCGTGAAATATGCGAGAAAACCTCACACGGGTGCTTCCCTCTTAAAGAAAAAGGGCGTTGCGTCTTCCTTGACGAGAGAGGTCTTTGCCGTATCATTTCAGAACTCGGCGACGGCTATTTATGCGACATCTGCCGCGAGCATCCGAGGTATTACGGAGTCTGCAAGGGAGGCTATGAAGGCGGTCTCGGTCTTGGTTGCGAGGAGGCGGCGAGGATCATACTTTCCCTAAGATCTATGCCAAAATTCACAGAGATAGAAAGAGATATTCCCTACTCCGACGAGGACGAGTTCGCCGAGCTTTCCGACACCCTGCGCCAGACTCTCTATAACGGTATTTTTGAGCTGACAATTCCCGAGCTTATGGGTAAATACATAGCATACGCATCAGGTGCTGATGAGGCGGCGTTTGAGTCGAGCACAAGCGGCAAGGCGGTAGCAATACCGAAGGTGACGTATGCGCCCGCTGAGGCGGAGGATATAAACGAGCTTTACCGAGCCCTCCTCAATATCCTCGCGCAGTGCGAGTCACTGACAGATGATTGGAATGAGCTCAAAGAGAAGCTCGAGGATATAGACGCGGAGGATATACTAAGAAAAGAAAAGACGCTCCGTCCCCTCTTCTTCTACTTCACCCACAGATACGCAAGAGATGGTGTTTCGGATATGTCACTTGGGGCAAGGGTGCTCTTTGCGCTTGACTCAGCGCTTGCCGTCACGGCGCTTACGGAGGTTATAGGCGGCGATGAGCCCGAGGTCAGAGCCGCAGTCCTATACTCCAAGAATATCGAATACTCCACGGATAACGTGGATATGATTTTAGATGGATTAAGCGAGTTTTTGTAAATAATATTTATCATTTTATGCAAAAAGCTGTACCAAGCATTAATGCCGCGGTACAGCTTTTTCTTTTTAATTTATATAAACAGTATCCAGATTAGCTTGGATACAAGGTGACATCCCGCGTGTGCAAGCATAGAGTATCTGAGGCCAAATCTGTGGTAGAGCCATCCGAACATAAATCCTATGCCGCCGTTGAGGAGGAAGCATCTGAAGATGATCATAGGGGTGATGCCAAGCATCATTGCGGTAGCGGGCAGATGTCCCACCGCAAAGAGAAGTGCGCAAATCACATTAGAGACAATGAAAACCCAATTTGACACTTCGTCCCTTCCCTTACAGAAGAGCTTAAAGAGAATAAATGCGACGAGCGAGAGCATAAAGAGCCTTAGCATTACCTCCTCGATAACGCCTCCGTATATGAGTGACGCGAGGATAAAGGGGACGGTCGGCTTTGTCAGGTAGGAGTTCATTATTGCCTCACCGAAGCGGCCAAACCATAATACGTCAAAAAGGATCATAGAAAGTCCGCCGACAAGCGCAACAATGGCTGTATAAATCAGAGGTTTTTTATCAAGGCGTTTTTCGTTCTTGTATAAGCCAATCTTCTGCGCGAGGATTATGCCAAGGGTGCCGAGGATGATGCCGTATCCCGCGCTTTGAAGTGCGGTAACCAAGCCGAGCAAGACTTCGTTAAGTCCTTGGTCATATATCTGCTGACGAATCTCCTCGGGATAGCTATCAAGCGCATATATGCCCGTGAAGAAGCCGCCGATAAGTCCCGCAAGAGCGAAGAACAAAAGCGTTTTTAAGTGCTCACCTAAAAATTTCTTTACTGTATCTTTCATAGTGCTCATCCGACCTTCTCAAGAAGGCTGTCGTAAAGCGCCTTGGTTGCCTCGGCGGTCTCGTCGGCGATGACGATAATTCCGTCTGCGGTGCGAATGATGAGAGTGGCCTCAGCGTCCGTGTAGGTGTAGCGGGTATAGCTGCCGAGCTCGTCATTCTTGAACCAGCCGTAAAGGAGCTTGCCCGAAGCGAAGCCCGAGACACGCATACCCGAAATCTCGCCCTCAACGTACTCTACACTCTCGATATCCTCATAGTCAAGAGTCATACCGCCTCCGTATGTGGTATCAACCTCGAGAGAGGTTTCACCGAGGGTAAAGGTGATAGAGCCGACAAACATCATTATCACAACTCCGACAACTATAAGAGAGCCGATGACGGTGGAGATGATAGCTGCCTTCTTATCTACCTTGCTCTTTGGGTAGGAGGCGTAATCCTCCTTGGTCGCGGTGCCGTCGCGGAGCTGCTTTTTGTAGAAGCAATAGGAATAAATCACCGGAATGAAAACCGCGGGAATGATGGCGATGAGCATAAGATAAACTGCCGCTATATCGGGAAGAAACGCGCCGAGGAGAACGACCAAACCCGTGATAACCCATACCTTACCGGTAACGCGGTGGGTGGCAACCCAGTTCTCGTCATTGGCAAGAGTCCACTTGATCTTAACACCGAAGGAGCGATTTCTCACCGCCTTGGGTGTATAGTTGCCGAGAATGATAAACATAAGACCGAAGAGGACCGAGAAGATCGCGCCGATGAGATTGTCGTAGCCGAGTGATAGAAGCATAAATACGCCGCTGATATACACAGACAAAGCGGGGATCATCCAATAGGTGATCTCAACTATCTTTTTGTTCTGCTCTACCTCCTTGTTCTCACGGAATGTCACAAGGTGGAGAATGATCTGCACCGCGACGAGTATCACGGGAAGCACCCATGTGAAGTGCCACGCGCCCATAACCTTGGGCTCAATGTAATTCTTTAAAATAAGAGCCGCGAGCGTGGGTAATATAATTACTATGGAAGAAATCAAAAGCTTGATCTTATTCTTATTCGTCATTTTTCTTGTCTCCTTTCAGACCTGTAATAAAGATCATTATGTCCTCGAGCACCGAGGTGTTAAGCTCATAGAAGATAAATTTTCCCTCGCGCTTGTCGCGAATGAGATCGGCTTCCTTCAGTACCGAGAGGTGGCGCGAGATGGATGCGCCCGTTACCTCAAAATGCGCGACGATGTCGCCCGCAGACATTCTGCCGCCCTTGAGCATATCGAGGATTTCTCGCCTGATCGGGTCGGACAACGCTTTGAGTGTGGATTGTAAGCTCATTTCCCTTTCCTTTCTATTTCTATATACACAAGTTTTGGTTAATAATGTTCTTTACTATCTATTATATTCGGATCATTTAACATTTAACCTAATTGTTAAATGTATTATAACAGATGTTTTCCGTTTTGTCAAGACAAAATTTAAAAAATGCGAAATTCGAAGCGCGAAGCGCGAAATGAGGGCGCGGGACTGCAAAGCCGTAAGTGCAAAATGCAAAATTAAGGACGAGGAACAAATCGTAGGGACCGGCGGTCTCGCCTGCGGGCTCGGTTGCCTCGGGGGAAAACGATACTTAATCGTTTTCTAACACCCTCGGTTTCGCTACGCTACCCCGACGGTCCGTAAGTACAAAATGCAGAATTGAAAGCGCAGAGTGGAATAGAGTGTCATCCTGAGCGAAGTGCGTAAGCACGGAGTCGCACCCGTAGGGCGACACGGAGTGTCGGGATCTACTCACGCTAACACGATAACTATCTTAAAAAACAGCAGTTAAGAAAGCCATCATCAGACTCGTGCTAGATCCCTTCGTCGCTACGCTCCTCGGTTTTGCTCCACAAAACTTCGACTCCGCTCAGGATGACACACTATCCTAACTCACATGCTGCATTTTCCGCCCCACGTTTTTGTTTCGCTACCTCTAGAGGAAATCAAACAAAAAACGCGTTTTATACTCATTCATTAAATGTTTTTTGCAAAATGAAAAAAGCGGATTTGCCGAGGCAAATCCGCTTAAATGCTAATTATAGTTGGTATTTTTGTTGATTATCAAGTTTGTGCAATCTGCGCTTCGAATTCCGCATTCTGCATTCCGAATTCCTCACTTTGCACTTCGCGCTTCGCATTTCGCACTTCACTCGCCGTGCGCTTACTTACCTGCCACGCTCATATCGGGGACGAGGACGTCGGGGGAGCAGAAGCCTGTGAAGCCGGTCGCAACGCCGCGCTCAAGCTTATTGCCGAGGGCGGAGATAGTCTTGAGAAGCTCGAAGAAGTTACCCGCTACGGTGAAGCCCTTGACAGCCTCAGCCTTCTTGCCGTCCTTGATAAGGAAGCCTGCGGACTGAAGCGAGAAGTCGCCGCTGACGGGGTTGGCGCCCGCATGCAGGCCGTTGATCTCGGTGATATAAATGCCGTCGCCGACCATCGCGAAGAGCTCGTCTTGGCTCTTGTCACCGGGCTCGATAGCGAAGGAATAAGGTCTGACACCAATAGGAGAGGAGTAGCCAGCCTTGGAGGCGTTTGCGGTAGTCTCCTTGCCCATAGCGAGAGCTGTCTCTCTGTTGTGAAGGAAGGTCTTGAGCACACCGCACTCAACTACCGCCTTGCGGTGGGTTGCGACGCCCTCAGCGTCGAAGGTGGTACCGACCGCATTTCCCTCTCTCTGAGGATCGTCGGTGATGGTAATGATGTCTGCGGCGATTTTCTCGCCCTCCTGACCCTTGAGTCTTGACATACCGTCGAGGACTGCCTTAGCCGAGAAGGCGGAGGAGAATACGGACAGAAGCGAGCGCATCTGATTACCGCTTATAACTACGTTATACTTGCCCGAGTCGACAGAGCCTGCGCCGATCTTGGCAAGAGCCTCGCTGACAGCCTCGTCTACTACCTCGGCAACTACATCTTCACCCGTAAGACTCTTGAAGGAGTAGTCCTGCTGGTTCTCCTCGCCAACACCAACTACTGCCTCGCCGATAAGCGCGTTTATACCGCAATCAAGGGAGAGGTCAACGCCATTAGAGTTCACGAGTCTGACCGTTGTTCCCGCGCAGATTGCCTGAGAGGAGGTACCCTCCTTAACGGCGGGGTCCTTGGCAAAGAGAGCCTCACCCGTCTTTATTGCGTAATCCTTAAGCTCTGCCGCAGAGAGAAGCTCAACCTTCTTGATCTTAAGCTCCTCGTAGCTGTCCGATCCCGCATAGATACCTACGGTATCAGGCTTCTCGGTAGCCTCGGCGTTTGACTTAGCGCGGCGAGGAAGCTCACGCATCTCAGCCTCGGTCATAAGCTCGGTGGAAGCGTATCCCATCTTGCCGTCAACGAGGACGCGCAGACAAAGTCCGCCACTCTGCGAGGAGGAGAAGGAATTGACCTCCTTATTGAGAGTCTGCACAGAGGTGCTCTCATCACTCATATAATATATTTCGTACTCGTTAAGCCCTTCCTCCGAGAGAGCGGCTACAAGAGTATTCTTTAATACGTCAAAGTTCATTTATCTGCCTCCTACTGTAATTTTTGAAACGCGGATGAGGGGCTGACCTACGTCGGTGGGAACGCTGCCCGATGCCGAGCCGCACATACCCTGACCGGTAGCAAGGTTCTGACCTACCATATCTATATCCTGAAGTATCTGTGAGCCGTTGCCGATAAGGGACGCGCCGCGTACTGCCTCGCAGATCTTACCGTTTCTGACAATGTAGCCCTCGTTGACCGCAAAGTTGAAGTCACCTGTAAGGGGGTTAACAGAGCCGCCGCCCATAGACTTGGCGTAAAGGCCGTACTCGATGGACGCGATGATGTCCTCGTTCTTGTCAGGACCGTTGTCAATGAAGGTGTTTGTCATACGGGAGGTGGGCTCGTAAGCGTAGCTCTCACGGCGTCCGTTACCCGTAGAAGGCATACCCATTCTGCGAGAGCCGAGACGGTCGATCATATAGCTCTTGAGAACACCGTTCTCTATGAGGACGTTGCGCTGAGTGGGGTGACCCTCGTCGTCGATGTTGACAGAGCCCCAAGCGCCCGCGATAGTGCCGTCGTCGATAGCGGTGACCTTCTCGTTAGCGATCTTCTGACCGAGCTTGCCGCACATCTGCGAGCAGCCGATACCTACCGAGGTCGCCTCAAGCGAGTGACCGCAAGCCTCGTGGAAGATAACGCCGCCGAAGCCGGATTCGATAGCCACGGGCATCATACCCGCGGGACAGTATACCGCGCCGAGGTTGACCATAGCCTGTCTTGCCGCCTCGGTACCGATGTCCTCAGGCTTGAACATCTCAAAGACCTCAAGTCCCATACCGCGTCCGGGAGAGCAGGAGCCCGACTGAGTCTCGGTGCCGTCGGAAGCAATAGCGCTGACTGCCATACGTGTGCGCACGTGTCTGTCCGAGGTAAGAAGGCCCTCGGAGTTTGCGATCTCTATCGTGTGGTCGACGGTGAGAAGATTTCCCGCCGCCTGAACTATGCGCTTGTCGTAAGCCTTGGCGCTCGAGCACGCGAGCTTAAGAAGGTCGGTCTTGTAGGACGTAGCCGCACTTGAGGGAACGATGCGGACGGGGTGAATGTTCGGGAAGATGCGCTCGGTGAGAACAACGTTCTGTCCCTCACCTATCTCGCCCATCGCCTCTGCTACCGCGCGAGCGCACTTAACAAGTCCCGCGGGGGATATATCAGAGGTAGAGCCGTAAACCGTGGACGTGCCGCGGAAGGCGCGGATACCAACGCCGGATACCACCTCGTCGGTGATGGCCTCGATCCTCTCGTTCATAAGCGCAATTCTGCCGTTGCGCGTGTACTCGCAATAAACCTCGGCAAAATCCGCTCCGCCCGAGAGCGCTATACCAAGGATCTGTTCGTATAGTCTTTTTTCTAACATATTTGTACCTTTCCCAATCGCGTGCGATTGCCAATAAAATAAAAAATTACCTTTATTATATATTAAAAATTAATTATTTTCAAGTCTTTGAAAAAATTATATTAATTGAATGTATAATAGGGATATTAGTAATTCTCATACTCAGGGATGTTTTGAAGCGAAAAAGCAAAAAATAGCATAAAAAGTGAAAAAATCGGCAAAAAGTATTGACTTTAGCGTTACATATGTTGTATAATTTTCGACGTAGACTTTTTTAAGGACTATCAATTTTAGTTTAGAAAGGTATCACGGAGACAAAAATGGCAAAAAAAGAAGACCTCAGAATTACCAAAACAAAGGCTGCACTGACAAACGCATTTTACACTATGCTCGAGGAAATGTCGCTCGAGGAAATAACGGTTAACGACCTGTGCGAAAAGGCAGAGGTGCGCCGCGCCACCTTCTACAAGCACTTCGATGACAAGAACGATTTCATCATCTATCTTATCAAGGACGTGCGCGAGAAATTTGAGACAGAGGTCTGGGCTCACGAGTCCACGGGATACCCGAACAGAGAATACTACAAAAAGTACGTGGAGACTCTTATGGCATACCTCGTAAAGAGAAAGGACGCTATCAAGAACATAGTTCTCTCCTCCGCGCGCTCTACCCTCATCGAAACCTTCTCTCAGCAGAATCTCAAGGATACGAAGAAGCGCCTTGAGGAAAGTCAGGCGGCAGGAATGCAGCTTATCTCTACTCCCGCAGTTGTGGCGAGCATGCTCGTCGGCGGAACCGCGAGAGCTATCGTCGACTGGTTTGAGGATGAGCAGAGATGTCCCCTCGACGTACTCTTAAAGGAGATCAGCAAGATCATCGACCGCGTTTTGGCGTAAAGCAAAGGCGCAAAGCTCCCTCGGAGCTTTACTCAGTTATATTCGCCCATTAGGCGAGTTCTATTGCCTTTTGGCAACTCTATTGCTGCGCAGTTATATTTGCTCACGCGAGTTGTGAGTTCATATCGAGTAAAATTATATTAATATAAAAGAGAGCGTATCGGCTGAGTGACCGATTCGCTCTCTTTTTGTATTGTTTTGTCAACTGATATTTGCAAATAATGCGGTTTACTATACAACAATATGTTTCGTAGTTGTTAGTTATTAGTTATGATTTTGCTGCGCAAAAGTTATAAATTTGGCTTTGCCAAATGTTATGAGAGCGCTATCGCACTCGTTATGATATGATTACCCCGAGAACTTTAACTTGCCTTTAGGCAATCATAACTTGGCGAAGCCAATCATAACTGATAACTTGCCCATTTGGGCAATCATAGTTGATGCGCGGAGCGCATCAATATTCAGCGTTGCCGACTGTTCTGGGATAAGGTATTACGTCACGAATGTTAGAAACACCGGTGAGGTACATAATGATTCTCTCGAAGCCGAGGCCGTAGCCTGCGTGCTTGGTGCCGCCGTATTTACGGAGGTTGAGGTACCACCAGTAGTCCTCCTCGGAGAGGTTAAGCTCTGCCATACGGGACTTCAGCACATCGAGTCTTTCCTCACGCTGAGAGCCGCCGATGATCTCGCCGACACCGGGAACGAGAAGGTCCATTGCGGCAACGGTCTTGCCGTCGTCGTTTAAACGCATGTAGAATGCCTTGATGTCCTTGGGATAGTCAACGAGGAAGATAGGCTTCTTGTATACCTGCTCGGTGAGGTATCTCTCGTGCTCGGTCTGAAGGTCAACGCCCCAGTATACGGGATACTTGAAGTCAACGCCGGACTTAAGAAGAACGTCAATAGCCTCGGTGTAGGTCACCTTAGCGTAATCAGCGTTGCGAAGCGCGGTGAGTCTCTCGAGAAGGCCCTTGTCAACGAAGGAGTTGAAGAAGGTGAGCTCTGCCTCGCAGTTATCCATTACGTGGTTAATGATGTACTTGATCATATCCCACGCAAGCTCGATGTTGTCGTTAAGATCAGCGAAAGCGATCTCGGGCTCGATCATCCAGAACTCTGCCGCGTGACGCGCGGTGTTGGAGTTCTCTGCTCTGAAGGTAGGACCGAAGGTGTAGATGTTGCCGAATGCCATAGCGTAGGTCTCGCCCTCAAGCTGTCCGGAAACGGTGAGGTTGGTGCTCTTGCCGAAGAAATCCTTGGAGAAGTCTACCTTACCGTCCTCGGTCTTAGGAAGATTGTCGAGGTCGAGGGTGGTTACTCTGAACATCTCGCCGGCGCCCTCTGCATCCGAGCCTGTGATGATGGGGGTGTGAACGTACACGAAGCCGCGGTTGTGGAAGAAGGAGTGGATAGCGTAAGCAACCTCGGAGCGGACTCTGTATACCGCGGAGAAGAGGTTGGTTCTCGGACGAAGGTAAGCCTGCTCACGGAGATACTCTACCGTGTGACGCTTGGGCTGGAGAGGATAGTCGGGGGTAGATGTGCCCTCTATCTCGATCTTCTCTGCCTTGAGCTCCATAGGCTGCTTTGCGCCGGGGGTAAGGAGAATCGTACCCGTAACAACGAGAGCCGCGCCAACGTTCTGCGATGCGATCTCGTCATAGTTATCTATCTTTTCCCTCTCGAATACTACCTGAATGCTCTTGAAATACGAGCCGTCGTTAAGGTCGATGAAGCCGAAAGCCTTGGAATCTCTGAGGTTTCTGACCCATCCGCCTACGGTTACGGTCTTGCCGCCGTAGGACTGCATATCACTGTATATGCTTCTGAGAAGATCTCTTTTCATTTTTGCCTCCAAAATAAGAGAAATTAGCTATAATGATATATTTTAACACAATAATAAGGTTTTTGCAACCTTTTTTCAAAATATTTGGAAAAAAGTGCGATGAGTCGCGCGCGTATGTGCAAACTGGGGGCAAAATATTGACTTTTACAAAAAATACTGTTAAAATAAAAGAGTTAACGGATATATAGCAAGCTATTTAAGGCGTTAACAAATTACGTGTTAACAAAAGGAAAGGAGAATATTATGGAATTCCACGTTAACCATCCCGTCCTGTTCGTGATAGTCGGCATTATCATTGCCGCAGTTATCGGACAGTCGGTCTTCTTCCTGGTGAAGTCTTACAGACGCGCCAAGGAAAAGGGCATGGATATGACGCAGATAAATAAGACTATCAAGACTGCCGCCATATTCACCGTCGCTCCCGCAATCTCAATCGTAATCACGGTAATCGCGCTCTCGCAGTCGCTGGGCATTGCCCTGCCCTGGCTGAGACTCTCGGTAGTAGGCTCGCTCTCATATGAGGCTATCGCGGCGGCAAACGCTGCCTCTGGTATGGATACTACTCTCGCGGCTCTTACGGGCAATATGACCGCGTCTCAGTACGTTACCATCGCAATAGTTATGACCGTGTCCATCATGGTCGGTATCTGGCTCGTGCCCCTTATCGCAAAGAAGTATCAGAAGGGCCTCGTCTCCTTCGAGAAGAAGGACGCGAAGTGGAGTGGTATCCTCCAGAATTCACTCTTCATCGGTATGATCTCCGCGTTTGTCGGCTTCGTCTTCTGCGACGTGTCAAGACTCTGGACGAGCGAGAACGGTATTTTCACCACCTACGTCAAGAACGCTGAGGGCATTGAGGAGGCGGTACAGTACACCTCGACCTCGGGCCTTGTTCCAGTATTCGTAATGGTTATCTCCGCTGGCGCTATGTGCGTTTGCGGTCTGCTTATCAACAAGCTCAAGTGGAAGTGGGTAAACGACTATGCTCTGCCCATCTGTATGGTGCTCGGCATGGCGCTTGCAATTCCGCTTACAAGCTGGCTGGGAGGTAAGATATAATGAAGAAAAACACTAATATGACTTATATGGATACAGTACACAGAGACGGTACTATATGGAACCTCTCTATGATGGTTATCCTCCTTCTCTTCCCTATCCTTGTCTGGATACTCTTTGAGGACGCTACCCCCGACTGGAAGGGTGTTGCGCTCGGTCTTCTCGCTACCGCTCCCATGTACTGGGCTGTCGGCGTGGTTGAGGTAATAACCTTTATCCCAATGCTCGGTGCGGGCGGCTCCTACCTCTCCTTCGTAACAGGTAATATCTCCAACCTCAAGCTCCCCTGCGCTATCAACGCGCTCGAGAATGCGGGTGCAGACCCCAAGAGCGAGGAGGGTGAGATAATTTCCACTATCGCTATCGCGGTTTCCTCTATCGTTACCACAGTTATTGTGGCGCTCGGTGTTTTACTCATCGTGCCGCTCTCTCCCATCCTCTCAAATCCCGTGCTTACTCCCGCCTTCGACCAGATGCTTCCCGCGCTCTTCGGAGCTCTCGGCGTAGCGCTCATCTCGAAGAACTGGAAGATAGCTATCGCGCCTATTATTCTTATGCTCATTCTCTTTATCTTCGTGCCCGCGCTTGACTCGGGTATGGTAGGTATCATGGTTCCCGTTGGAGTAATCTTCACCATAGCGACCTCGAGGATAATGTATAAGAAAAACCTGCTTTGATAGGAGATTTGTAAATAATGCCTTACATTTTAGCCACTATCGGCGTGATTATACTTGTGTTTCTCGCCGTGGTACTTATCAGGACTTTCCATTTTAAGCCGAAGGCCCTGCCGGAGGTCGACAATGAAAAGATCGAGTTTGACGGACGCAAGGCGTTTGACGACCTCGCCCGCCTCGTAAGATGCAAGACTGTCTCGAGGATAGATCACGTGGGCGAGGACGACGCGGAGTTTGATAAGCTCATCAGCCTTCTGCCCGAGCTCTACCCCAACGTCTATGCAAAGTGTGAATTCAAGTCCTTCCCCGACAGAGGTCTGCTCTATAAGTGGGAGGGTAAGAATCACACAAGCCCCTCGGTATATATGGCGCACTACGACGTCGTGCCCGTAAGCGAGGAGGGCTGGGAAAAGCCTCCCTTCGACGGTATTATCGAGGACGGCGTTCTCTGGGGCAGAGGTACTCTTGACACCAAGGTGACGTTCTCGGGCGCGCTCTTTGCCGCCAATCATCTTATCGGTGAGGGCTTTGTGCCGGAGAATGACATTTACCTCGCCTTCTCCGGATGTGAGGAGGTAAACGGTCCGGGTGCTGCGCATATCGTAGACTACTTTGAGGAAAACGGAATCAATCCCGCGCTTGTGCTCGATGAGGGCGGCGCGGTCGTGGAGCGAGCATTCCCCGGACTGAAGGTCCCCTGCGCCTACATCGGTATTGCCGAAAAGGGTATGATAGACGTGGAGTACCGCGTGAAGTCGAACGGCGGTCACGCCTCGGCTCCCAAGCCCGGAACCCCCATTCCGGTACTCGCTAAAGCCTGCACCAAGGTTGAGGGCAAGCCCTTCAAGAGTCATATAACCAAGCCTGTCGCCGAGATGTTTGATACCCTCGGCAGACACTCTAGCTTCCTCTACCGAATGATCTTTGCGAATATGTGGTGCTTCGGCTGGGTGATAGATCTGCTCGGCAGAATGCAGGGCGGAGACATCAACGCTCTGATCCGTACCACCGTCGCGTTCACGCAGACGTCGGGCAGCTCGGCATCCAACGTTATCCCGCCCGAGGCTACGATGGTCTCCAACCTCCGCCTCAACCCCGAGGATACGATGGAGTCGGCTCTCGAGTACTTAAAGGGTGTTGTTGACGATGAGAAGGTCGAGCTCACAAAGCTCCGCGGATACAATCCGAGCCGTATCTCGGTAACCGACTGCGAGGGCTTTGACAGAGTCGTTAACGCGGCGGCGTCGACCTGGCGCGGCTGTATCCCTACGCCCTATCTCATGATGCAGTGCTCAGATTCCAGACACTGGGGTAAGATCTCCGACAGAGTCTACCGCTTCTCGGCTATGGACCTCACCAAGGAGGAGAGAGCCTCTATCCACGGACACAACGAGAGAATAAGGCTCGAGTGCCTTGAGAGAGCGTGCGAGTTCTTTATCCGTATGATGAAGAAGTCTTAAGATCGCTTTGGCAAGCTAAAGTGCTTGATCAAAAAACTATATAGCCGCAGGAACTCAACCTGCGGCTTTCTTATAAAGTGTTATCAGGTGAAATATGATTTTTGAAAAAACGGTTTTAAACATTTACAAGAAAAAACTGCTTCGCCGATTAGACGGTGACGGAAGCGTTTTCTACTTCAGTAAAGAGCACTTCCCCGGACTTTCATCGGAGGATATCTCCTTCCTTGGCGACAAGGGGCAGAGGCTCTACGGTCACTTCTACTTCAGGGGTGAGAGGCGCACGGACAGACTCGTTATGCTCGATCACGGAATGGGCTTCGGTCACGTGGCGTATATGAGGGAGATAGACGAGATCACAAGGCGCGGCTACACCGTCTTTACCTACGATCACACTGGCACTAGATCGTCGGAGGGTGAGAATATCGGCGGCTTCTCGCAGTCGCTCTGTGACCTTGACCGCGCGGTGAAATTCGTGCGCTCTAAAGAGGAATACAAGGACACAAGAATCGCGGTTATCGGTCACAGCTGGGGCGGCTTTTCCACCCTCAATATTGCGGCTTTACACCCCGATATTTCACACGTGGTGGCACTTGCCCCATTTATTTCACCGCGAGCGATACAGGAGCAGGTGATGGGCGGAGTCCTCAGATTCTACCGTGGGGCAGTCTATAAATTAGAGGTAGAGGCCTTGCCCGACTATGCTCACTTTGACGGACGTGAGAGCCTCAAGGGTGTCACGACAAGGGCGCTTATCATACACTCAAGAGATGACAAGACCTGCCGCTTTGACGAGCAATTCGAAAGGCTCAAGGAGGCGCTTGGTGACGAGAGAAACGTGGAATTTCTCGCCCTTGACGGAAAGCTGCACCACCCGCACTACTCACTCGAGGCGGTGAGATCAAGAAGCGAGTATAACGCCTCGCTTAAAAAGAAGCGAAAGAAAAAGGAGCTCACCGAAAGAGGCGAGCTCGAAGCCTTCGCAAAGTCCTACGATTGGTATAAAATGACCGAGCAGGACGAGGAAGTGTGGAATAGGATATTTGAATTTTTGGAGAAGTGAAAGCTACCCCCGACAAAAAAGTCGGGGGTATTGTTATATGTCAGAGCTGAGTGATGAATTGATACTGACGCATCATCTGTATTTGCGGGACGTCGAAGGCGCCGTCCCCTACGATTAATTCTCCGTCCTCAATTCTGCATTCTGCATTTTGCATTTTGCACTTGCGGCTCTGCCGCACTGCCGTCCCCTACGGTTTGTTCTTCGCCCTTAATTCCGCATTCCTCATTCCGAATTCCGCATTGGCGCTCCGCGCTTTCAATTTTGCATTTTGCATTTTGCATTTGCGCCCTACTTCTTGCTTTTCTCTAATTTTTTAAACATTTTCTCGTAGGGCGCAATCATTCCCTCGTTCATCTTATTGCCCATTTTGGCGAGAATCTTCTCATTACCGAGGAGCATACCGACGAGGTGCATAAGAATAGCTCTGCCGCTGAAGCGCTTCGGGAAGTCGTAGATGCCCTGCTTCTTGTAGAATTTGTGGTCAGCTCTCATCATACCGCGCATCTCGAAGATGAGGTCGCGGAAAATCTTCATACCGCCGACGCCCCAGAAATTCTGAGGAGCGGTGTGGCCTGTTTCGAGAGCGAATGTGAGACTCGCAGAAAGCTCGTCGATACGGCGGTCGGTGTCACCTTCATCAGTAGCAACGCCCGCGAGGAAGTTGCCGCCCGTCTCTGCCCTTGCCTCAACAACGGTGCGGAGGTTATTTTCGGCGGAGTAGTTACCCGAGACTAGATATCCGACGGGCATACCGACGGTGACAGTCCTGTGTCCGTTGCAGAAGTTGCGGTCGTCATACATCTTGAAGCGTGAGCCCATCGAGTGGTCGCTGACGGTGAAGGCGTAGACTATCGCGTCTGCGGTCTGTATTTCTTCTCTTAAGAATTTATCAAAGCCGTCCTTGTAGACGCACTTCTCAGATACCGCGCAACGGAAGCAACCGAGGCAGCCGCCCGAAAGGGGATACTCGGAGATATTAACCACTCTGGTCTTGTAGGGGAAGGTCGCCTTAAAGCGAGCTATCATAGCCGAGAGATTTGACGTCTCGTCGGTCTCGTCTGTAAGTATAAGGACGTCCTTGTCACTTCTCTTCTCTGCCTCATTCTCCATCGCGGTTGCAGGAGTGAGAGTGTACTCGGTGACTTCGTTTCTGTGTACATACACGTCACTCTCTACCGACCAGAGGAAGCGGTCAAAGAACTTTTTAGCATCGTTTTTGCCAACCTCAGTTAGCAAATCCTCCATATCTGCCGAGAGTCCGCGCACGTACTTCATTCCGAGGTCGAGCGAGTTTTCCTCAATATATTTGTGAGCGGTGATGTCGTAGAAGTGCTTGGAGGTAGAGATCTGAGTCGCGAATTTGCCCGAGAGGTCAACTCCGTCAGCCTTTGTAAGCTCGATAAATCTGTGGAGCTGTGAGGGAGCCAAGAAGGTGTAGACGGGATAGGAGAAAAGGACCGCATCCGCCCAAGTGAGCAATTCGCGAGCCTCGGTGAAATCCCTCTCGAGCGCCTTAATCCTCTGCCCTGCGTCAAGGACCTTGAACTCGTGGTCGGGGTAGACGATACCGAGATACCTAACCGTCTGGAGTGTCACGCTGTATTTACCCTTAGGGCTGCCGTTAATTACCGTAATTTTCATTTTTGTCACCTCACGTGCTATTTATGTGCTAATTATATCACATAATGCAGGCTATGTCAAATCCTCTTTCATCAAAAAGCGAATGAAAAATTGCGGTAATAATTCGTATTTATACCTTTTTGTCGCAAAAACACAAATGCAACTTGTATTGTCCCCTATCAACCTTTAGATAAAAGGCGCGGATGCCGAATGACATCCGCGCCGAAATTATTAGGTTTTATTCATTCGGACAGTAGCCGATGTGAATTAGTGATAAAGCTCGAATACTGCAGAAAGTCCGCCCTGATGGAGAACTACCTGATCAGCAGAAGCAAATGCAGCAATGATCGCAGCAGTATCGGGAGATTCAGTACCGATAGCCAAGCCGTTCATATCATAGAATGTGCCTGCCTCACCCTGCTGAACGAAGTAAATGGTATGCTCTGTACCGTCAGCACCAACAACAGTAAGGAAGGGAGCGCCTGCCTGGAAGTAAGGATTTGTGAGAATCTCATACCAGTCGGGATTATGATTTTCGGTTGCCTCATACCATCTCTTGATACCTGCTCCTTCAAAGGTCGCGGTACCCTGGATCATGGCGTCGGTAAGAGCGTCTGTGCCGGTACCCTTAGGCATAAGGATAGCCTTGATATTCATCTTACCCTGTCCGTCAACCCAGTTAGCGTGGACGGTCTGTCCCATTGCCTGACTCGTAACGGCAGATACAAGCTGATCAAGACCGCCGCCAAGCGCCTTGATATTACCTACAAGGCTTGTTGCGCCTACCGCCTTGAACCATATCTCCTCACCGGTAACGTGAGTCTCGATCTTGGATCCGTTAACGTTGGTTACGGGGCTGAGATACATTTCGGTTCCGTTTACAGTCTCCTTAACGCTCTGGGAGATGACGATAGGACCGCCCGAGCCGTTGATAAAGGTGTTATCCACGTTGAATACGGAGTCTGCCCATACGAACGCGCCGTTCTGGTAGGAGTCATAGCACTTGGAATCCTTAACGTTAAGAACTCCGGTGTAATCCGGGAAGTAAGCGATGAAGAAGGAGTTGTTGAGCGTATTGGTCATAGTGGTATTTGCGTATCTGGAGGACTTGAGAAGGATAAGGCCGCCCGCTGTTACAAGGTTGCCGTCGGTCTCTGCGTCGAGCCAGTTGTCTCTGGATGCGTTACCGATGAAGGTAACGTTTTCAACGGTTACGTCGGGAGGTGTAACGGGTGTCCAGTTGGAGCTTGTGCCCTCGAACATAAAGAGGGTTGCGTTTGAGTAATCGGAGCCGTAATCAAGATCAAGATTTGCATCAAATACTGCGGGAGATGCGATAAGCGGGAAGTTTCTCGTATCGATAGCGAAGAAGTTACCCTCGATAACGAAGTCCGAGGTGGAGGTACGTCTGTAAATAACGGTACCGTCTACAAGATATTTTGTGCCTGCGGGAGCTACACTCGTTTCCTCAACCACACCGTCAACTACCTTGTAATAGGTAACGTCCTTAGTGGATGCGTTGAAGAAGGAGGCGGGAACGTCGGAGGCGCTGATATGAATATCATTGTGGATAACGATACCTGCGGGGTTTACGCCTGCGATGCCCTTCTCATTCTTGAATGCGTTCCAGTCGTCACGCTTGGTATAATTATCAATAACCGCAAGCTGCCAAGCCTCGTAAACGTTGTACGCATCGATGACACGCGCCTCAAGAACAACGGGATTGTTATTGTTGAGTACGTAGTATTCCTCGGAGGGAAGCACGGAGATCTTTATCTTCTCCGCGGTGGTCTTGAAGCTGTAAAGACCGCTGTAGGTATCAACTACCGCAAAGAGCTCGGAGCCGTTGTAGTAAGAAACCTCGGTGGGCTTGGTGGGATCTGCTACCTTGTCAAGAAGAACGTAGTCCGTTCCGTCGTGCAGATAAAGATCAACTGTTGTGTAATATGCGGAGAGGGAGGTAAGAGTGCCGCCGTCAAGAACGGAGAACAAAGGATTGAATCTGAACTCATTGTCATCGCCTATAACGTAGAGCTTATCGCCGTTCAGGTACTGACCTGAGAAGCCTGTGTCACCGTAGTTAAGGGTACCTGCGTCCTTGTTGTTGCTGTCAAAGGAATTAATGCCGGTAGGCTTCTCAAACTGCGAAACGGTAGGCTTTGCCTTAATTACGTTAACGGTGAAGGAGGTCTGAGCGGTCTCGTTGTTGATCTCGTCGGTGAAGCTGACGATAACGGTCTTGTTGCCCGCGGTAGCGGTGTCAACGGCACCGATCTTAAGATCAGCATAGGTAAGCTCAACGACCTTGCCGTTCTTGTAGGTAACGGTTACGGTAAGATCGGAGAAATCAACGGTGTCTCCAACCTCGTAGGAGGTGTCGAAGGTGCCGCCGATAACGGTGGATTCAATGGTGTTCTTTCCAACTGTAAGATTGAAGCTGCCTATAACGCTGCCGTTAAGGCTGATGTGAACGGTGGTGGTACCGACAGTGGTAAGAGCGCCGCTTACGTCATAGGTAACGCTTGCGGGATCAATAGCAACGGGGGCGCCGCCGTCCTTATAGTTCGCAAGGATGCTGATGCCGGCATAGTCTGCCGTATCGCCTGCGATGTAAGAGGTCTTAACGTTCTCGGTATTGACGGTGTAGGAATCGACACCGTAAACGGTAACGGTAACGTTGGCATAAAGCTCGATATCACCGTCGAACAAATACTTAACGGAAACGGGCTTGGTACCCGCTGTAGCGGTAAGACCTGCAAGGTCGGTAACAACTATGAGATCCTCAAGAGCGATCACGTCACTCTCTGTGCCATCGGTATAAGTAAGAGTCACAGTAAGTCCAGCAAGAGAAACGGTCTCACCTACCCTGTAAGAGAGGTCAACGTTCTCAACGTTCGCACTGGCAACGGGAATGTCGCCGACGGTGATGATGATAGTGTCGATCTCCTTATCGCCGACCTTAACGGAAACGGTCTTGTTTCCGGGGACAGCGGTGATATCATCAGAGTAATCAAGGGTATATTCCGTAGCCTCAAGCACCTTGGTCGAGCCGTAGTAGTAAACCGCGCTGACAACAAGTCCGTCGAAGGATACGGTATCACCCTCAAGGTAAGTAAGAGTCATACCATCGGTGGAAACGGTATAATCAACTATGCCGTCAACCTTGACAGCGAAGGAATCCGTGTGAGCAACGCCGGAGATAGGATCAGCAAAGCTTACACTAACGGTCTTGTCACCGGGGGTGCTCATATCAAGCGCACCTGCGGTAAACTCGGTAACGGTCTCGGAGGAGCCGTTCTCATAGGTAACGGTTGCGGTAAGGCCGGTAAGATCGATAGTCTCACCTACCATATAGTTCTTCTTCACGTCATCCGAATTAAGTGTGATACCGGTAATCTCGGGATACTTAACGGTGATGGGAATAACACCTGCGCTCTCGCCGTCATAGGTAACCGCAACGTTCTTGGAGCCGGGTGCCGCCGTGATATCCTCATCAAAAGCGTAAGCGATCTTGGTGGTGTCTGTCATCTCGACGTCCGCGCCGCCGTTTGTGAACTTCTCAATTACCTTAACACCGGTAAAGTCAAGAGTCTCGCCTACAAGATAGGTGGTCTTCATGCCGGAGTAGTCTACAACGTATCCCGAGTGCTTGGGCGCATTGGGATCCTCGCTGACAGTAATCGAAACCGTAGTCCTCTGCTCAACGTTGAGGTTGGGGTCCATAAAGGATACCGTAACGGTCTTCTGACCGATGGTTGCCGTAATATCCTTATCGTAAGTAATGGTAAGCTCATCAAAGGTATATACCTTCGTAAGAGATTCATCCGAATAGGTTGCCGTAGCCTGGATACCGGAGAAATCGATCTCTTCTCCGACATAGTACGAGGTCTTTACCGTCGAGCGGTCTACGGTAAAGCTCTTCAGCTTCAGGGATCCACCGAGAAGCGTGCAGGATGCAAACGTGAGTATGATACTCACAAGCAAAAGTGTTGTTAGGATCTTTGTGTAGGTGCGAAGTGATTTCACTGTCTAAAACCTCCTAATTGTAAATAATTATTTATATTATTTTAGTTTGTCAGTTGTCCCATAATAGCTACCTGAGTACTCTTATTTGATCCGTCGGTTGCCTTCACGGTGATGGTGAATATGGTATTTGGCTTGAGGAACACGAAGGTCTTGCTCGTATCGTGGAAGACCGCAACGCCCTCCATAGCCGCCTCGTCATATTCAAATCTGACTCCTTGCTCATCGGCAAGATGGGGGAACACCTCATAATTGATCTGTACCGCATTGGGATTTGTTATAATACTCTCATCGTCCGAGGTGTACTCTGCCCCGCCCTCCGCGGGAATGAAGTCGAATATAAACAGAGGAGTATCGTTGCCAAAGGGATAGGTAGGCTCGATCACCTTAGGGCTCTCATTCTGAACCGTAACGGTGCTGCACTGAATACTGGAAACGTAGGTGATGCCGTCAAATATCTTGACCTCAAGGCCAAAGAAGTTCACTATCGCGATCGAGGCGATATATACAGCGAGAATTATAATTACTATCGTCTTTTTCATTATTACTTCTCCTTATAAAACGCCTTGATCTTGGAAAGGTAGGTAATGACCTTGAAGGCTGCCAGGGCAAGCGTGACTATCGCAAGCTTCATCCAGACTCCGTCATTTGACTTTGATGAAAGGAAGAGAGCTACGATAAAGACGATCGCCGAGATAAGCACAACGAGAATAGCCGAGCTCGACTCATTGGGATTTCCCGACTGCTCGTTGAAGGTCGCGTACTGCTCGTGCTGAGGATTCATAATATCGCTCTCAGCGCTCATAAACAGGTGACAGACGTATACCGAGTATACCGTCACGCCGAACATAACGGAGTCGGTCCTCGAAAGAGAGGTAAAGCCGGCAAATATTGATACGGTGAACACCGTACCGATAAGGGCTATTATCATCGGGAAGAATAGCTTGGAATAAAGGAGCACGGCATAGGGTGCAGGCTGAACCTTATTAAGATAAGAGCTCGAGCCGTCGCGGCTGTATACCGACGCTAAGCTGATGTTGGTCATCAAGAGGATAAGCAGCATTATCATAGCGTTAAAGCATACCGTCATCTGCTTACCCGTATAATCGAGATTCATTGAGGAATAAAGCTTGTTGAGAAGGTAAATCGCCATCGGCATAATTACAACGAGTATGCCAAAGAGCTTGATAAACCGGTTGGAGCGAAGGCCGCTCGTCCACTCCTTCTTTATAGCCGAGATAAACGGCGAGTGCTTCTTATTCTTCTTTGCTCTGATAGCGTTTTTCTTCTTGAACTCAAAGGGAGTCGCCGCCATACGGCAAAACAGAGGCTTCGAGCAAACAAAGCAAAGGACAAGAGCCGCTATATCTATTACGACGAGTATAAGAAGATTTTTCACCGTCTCGGAGTGGAAGATAACGTTGCTAAGGCCAACAGTCTTGCCTACTATGAGCTCTGTGAACTTATAGATAGGCGAGAATATTTCCGTATATGACTTCAGGAACGCCTGTATATCCCAATAGGTCTCGCCCCAGGACTCGATAAAGTTGATATCCGCAGGGATTATTCCGAGGACTGCCCACAGAAGCGCAATGCCGAGTACCGCGGCAAGTGTGTAAAGCACGTACTGAAGTACCTTTACTCGGTTTAAGAATACGTAAAGATACATCGCGGGGATGGAGAGGATCGCAGAGATAAGCACCGGTACGGTGGATATCAGGACGAACATCACAAGCAGCCATGGGTAGTAATAAATGCTATACCCCTTGGCAATGCCGAAGGCGATGAACATCGGAATGGTGAACATAAAGCTCTTGCGGATCTCGTAAATATAGTAGGTCGCGAGCTTTGAGAGGAATATCAGCGAAGGAGTTGCCGGGAAGGTCAGAAGAACTGTATTATCCTTCGAAAAATACAGAGACTTCATAAGTCCCGCCGTGTCGGTAATGACCGACAGAAGAAGCATTATGCCGAATACGATCGAGATGACCGAAACGGGTATATCTCTTACGAGCGAGAACAGACCGAGCAGCTTTACGTAGTTGAAGAGCACGGTCAGGACCGCGGTTATCGCGGCAAACTCGATGAGCAGCCAGACGAGCTTGAAGATGAGAGCGCGCGTTGAGCGCAGATAGCTGAGATCCATCTTCTCCTTGAGCTGCATCTTGACGAGCGTGCTGAGGGCTCGCCAGGACTCGCGCAAGGTCTCGCCAAGCGGCTGCTTAAGCTTAGTTTTCGTCATGCGGTAACTCCCTCTCTCTCTTTTTCCCTCTCGGCCGCTTCCTTAAGCGACACGGGCGGGTGGGTGTTGCCGTCGATCATATTCATATAGTAGGTCTCAAGCGGTATGCCCATCTCCTTGATCTCGGCAACCGTCCTTGAGGTAAGTATCTGTCCCTTGCGAATAATGGCTATTCTGTCGCAGATGTTCTCCACGACGTCGATGATATGGCTCGAGAAGAAGACGATGTTGCCGCGGGAGGCGTGCTCCTTCATACACTCCTTGACCTGGAAGATGGACTCGGGATCAAGACCGGTGAGGGGCTCGTCGAGTATCCATATCCTCGGGTTATGCACGAGGGCGGACATAATGGTTATCTTCTGCTTCATACCGTGGGAGTAGGTCTTCATAGGATTATCGATAGCGCCCTCGAGGCGGAAGCGCTCAACGTACTCCGCTATCCTCTTGTCACGGTCCTCCTCGGATACGTTATAGAGGTCGGCGATATAGTTGACGTACTCACGGCCTGTGAGATTCTCATAGAGGGCGTAATGGTCGGGGACGAAGCCTATCTGCATCTTTGCGCCGACTGCCTGCTTGTCCACGTCGTAGCCCGAGACCTCGATCTCGCCCGAGGTGATGGTCTGAATACCTACTATGGATTTAATAATCGTTGACTTACCTGCGCCGTTGGGGCCGAGGAAGCCGAATATCTGCCCGCCCTCGATCTCGAGGTTGGCATCGTAAACAGCGTAAACGTCGCTGGTGGAATATCTCTTTGAGAAATGACGGAGGATAAGCTTACCCTCGTTTTGGGGATTCATAGGTTCCTGCATACTTCTACCTGCAAGGTGTACCTCCAGAGCGAGTCTGTCGGCCTTGATCTTGCGGTTCCTTTCCATAATGATTGCGTAGGTGTCCGTGATTTCAAATACCTGCTCGTATAAGAACCACATCGCGAATGATAATACGATATAAACTACGAAGTATATAAGCTGATAAACGGGATAAAGAATGAACTTATAGTCCCCGATACCGAGAAGCGTGTTGAGATCGAAGGTGATCTTACGAAGGTCCTCTGCCCAGTCTCCGAGCTTGGACGCTACGAAGTCCGAGTTGATGAAGAAGAAGTCGGTCTCGTTGCCCATACCCGTGAGCACCGCGTTTGCGATAAGGACGAACGCATAGTAGCAGAAGAAGGCAATGAGCGAGTAGACAAACTGCTTCATCTTCGGTCTCTTGAAGATGCCGAGCGTCATGATAAGCACGGGAAGAGCGAAGGCGATATAGTGGTTGAACCAGAACTCAAAGGTACGGGTGGCAAGCCAGTTCGCGCCGTCGGTGTTGGGCATTATCATCGCTAAGAATGCGCCGAGCACGTTGATGAATATCGTGAAGTAGTAGAGCTTCTCCATTCTGAATATCAGAACGAGAGGGATAATGAACATCGCGGTGTTGCAAAGGTGGAGCGGCCAATCCGCAAGATGCAGGAAGGTCGAGAAGTCGTACTTGAAGCAGAAGGAGATCATCGTCGCCATGCTTATGTAGAGGAGCGCGTACCTCTTCTGCTCATAGGAGCATTTTCTAAACAGGAAATGTACCGCAAAGATGAACACAAGCGAGCCGCAAAGCACGATTCTGTGATAGACGTTGAAGTCATCTACCTTCACAGCGCTGTTGCCGAGGCCGAACAGTACCTGAGGAGCCCAGACAGGAAGGCTTATCGCAAACATGCCAAGGAAGATCAAGGCGGAATTCAACCATTGCTTACCCGTCTGTCTGATTCTCACACCGTCAAGAAGGCAGGAGAGGGAGAGTCCGAGTCCCACGCCAAGCTCGAGCGCAAACACAAGGCTGCGCCAATGGAAGACCGACGCGAGATCTGCGTCCATCGCGCGGTTAAGCATCGGCAGGGCTATTATGGAAAGCAAGTAAACCGTGGGTGTCAGGTAACGTACTATCGGAGTCACGCGAGGAAGATGTTCCTCGAAGAACACGTAGGTAACCAGAGTGAGCTGCACTGTGAAGATCAGCCACATAAGGATAACCGAGGCAAACGCCTGAAGGCTTCCCTGCGCGCCGAAGGGCGAGTAGTTGTTGAGTCCAACCGTGTGTCTTATCGCATAGTCACCGCCGAAGCTCCTGACAAAGAAGAGCACTCCGTAAGCTAAAGCCGCGAGCTGTCTGTTATTGAATTTTTTAAGAAGGGGCTTGTCCTTCGTAAAATATAAAGCAGCAAACACGCCGCCGGCGACAAGGAGTGCCGCCAAGTAATAAAGTACCGTCAAGGTGAGTTCCTCCGTATGGTTTTCTATCGACCGTGGCCGAGAAAATGAACAAAAAAAGGGTTTGGCTCGAAATATCGCCTCACGAGCCAAACCAATTATATATAAATAGTATTGCTTTGTAAATATTTTTTAATAATACTTAAGAATTTTTAATTAAATTTAAGAAATGCATTCTTCTCTGTTTTGCCGACCTATTAAGTATATCTATGCGGGGTTAACTGTGTACGGTGGCAAATGCAACTGTCGCGGGCGCATCACAAATCAGGCGAGGTTGCCCGCCTTAACATATTCGGCAAACAGATCCCTTGCATAGACACCCGAGCCGTATCTTGCCACTTCTGTGAGGTTATTGTAAACATAACTTGACGTATAAGTGTCTACAACAACATAATAGGTCGCATTGTCGTCTATGAAAGAAATATCGTTATCTCCGTAACAGATGTAATAATCCGAGTTGTTTGTGTTGATAAATTTGCGCTTGAGGTCGCGCCCCGAGATCGAGCAGAGGACGAGCTCGTTGTCAAACGGAAGTAGCGAGTAGATGTCCGAGTAGGTGATTTCTCCCCTCTTCAGATTGTAGGGGTTTCTCGTGCGAATGAAGCCTCCGCCGAGGATAATGTCATATTCGTCGCCCCACTTCTCCACTCCGTATTCGTAGTAAAGATCAGCAACTATCTGCTCGACCGCGCTGTCGTCAAGGTATCTTGAGTTTGTGCCGAGGACCTCGTATGCGCCGTCGATCATATCCTTGTATTTCGTGAGAAGCTCATCGATAAGCGGATCTTGTGCCATATCCCCATACACACCCGACTTTACTACCTCGGGAGATCTGACGCGCTTATTACCGTTAGCGATATTATAGGAAAGGGCCGCGTGTGAAAGTCCCTTGTTCTCTCCTCCGCCCTGAAGGTGGTATACTCCGTTGCTGTCCGAGAGCACGTAGGACTGATGGGTATGAGCCTCGAATACTACGTCAACGCATTCGCCCGAAAGCGAGGTGTCATAGTAAGAGGAGATGGCGTTATTGCCTACGGCCTTGATGCCATTTGAGCTCGAGCCGTAGCCGTCGTGGAGCGAGTAAACGATAATATCAACGCCCTCTGCCTTAAGTCTTTCCGACTCCGCCTTGACGAGCGCGGTCAGCTCCCTGCCAACCTTGAATTCAACGTCACCGACAACCTCGCCCGAGATAGAGGAATAGCAGTCGCCTATCGCGCCGATAATGCCTACCTCGATTCCGCCTCTTTCGACAACGACCGAGGGTGTGGCATACTCTGCCCTCTCGCCCGTGGTCCTGTCATAGACGTTGATGGCAAGGAAGGGGAAATTTGCAAGCTCGAGATTTTCGTATATGTACTCGTCAGACCAATCGTATTCGTGGTTGCCGAGAGTCATTGAAACAAAGCCCATCTCATTCATCCACTCGGTTATAAGAGCGCCGTAGGTGAGGTTGGACTCGGAGGAGCCCTGCCACATATCGCCCGAGGAAAGAAGTATGGAATTCTCGTCCATCACCGTCTTAAGATAGGTTGTAAGACCGGCGATTCCCGGCTGAGAGTCACTCGCGTTTACCTTGCCGTGAAGGTCGTTGATGGCGTAGAGGTCGATGATTACGATTACCGATACCGAGCACTCGTCGCAGTAGCCGTCATCGTCTGTGTCGGTGTGAGAGTCGCACTCCTCACCTCCGCTTACCGGACCTCCGCATTCGGGCAGGATAAGATCCCTGACCTTCTCGACAAGATCACAGCTCGCAAGCGAAAGGACGAGAGCTACGGTAAGAAGCATTGCAATTATTCTTTTCATGTTTTCTCCAGTATAAATAATAGAGGACCCAAATAACGCGCAAAAAAGTCGTATTTTGTCTTATACCACTATTTTACAGTATATTGCGCGTTAATTCAAGTCCTTTTTATAAATTTAACTAACTATCTTTCGGAAGCGCGGGAGCGTTTATTTTCTTAAGGAAGCAGGAGGCTCCCTTGATGAGTCTGAAATTCGAGAGATGGGCAAAGCCCTCTGCGAAGTTGTAGGGGAACTGCTTGCCCGCGCACATCGACATAGTCGTGAGCGAGCCCGAGTCTATCGCGCGGCGCTTGAAGACGGCGCCCTTTATCCGATTCTCGCGCTCTGTTCCCGCGGGGAGCCTCTTTGCCTTCCTCAAGTCCTTCTTCGGCACTGAGACGACTGCGGCGTAGAGTATCTTGCCTATCAGAGTGCTCTTAAGATCGGTGAAGCGGCTCTCAAGGTTGATAGGCTTTATGGGTGTAAGCTCGGGCGTGGTAATGCCCGACATTTCCTCAAAGACCTCCTCGTCGATACGGGCGGGATCGGGTGAGGCGTATATCTCCATTATGCGCTCGGTATAGGGGTGCTTTGCCTCCTCGCCGTCAAGCGTGACGGTCGATGAAAGAATGGGCGTTAGCGAGTCACGGCAGATCTCAAGAGTGTATTCTCCGCCCTCAAGAACGAAGCGTTCCTCGGCTATATTCCAATACTTAAGGCTGTCAAACGGTACGAAAAGCTCTACACGGGTGGCCTCTCCCGGCTCAAGATACACCTTACTGAAGGCTCTGAGCTCACGCGCGGGGCGAAAAACGTTACTGTCCTTTTTCGAGGAGTAGAGCTGCACTACCTCACCGCCGCGTCGCTTACCTACGTTCTCTACCTCGACCGATACGGCAAAGCCTCCGTCACGCTCGGTGACGGTCATATCGCGGTAAGCAAACTCGGTGTAGGAGAGGCCGTAGCCGAAGGGATATCGCACTCCATCATTCACGGTTGCGTAGTAGCGGTAGCCGACGAAAATGCTCTCGTAGTATATCTCGACCGCGCTGCGCGAAAACTCCTCGCCGAAGGGTATGTCGGAATAGGCGATAGGCCAGCTCTCGGCAAGTCTGCCCGAGGGAGACTCATCACCGAACAGGAGGGCGTAGGTCGCCTCACCCGAGCCCTGACCGGGAAGGTACATATTGAGTATCGCATCAACACCGTCAGCAAACGGCATCTCAAAGGGAGCACCCGCGTAAGTAACGAGGGTTATTTTCTTATTATTCTCTATAAGCGCGTCGATAAGGGCGAGCTGGTTGTCGGGTAGGCGCATATTTTCTCTGTCACAGCCCTCACTCTCGACGTAGTCGGTAAGACCTACAAAGAGAAGGACGTCCTCATACTTCTCTGCCTTAATGAGAGCCTCATCGATAAGCTCTCTGTCGACCTTGACCTCGCTCTCAAGATACCCCTTGGCGTATTCGTATTTTACGCCGTTTGAGTCGAAGGCATCTTTAGGTGTTACGAGTCTTGCGGGGTTGATAAGCGAGCTGCCTGAGCCCTGGTATCTCGGCTTCTCAAAGAGCTCGCCGATGACGAGGTATTCCCTCTCCTTATCAAGCGGGAGAGTGCCGTTATTCTTAAGGAGCACCGCGCCGTCCTTGGCAATGCGCTCGGCAAGGGCGTGATGGGCGTCAAAATCCGCCGTTTTCTTCACACGCCCCTCGTGTTTTACCACAAGAGTCAGGACGTTTCTTACCGCAGTATTGAGGACGGACTCGTCAAGTCTTCCCTCTCTCACACCGTCGACTATCCACTTGCGGCAGATGGCGGTATCACCGGGCATCTCAAGGTCGAGCCCCGCCTCGAGCATCGCGAGTCTGTCGTGCGTCGCGCCCCAGTCGGTCATAACGAGACCGTCAAAGCCCCACTCACGGCGGAGCACGTCGGTGAGCAGCCACTTGTTCTCGGAGGCGTAGGTGCCGTTTATCTTATTGTAGGAGCACATCACCGTCTCAGGGTGAGCCTCCTTGACTATCGTCTCAAAGGGCTTAAGGTATATCTCTCTGATAGCGCGCATATCGCACACACTGTCGCCCATAAAGCGGTAGTTCTCGCTATTGTTAAGGGCAAAGTGCTTGACGGCAACGCCCGCTCGGCGGGACTGTATGCCCCTGATCATAGCGGCGCCTGTCTTACCCGCGAGGAGAGGGTCCTCCGAGAAATACTCAAAGTTACGTCCCGCCAAGGGATTTCGCTTGATATTGGTACCGGGACCAAGAACAACGTCAATGCCGTAGTGCTCCGCCTCCTCTCCTATCGCCGCGCCCATCTCGTAGGCGTTATCGGGATTGAAGCTCGAGGCAAGGGTTACCGCGGTGGGAAAGCAGGTAGCGGGCAGACTGTCCCACGTATCGCTGTCCCCAACGACCTTCTGCACTCTCAGACCGTGAGGTCCGTCGGACATACGCACCGACTCAACACCAAGCCTCGGTATAGGGTTGGTATACATAACGTCGGTGCCCGCGACTATCGCCGCCTTTTCTTCAAGAGTCATAGCCTTAATAATCTCGCTGATATTCATAAGCCCTCCTAAAACGTTATTACTCTTTGATTATATCATATCCCGCTCCTTTTGGGAAGCACTTTTTATAAAAAAGAGAGCCCGACAAATCGGGCTCTCCGAGAAATATTGATTTAAGTTTTAAAGCTCAAAGGCTCTGTCCTTATTCATCTTAAACTGTACTGTCATAGCGTAGATGCCAAGGGCAAGTCCTGCGAGGTCGAAGATCATCATCAAGCTTGACTCCTCGCCGACGAGAATCATGCCGAGATAGGAGAAGACCGTGGCCATTCCGCCAAGAGACGAGAAGAAGATGTTAAGAGGCTTCACAAGCTTCATCAAAAGCTTAGCGCCCGGACGGGCAAGAAGTATGCCGACGATCAAGCCGGCGATCAAACCGACAGTGTCAAGTCCGAAGGCTTCGAAGATGAGAGAGGGGATCAGCATACCGACAAGGAAGCCAAGCATACCGCCGAGGAAGTAGAGCAGTCCCTTATAGATCTTAAAGCTGAAGATAGCGAAGATGATAGCCACCGCGAGACCGAAGATCGGAGCGACGCTGAATCCAAACGTCTCCTCGCTGACAAGTGCGCCAAGACTCTCTGCGCCAAGAGCGTATCCCATAAGCGCCACCTCAATAACGATGAGCGGCTTATAGAAGCGGAAGCTTAAGAACGCGAGAAAGAGAGAGCTGAGTATCATACCTACCGCGTAACCGAGGTCATAGGCAGTTAAGCCGTTAAAAATTACTTCAGAACCCATATGAAGTCCTCCTTATCTAATTTGTTTCTATATACATTTTATCATATATAGGTAAAAATTGCAAGTATATTCTTTTATTTTTTTCGCAAGGGTTGACCAAAGGGAAAAAGAGTGGTAAAATAGGAGTGTAAAAAGAAGCTATGGGAGGCCGAAAAAATGGCAGACAGACTAAAGACGGGAATAACGAATACATCCTACGGAGTATACGGATTTGAGGGCGGAATACGCAAAATAAGCTCACACGGGTATGACTGTATAGACTATCAGGGCTTTGTAAATATTGAGACCGAGTTCTTTGGTTTACCGCTTGATGAGTTTGAGAAGGTGCTTCGGGAGCACAGGGCTCTTATCGAGTCTGTGGGGCTCTCGGTATCGCAGGCTCACGCGCCTTGGAGATACCCCTCTCAGGATGCGACACCCGAGGGCAGAGCCATGTGGCTCGAGGCTATGAAGAAGGCTATATACGGCACACACGTGCTCGGATGCTCAAGATTTGTGGTGCATCCGCTGATGCCGTATTTTGATAAGGGTGACCATCCCGAGGAGGTTTGGGCGCTCAACGAAGTATTCTTCGCTAACCTTGCAGACTACGCGAAGGAATACGGCGTTACTGTCTGCGCCGAGAATCTCCCCTTCCCCGAGTATCCCCTGACGACGGTGGAGCAGGTATGCGAGATAGTCGACAAGCTTGATAAAGACAACCTCAAGGTCTGCCTTGACACCGGTCACGCGGCTATCTTCTTCGGCGCGCGTGTCGGAGACGCGGTAAGATATATCGGAAAGAGGCTTGAGGCAGTGCATATCCACGATAATATGGGCAAGGAGGACGAGCACCTTATCCCCGGCGAGGGTATCGTTGATTGGAATGACTTTGCCGCGGCGCTTGGTGAAATAGGCTTTGACAAGGTAGTCTCGCTCGAGACAAGCGCGAAGCATAAGCTCCACACCGAGAGCGAGTGGGATGAAAAAGAAAGAGAGCTCGCGGAAATTGCGAAAGAAATTGCGATGAAATGCGGAATTCGGAATGCGGAATGAGGAATGAGGGACGAGGAAAAACCGTAGGGGACGGCGGTGCGGCGGAGCCGCAAGTGCAGAATGCAGAGTGCAGAGTTAAGGACGAGGAACGAATCGTAGGGGACGGCGGTGGGGCGTCCCGTTAATGCGGAATGCGAAGCGCAAAGTTGACTCCTCCACCGCTTCGCGGAGCCCCCTCGGAGAGGGAGCCTAAAACAAAGCGCGAAGTGAAGTTGCGCTAAAGCACAGTGAAGTTGCCTTCGGCAATGAAAATATAGAAAGAGCAAGAGTAAAAGGACGTATATTTCCTTCTATTCTTGCTCTTGTTTTTAGATGAATTGATGCTTACGCATCATGAATTCTCGCGCGTCCGCGTTACTTAATATCATACACGCTTCTGACTCTGAGCTCACCGACCTCGCCCTCGACTACCTTGAGGCGCTTTTCGCCCGCGTTCATATCGAAGAAGTTATCCGAGAGGATAAAGTCGGAGTCGGGTGAGTAGATCTCAACGCTCTTGGCGTAGGCGGAGGCCTTCACTACTATCTCGTCGCCGTCAAGATATACCTCAAGCTCGGGATCAACGAAGTCGAAGTGCTTGGGAGCGGTAAAGAGGACTGTGCCCTCGGATATGACCTCGGAGTCTACGATAAGCTCGTAGGAGAGGTAGTTGTTTCTGACGTCGGTCTTCTCATAATCGATCTCTTCAAGATGTGTTACCGAGAAAGGCTCAACGTGGATGGGATATGCAAGGCGGGAGATGGGTGTAGCGGAGCTGTCACGGAGGGTTGCAACCACGAATCCGTCGATGGGCCCTGTGGTGTCGTTGGTGACAGAGAAAGTTGCCTTAGTCTCGTAATCAAAGTGCCAAGGCTCCATAATAACGTAGGGGCGTGTGGTTTTTTCGCCTATTTCAGCGCAGGAAACAAGCACCGGCGAGAAGAATCTCTTGGCGTAGTAATGAGTCGCCTTGAGTCTGCCGTAATAGTCGATGCTCGACCAGGATGCAACCGGCCAGATGTCGTTGAGCTGCCAATAGAGAGCGCCCATGCAGCGGCCTCTGTTACGGCGGAGATGCTCTACCCCATATCTCATAGCCTCAGCCTGAAGAAGCTGAGAAGCATATAGGAGAGTCGGGAACTCTGTGGGATAGAGGAAGGTGTCGGAGAGGTAGCTGATGATCTTGGCGTTGGCGCCTGCGTTTCTCTGGTGCATCTCCATAACGCGGGAGAAGATATTTCTGTCCTCGGGGAGAGTCACGGCGTTGATAGTCTTCTCACAGGGGAAGGACTGGAAGCCGAACTCGGAGAGGTAACGGAAGTAATGATTTCTGTACTCGGTAAAGGGCTTGTTGTGATGCCATACGTCCCAATAGTGAGAGTCACCGAAGTTCTCGTTGGTAGGATCGACGAAGCGGCCTAGCGAGATGGGAGATGTGTGGATGTAGGGAATCTCGGGACAGACCTCCTTGGCTATCTCAGCTATCACACCCTCGAAGAGCTCGATGTTGACGGGAATGCAAATATCTCTTACCTGCGGCTCAGCGCCGTTTCCGCACACCTCGATCTCGTTGTTGCCGCAGATGATGGCAAGACAAGCGTGGTGACGGATCCTCTCAAGGTTCTGTCTGACCTCGACAACGATGTTCTCGAGCATTCTCTGGTCCGGCATTATGAAGGTACAAGCAAAGGCAAGGTCGAAGAATACGACAAGGCCGAGCTCGTCACAGATATCGAAGAAGTAATCGTCGGGGTAGTAGCCGCCGCCCCATATTCTGATGGCGTTGAAGTTTGCAAATACGCATCTCTCAAGAAGCTTTCTTGAGCGCTGCTCGGTGCATCTGGAAAAGATATTATCCTCGGGCACGTAATCGGCGCCCATAGCGAAAAACTTAACGCCGTTGCACTCGTGGGTGAAGCTCTCGCCCCATCTGTCCTTCTCGCGAATGAGCTTGAGGGTACGAAGTCCCACTCTGAGGCTCTTTGAGTCAACCGCCACACCGTCGTCAAGTATCTCTACCGTGAAGGTGTAAAGAGGCTGAGCACCAAGTCCGCGAGGCCACCAGAGCTCGGGCTCGGGAATCTCGCACTCCTCGTTTGCGGGGAGGTAATATTTCTCTCCGTCGGGAGTTATAACAGATACGGAAACAACGCAATCCTCGTCGGTTTCGACGCGAGGTGTAACGTATACTTTACCGTTTTCGTGGTTTTGCTCAATTTTGAAGTTGGTAATACGAGCGGAGTCCTTGGTGATAAGAGACACGTTTCTCCATATACCCATATCGGGGAGGAAGGGGCCCCAGTCCCAACCGAGCATGCAGTGAGCCTTACGGATATAGCCAAAGCCCGCAAGCGCCTGAATGTTCTTGAAGAGGTCAAGGTCAGCGCACTTCTCCTTGATGTAGGGGTGTATATTTCTGCAGACAACGGCGAGGTAATTCTCACCGCTGACAATAAGGTCGGTAACGTCGAATTCGTAGGTGATGTGCATATCGTCTACGTGGGCGATGTGCTTGCCGTTGAAGATAACGTCGGCAATGGTATCGATACCCTCAAAGCGGAGGATATACTTGTCACTTCCTTTCTCGAACTCAAAGGATCTTGAGAAGGTGTAGTCGTTGTGAGTGAGGGCAAGAGCGCCAAACTCGTTGTCGCGCCAATAAGGGTCTGCCATCATATCCGCGTCAAGCAGGAATGAGTAGAGTGAGCCGGGTATCTTTCCGTCGACCTCAAGGCCTGCTCCGGTCATTTTCCAGGTTCCGTTAAGAGATAACTGTTTCATATTTCCTCCGTAAAACGTATTTCTATTCTTTCGTTCGCGTCACTCGCGGCAACCGCAAGGACGTATTTATCCGAGTTATATTCGAAGTGTGTCACCCTGACGCCCTCCGACTCTCTTTGCCTCGGAGCGAGGCATTCGCCTCCGTCTCTTTTGAAGGCGCTCTCCTTCCCTGCCCAGGCAGAAAGGATAAACTCATCGCGCTTATCAGGCGGCAAAGTATCAAGGATACCTAGCTCCCCCTCGGTGAGGATACGCTCAGCGAGCCCCTCCCTTATCACTTGAAATTTCTGCACGTCAACCCCGACAGGTTTCTTTGCTACCGCGGCGGCAACAATGTCACCCGAGTGAGAGAGCGAAAAGCAGAGCTCGGGGCAAATCCACTTGCCATTCGCACATTTTGTAAACTCAAGGTTAGCAAATTCTAGGTTAAAGCGCTCTCTGACCGCTTTTTCAAGCAATTTCCACACAAGGTATTTTTCGCGCTTTGCTCTGTCACTTTTAGAGGCTCTGACTTCTTTGTCGCGGCACTCGGGGTAAAGAGGCTTTGTCATATCCGCCTCGCGAATTGGCGCGTAAAGGACAAGAACGTCTGTCATTTCAGACACGAAAAATCACCTCCTATGCGTTACTCTACGCTTGATTATACCACAAGCCGATATGTTTTGCAATACAGCGCTTAAATAATTTTTATATTATTTATTGAAAAAGCCTCGGTGTTGTGCTACAATAATACAGTACGCAGATTATTTTGAAAGGAAGCGAAATGTACAGATACGAAACGCACCTGCATTCCTCACCCGCAAGTAAATGCGGCAGATACAGTGTGAGGGATAATATGGAGTTCTACAAGGAAATAGGCTACGACGGTATCTTCCTCACCAATCATTTTATAGACGCGAATATCGGCTGCGACCGCACCCTGCCCTATGAGGAGCAGATAGAGTTCTTCTTCCGTGATATTGAGGAGGGTGAGAGACTCGCAGATGAGGTGGGCATCAAGTTCTTCTGGGGCATTGAGTCATCCTACCTCGGCACCGACTTTCTCATCTATGGGCTCTCGAAGGAGTGGTACTTATCTCACCCCGAGATAATGGAGGTCTCACGTAAGGAAATGCTCACTATGATGGCAGAGGATGGAGCTCTCATCGTGCAGGCTCACCCCTTCCGCGAGGCGAGCTATATTGACCACGTTAGGCTCTTTCCCTACCACGTGCACGCGGTCGAGATAGACAACTGCGGTAACAAGGACTTCCAGAACGAGATGGCGAGGCTCTATGCCGACACGTATAAGCTACCCCACTCCGCAGGCTCGGACAACCACTGGGCGCGATACGCGACACGCCTTGCCGGAGTTGAGTTTGAGACGCCGATCGATAGTGTCGAGGACTTTATCGAAAGAATGAAAAGCGGCGAAGGATACACCTTTACCGTAAATGTTGAAAACGGAAAAATTATTAACTAAGGAGATAAACAATATGGGAAAATGGAATCTTGACATTCTCTACACCGGATTTGACACAGAGGAATTTAAGGCAGATCTTCAAAGACTCGAGGCGCTGATCCCCGAGCTCTCAAATATTGCTGATAATCACGGCAATATGCCCTCGGCGGAATTCCTCACAAAATACATCAAGACAAACGAGGAGCTCTCCGAGCTAGTTGAAAAGCTCGCTATCTATGCAAACCTCAGATATTCCGCTAACACACGCGACACCGATGCGGCATCGATGCTCGGCAGAATCATGCAGATGATGAGCGCGACCGCAGCGCCTGCCGCAGTTATTGAAAAGGCAATCTCCGAGATCGAGAATCTCGAGGAGGTTATCGACTCTACTCCCGCACTTGGGGAATACAAGTATCTTCTCTTGAATGTTAAGCGCGACTCGCGCTATCTGCTCTCGGATAAGGAGGAGACCATTCTCGCTAAGATGGACCTCTCGGGTGCTTCGGCGTGGAGCGATCTTCAGAGCAGTCTCACCAGCGGCGTTAAGGTAAAGTATGAGGGAGAGGACATCACCCTCTCGGCGGTAAGAAATCTCGCTTACTCGCCCGATGCCGATGTAAGACGCAAGGCATTCGATGCGGAGATCGCGTGCTATGACTCCATCAAGGAGGCGGTTGCATTTGCGCTTAACAGCATCAAGCTTCAGGTACTCACCGAGTGTGAGCTCCGCGGATACGAGTCCCCTCTCGATAAGTCGCTCTATCAGTCGAGAATGAAGCGTGAGACTCTCGACGCTCTGCTCGGCGCGATGGAGGAATATCTCCCCGCCTTCCGCAAGTATATGAAGGCTAAGGCAAAGGCACTCGGTCACGATGGCTCGCTTCCCTTCTATGACCTCTTTGCTCCCATGGGCAAGAGCGACAAGGTATACTCGGTCGAGGATGCAAAGAACTATCTGCTCGGCATCTTCGCAAAGTTTGACACCGAGCTTCACGATATGGTCAAGTGCGCGTTTGAGAACGAATGGATCGACTTCTTCCCGAGAGAGGGTAAGGTCGGCGGCGCATTCGACTGCGGCGTTCCCTCTGCAAAACAGAGCCGTGTCCTCACCAACTTTGACGGCTCGTTCAGCGACGTTGTTACCCTCGCTCACGAGCTCGGCCACTCCTTCCACGACCGTCAGGTATTCTGTCATTCCATTCTCAATCAGGGCTACTCCATGCCCGTTGCGGAGACCGCATCCACCTTCAACGAGGTGCTCGTAATGGAGACCGCAATCGCGGATGCAAAGGATAAAGACGAGAAGCTCGCTCTTATCGAGAGCCAGCTTATGGATGCCTGCCAGATCATTGTGGACATCTACTCCCGTTACCTCTTTGAGGCGTCGGTATTCCAAAACCGTCCGATGGAATTTATGAGCGCTGACAGAATGTGTGAGCTGATGACAGACGCGCAAAGACAGGCTTACGGCGACGGCCTCGACGAGAATGCCCTGCACCCCTATATGTGGCTGTGCAAGGGTCACTATTACAGCGGCGGCCTCAGCTTCTACAACTACCCCTATGCCTTCGGCGGACTCTTCGCCCGCGGTCTTTACGCTAAGTACAAGTCGGAGGGACCTGCCTTTGTGGATACCTACAAGGCTATGCTAAGAGCAACGAGTGTAACCGACGTTGAGGAGTGCGCAAAGATCGCAGGAGTCGATCTCACCGACAAGGAATTCTGGCGTCAGGGCCTTCAGTCCATCGCGGATAGAATCGACGAATTCTGCGAATTAGTGGGTTAATTGCTAACCGATAGTTAACAAAAAGAACGAGTATGGGTGTAATGCCCGGTACTCGTTCTTTGTTTTATCTTTTATTATTCTGCGAGAGTTCGGATATATTCCTTGACGCTCTCGGGAAGGAGTCCGTCGAGGCTCTCGCCTTTTTTTATTATCTCCCTTACAAGGGTGGAGCTGATGTGTACGTACTTCTCGTCGCACTTAATAAGCTCGGTTTCGTAGCCGCCGTGCTTAAGGTTATACTCCGCCTGCTCCCTCTCCCACGGGAGGTCTGCCTCGGTGCGATAGCCCTTGACGATTCTGTCAATATCGTGCTCTCGCATATAGTCTACTACGTAGCCGAGGGAGTAGGAAACAAAGACGTTGTCAAGGTCCTCGGTGGCGAGCATAAGCATTGCCACTCTGTCCTCGAGCGAGAACATATATTCCTTATTCGGGTTGGTGAAGATAACGGCGTAGACCTCGTCCTCGCGCTCGGCAACGCGCCTGATCATCTCAGCGTGACCGATGGTAACGGGATCATAGCTGCCGGGCATAATTACGCTCATCTATCCTCACCTCTGTATATAAGGATATTCACCACGGTCTTCTTGCCGTATGCGGTGCTCTTGACGAATTCAAAGCCCGAGAGTCTGGGGTCGCCCTCTGCAACGGTCTCGGTGCCGCTCTCAAGCACGACGATAGCACCCGGGATAATGAGCTCTGCGTCGCGAAGGCGCATAGCCGCCTCAACGCAGCACTCCATAGCGTACGGAGGATCTATGAATACAAGATCAAACTTATCTCTGCCGGATGCCTTTCTGATATAGTTTCTGTAATCGGCAACCGAGAATTTGGACTTATCGAAGAAGTCGAGGTCTCTCGCGTTTTTCTTTACTATCTCCATTGCCTCGCGCTCGGAGTCAACAAAGGTGACCGACTCGGCGCCTCTGGAAAGAGCTTCAAAACCGAGCTGTCCCGAGCCTGCAAAGAGGTCGAGGACGCGTCTATTTTCGATATCAAACTGTATTGAGGAGAAGATAGCTCCCTTGATTCTTTCCGAGGTCGGGCGGGTCGCCTCCCCCTCAAGAGTTGTAAGCTTCTTTCCCTTTTTGCTTCCTGTAATTATTCTTACCATTTTATTTTCCCTTCTTATGAGGATCTTTGAAGTGCTCGCATATTGCGATGGCATCCTTTCCCGTGATGCCCTTTATCTTGGTTAACTCCGCTACCGTTGCGGTCTTGATTTTAGCGTATGGCATAGATGAAAGGAGGAGCTTTGCCTTCTTCTCTCCGATGCCCGGAATTTTTGTCAAGGTCGAGCGAGTGAGCTTATTACTCTTATCCCTCGTTGAATGCTTAATGGCAAATCTGTGCGCTTCTTCCTGCAAATTGTAAACGAATGTGTACACATTCATCTCTCTTGCTATGGAAATTTCCTCATCACCGTCGGTGATGGCTCTCGTCTTATGGAAGTCATCCTTCACCATTCCGTAGGTGGGGATATCTATCCCAAGCTCCGAAAGAAGCTCCTTTATTGCACATACGTGACCGACGCCGCCGTCGAGCAAAATGAGGTCGGGACACTCGCCGAGCGAGGCGCTTCCGTCACCTATGTGTGAGAGTCTGCGCTCTATCGCCTCGCGCATTGAGCCGTAGTCGTCCTGACCGTCCGTCGTCTTTATCGAGAAGGCGCGGTAGTCGCTCTTTTTGAGCTTGCCGTCCGAGTAGACCACCATCGATGCAAAGATGGACTCGTTACCAAAGTTGGAGATATCGTATGCCTCTATTCTCTTAGGTGCTTCGGCAAGACCGAGAAGCTCACCGAGGCGCTTTACACTCTTGTCCTCGCGCTCTATGGCGAGGCGATTCTGCCTTGCGGTCTCCTTGGCATTCTCGAGCGCCATATCGCAAAGCCTTCTGCCGTCACCTCTTGAGGGTATTTTGACCGTAACCTTGTAGGGGGCGCTAAGCGAGAGATATTCCGAAAGGAGCGAGCGGTCATCCTCGCTAAGCTCAAAGTCGAGCATAATCTCCCTCGGTATATTGCCCGCGGTGTCGTAGTAATCGGCTATAAGCGCGACCGCGTCATCCTCTGAGGAGAAGTCGGCAAGCGAGAGGACAAACTGATTCTTATTCACAAGAGCGCCGCCTCTTATCGAGAGCATAGCAAGCACGCTTTCGGTCTCGCCGATATATACGGCAAACACGTCGCGCATGACCTTCTCGTCGGCAACGACCTTCTGCTTCTCTACAAGCGCTCCGAGGGCGCGTATGCTGTCGCGAAGACTTGCCGCGCGCTCAAACTCCATCTCCTCAGCCGCATATTCCATATCGCGGGTAAGGCTCTCTACCGTAGCCTTGATATTTCCGTCAAGCACCCACTCGGCGCACTTGACGAGGGCGCGGTATTCCTCGGCGGACACACCGCCCGCGCAGGGGGCTACGCACCTTCCCATATCGCGGTAGATACAAGGTCTTTCCTTGCCTATATCACGCGGGAAATTACGGCGGCAGGTGTAGAGGCCGAAAATCTTCACCACAGTCTCAAGCGCCGTGTGAGCGGCGGACGAGCCCGAGTAGGGGCCGAAGTAGCGCGCCTTGTCGCTCTTGCGCTCTCTGGTGACAAAGAGGCGGGGATATTCCTCGGCGGTGACCTTGATATACGGATAGGACTTGGCGTCCTTTAGCTTTATATTGTACTTGGGCGAGTGCTTCTTGATAAGCACGTTTTCAAGAGCGAGAGACTCGATCTCGGTGTCACAGACGATGTAGTCGAAGTCGTGGACAAGGCTGACCATTCTCGCAGTCTTGGCGTTATGATTATTACCGGTGAAGTAGGTCGTCACGCGGTTTTTCAGCTTCTTGGATTTGCCGACGTAGATTATCTCGCCGTCGGAATTTTTCATTATATATACTCCGGGGGTCTCGGGCAATGAGTTTGCCTTATCGCGGAGTCTTTCTATTCTCGTCACTCCCTACCTCCTTTTTGACTTTGTCAAAAAATCAACGGCACAGCCGCCCGATATCATCAGACCGAAGGTCTGCATCTCATCAGGCCGCAGGCCTGGATATCATCACTCGCCCCGCGAGTGTATATTTGCTATTCGTCGGCCGCACACGACGAATCACGCAATATACCGCTCTCTCGGTATGCACCACGTAACAGGCGTTGTATATTCTCCACCAATCAATCCAACGGTATTCATCATTCCAAAAACGAAAAACGGCAGTCAACCGACCGCCGTTTTCTGAGATAATTACTGATTTTCACTCACTTTTTCGTCATTTTCGGTTGAACCAAAATGCGACTATTTATTACAACTCAGGGAATCCGCCGTCAACAAGAGCTACAAGACCGTTTACAGCCTCGTTCTCATCGTTTCCGTCAGCGATAAGCGTAATAGTAGTACCCTTTACGATTCCGAGAGAAAGAACACCGAGAAGGCTCTTAGCATTAACACGGCAATCCTCCTTCTCAACCCAGATGGAACACTTATAAGAGTTTGCCTTCTGAATGAAGAATGTAGCAGGTCTTGCGTGTAAGCCAACGCTGTTCTGTATAGTAACGCTACGAGAAACCATTAAATCCATCTCCTCCGAGAATTTTAGTAATACAAGTATATCAAATTATTTATCAAAAATCAATAGTTTTTGGCAAAATAAAGTTTTAAAGTTTATATTTTCACTTTATTTATTTTTGGTTAAATCAACCAAAGACTCTTATGCAAGAGATATATGCGCAAAAAATGCGGTCTCGCCTCTCCCAAGTAGCTCGGTCACGCTCGCAAATCCCGAGAAATGCGATCCGTAACCGCCAGCTGAGCTATGGCGAATGCTATCTGATAGTAATATCGATAGAGGAGGAATCCTCCGCGCTTCCGTCACTGAAGTAGGCGACTCTGTCGTCAAACTCCTGCTTTGCGACTCGAAGAGTTGCGCTGCCAAGACCGAATACGCACCAGAAGAGATAGTACATGGTCATATCCGCCCAGATGTAATTAAAGGCGCCGTAGACCATAAGCATTACGGTGAGAACGGTCGTGTATGAGGATATCTTACTAACTTGAGAATTTCTGACGTAGGGCTGATAAATACCTCTGTGACGGACACGAATGAGATAGATAAGAATAAATACAAACAGAGAGATAATTCCCGCCTCGCAGGCAAGCTCAAGAAGGAAGTTTCCGCTGTTGTGGTAATCAAAGGACGAGGTGTAATTCGCAATCTCCTTCATGAAGGAATCGTCACCAATTCCGACTCCCAGGAAGAGGTTATCTCTAAGCATATGGAAGGATATCTCCCAGCGCTGCATAGAGTCCGAAAGGCCAAGCGCGCCGGCAATATCACTCGAGTAAACGAGGGCTCTGTATTCTCCGGGAATGAAGAGTAATCCATACACCATTACGGAAAGAATAAGCAGCACAAGGCCTGACCCGTGTCGCATTTTCTGAGCAAGGAAGGCAACCGCGCCGATGATAAGAGTGCCAAACGCCCAGAAGCTCAAGGTCGAGAAAAGGGCGAGGAAATTGATTGCTGTGATGACGGCGTAAAGGACCTTGACCGCCTTGTTTCTTCTTACGTCGACGAAGTACATTGAAAAGGACACCGCCACAAGAAGAAAGATGGCGAGAGTGTAAGGCTTATCAAAGGTTGCGGACGAGCCCGCAAATCCGAAAATACCGTCACGCATTATACCGACTACCGCCTCGGTAATGGCGATTATTGATACGGGGACAGATGAAATTATGACAGCGTTTGTAAGACAGTCCGCAAGTCTGCGGTTAGTAACAAGACTGCTCGAGAGAATATATCCCATACCGAGAAGGATCATTACGACCGAGCTGACGAAGGACTCAACGCCCTTAACAAACACACCGCTGATAAGTATGCAGAATAGCATAGCAAAGAGGCCAACGTCATACTGCTCGAAGAAATAAACTCTCTTACCAAGCGCAACCTTACGTCCAAAGGAGACGAGTGTTATCGCGACGAGCGCCGCGAGGAACAACCCCTCCGTATCAAATGAGAGATACGGCATGATGATGAATATCGAGAAGAATGAAAATTCAGGAGAGAGGAAGGTGAGGAAGAGATATGCAAGTCCCGCAAGCGCGATCGCAACCGTCCAAAGCGGTACAATAGCGCCGAGGAGCGCGAGAATTACACCGAGAATAACACCGACAAGCGCGGATACGCCCTTCTCACTCTCGGTCTTGTGCATTCTCCTAATACAGAAGAATTCAAAGAAAATAAAGTCGGTGACACGGTTGCTCTGCAGGGCTACGGAAAGCGGCTTATCCGAGATGAAGAACGGAATGCTAGCAAGAGCGAATGCCGAGCTGATAATAAGAACGCTAAGCGGAACGACGTCATATATGCCTACGTAGTCCTTGATAAAGTGGAGAACCAGCGACAGCGAGCCAAACACGGCAAGGAAAGCGCCGTACGTTCTTGAAGGAGTGTAAGAAATGAGGCTGGTGAGCTTGCTAAAGAATATTGCTATATACTTACTGAAACGGGTGAGAGAAACTCTGTTCGCAGAGCCGGTGACAGTCTCGACACAGAACTTTTTTCCGCTCGAATTTTTATCCGACGTTGTATATCCGCCGATCAACTCTCCCAATGTGCGTTTTGCCATTCTTCTTCTCCTTTCCTATTTTTTGACAACAAAGATTTATATTTCCTTCGGTTTTCTCTTTGTTTTCTTTGGTTTCGGTTTTAACGATTCTTCAATCTCCGGGTGAAGTGCGAGGAGATCGGGGCGTCTTTCTCTTGTGATCTCGACCGCCTTCTCAAGACGCCAACGGTCGATTTTATTATGGTCTCCCGACAGAAGGATCTCGGGCACCTCACGGCCGAGAAACTCACGCGGCTTTGTGTACTGAGGATACTCAAGTATTCCCGAGGCGTGTGACTCATCCTCATAGCACTCGGAGTCGGCAAGAACCCCCTCCTTGAGTCTTGAGACCGCGTCAATTACTATGCACGCGGGAAGCTCACCGCCGGTGAGCACGTAGTCACCGATGGAGATGTCCTCGTCGACTATCTCATCGAGCACGCGCTGATCAACGCCCTCATAGTGTCCGCAGAGGATTACGAGATTGTCATACTCTGAGAGCTCACGAGCAATCGTGTGATTGAAAATTCTGCCCTTAGGGGACATATAGATAACGCGGGTCTTGTTACCCCCGGGGATCTCTGACCTCACGTGGAGGTAGCAATCGTATATAGGCTGACAGGTCATAACCATACCCATACCGCCTCCGTAGGGGGTGTCGTCGGTCTTTCTGTGCTTGTCGACAGAGTAATCTCTGATATTGTGGCACTTGACCTCGATTATACCCGCATTCTGCGCTCTGCCGATGATGCTCTCGCCGAGCGTACGCTCGACCATCTCGGGAAACAGAGTCATTACGTCAAATCTCATATCTTAATCGAAGAACCCGGGGATGGGTGTGATGAACATTCCCTTCTCCTCGTCTATTTCCTTTATAAATTCTTTTCCCGAAGGATAATATACGTCGCCGGTGGGAGTTTTTATCGTATACAGAAGGCCTCTCGGGACGTCAACCACCTCGGTTATCTCACCGTATACAGTACCGTTATCTGCATCAATAACGGGGAGGCCGATCATATCTGCAAGAAGCATCTGTCCCTTAGCTACGGGTATATCGTCACGGTGGAGGTATATCACCGTATTCTTCATAGCGACAGCAACGTCTCTGTCCTCGATGCCCTCGATTGACATCAGTACAAGAGCACCTGCAGCCGATGCAGAAGCTACCCTTCTCTCCTCATATCCGCCATCCTTACCGGCGAGGAATACGCGCTTCTGCTTTGCAAGCACCTTGGGGCTGTCACACCAAACCTCAATTTTTAATACTCCGCGTACTCCGTGCGGTCCAAGCACCTTTCCGCCTTCTAAATACATCTTTTTCATAATACTTATTTTATCACATATTAAGAATAAAGTCAATAACGTATAAAAAATACCGATATCTATTTACTCACCATCATCATAATAATACAAAAAGGCTATCAAAATCAACTTACTCAAGATAGCCTTTAATATATTATACCATATAAATGACAACCATAATTTTCATAAATCGTGCTTTTCTCAAAAATCACAACATATTCTTTGTTGCATCAAGCCAAAGCTCGGCAATAAATCCTTGCATAGCTTCGGTTGGATGAACTCCATCCCAGAGCCAATATGCATTAGGGTCTGTGTCGCATCCGTTAGCCTTAAGAATCGGCGCGTATTTCTCTACAAGTTCCTCAAGACGCTTTTGAATAGGAATGAAAATTGCTCCGTAATCTTCAGCAATCTTCTTTATTATGGCCTGCTTGCGGACGAACACCTTCATAAAGTCGTGATAATGCTCAATATATCTTCCAACCGGGAGGAAAAACGGCTCTAAAATCACGAGCTTAAGATCAGGATTTTGCTCTCTCGCAGCATCAAGAAGTTCTCTGTATGTTTCATCAAAACGTGCAAGATGAGCCTCTGCTCCCTCGGGATAATTTCCATCTCTGTTTGCTTGTTCATTAATTCCAAAAAGCACACTGAGAACATCGGGATGCTCACCCAAAGTATCGGTCTCCCAGCGTTTAGCAGCCTTATCTATGCAATCACCGGATACTCCCCTGTTGATAAAATAATATTTTCCGGGACACTTCCTACCAAAATGAGCAGCTATCAAATATGCATAGCTGTGTCCTATCTGATGATTGAGATCCCATCTTGTGGTGGGATCCTTGTAGCGATTACCGTCGGTTATAGAATCGCCTTGAAAAAGAATACGAATCATGAATTACTCCTCACTGTCTCGGATTTGAATTATCCGCAGCCAAGAATAATTATACTCATTAAGAAGGAAAAGTCAAGTAGATTACAAAAAATAAAAAGAAAGTTATATCAGTCAAACAGACACGTAAAATACAAACAAAAAATGCCCCGCTACTGCAGGACACCGCATATATAAAGCACTTGCTGTCTAGATCAGCTGTGCGTTATTATTAAACCTCAAATATTCACAGAAAACCGAATAAATGAATTGAAACGAAGTAGCTCAAAAATGTGCTTACTTGAACTTTAAGGATGTTCAAGCCCTCGGTCTATTAGTATCAGTCAACTGAACA
>CAZUQN010000008.1:0-46857 GCA_964622425.1 uncultured Ruminococcus sp.
ACCCTTGCCGCCCTCGGAGAATACGGTAACTTCACCGTCATCGTTTACAGAGCCCTCGTAGCCGTTAGAGGAAAGGCTGGTGGAGGGACCGTAAGCGGTGAAGCCCCAGGTCTGCTGAGCGTCAGCAGTGATCTTGGTGGTTACACTCTGCTCTGAAGCAACCTTTTCGTCACCGCGGACTGCTTTTACGCTTACGGTTGCACTCTCACCGACGGTGAGGCCGTCAAGTATAACTGTGCCTGCGGAAGAAACGGTAGCCTTAACCTCGTCGTTTACGAGAACCTCGTATCCGGTAGCTTCCTTTACGGGTGTAAATACAACCTCGAGCGTGCCGCTTCCCTTAGAGGTTGCGCTTACAATAATGGGAGAGGCGAGAGGATACTTGAAGGAAGCGGTGGCGATATGCTCCGCAGCCTTGTCATTTTCGCCTTCTCTTGACATAATTGCCTTGAAGGTATATTCGCCTGAAGCCTCGGGGCTGAAGGTGAGATTGTGCTCGTCTTTCTCCGCGATGGAGCGCTTAGATCCGAGCTCGTTGCCCTGTGCGTCGAGCATAATGACCTTAACCTCGTCTGCTCCGTCGTAGCCAACGAGAGCCTTTACGGTAACTACCATATCGCCGTCACCCTCGTCTGTGATGCCGGTGATCACGGGAGCCTCTACGCCGGACCATGCAGCTCTATCGGGCTTTACAGGCGCGCCGCCGGTAGTAACGGTAACCTGCACCTTGAAGTAATAGTTGCTGCCTACGGTAGAACCAAGGAAGTACTTGCCTGCTTCAGTAAGCTCAAAGGTGGAAATGTAGAGCTCATTCTTTATACATTCGGTTTCTCTGGATTCAAGAACTGTGCCGTCGGAGCCTGCAAGCTCAAGTGCACGACCGTCTCCGCCGGAAACCCACCATACCTTGACGGTTGCCGAGCCTTCTGTCGTAAACTCAATGGCATTCTTAATCGTTCCGCTGAAGGAAGTGCTTCCGCCCATGTTAATTCTCTGGGTTGCGGTATAACCGTCCTCGAATTCCTTGTTGCTGCCATCAATCTTGGTCTTTGCGCTGTAATGAATAGTGAAGAAGTCATCGGTGCCTGCCTTTTCAGCGTCACCGTCCGCCTTCGCGCCCTGTGCCATCGCTGCAAGATCAGCGGTAGCATCGAGAGCGTAATCCTTAACCACGGGAGCCGCAGTCTTGGTAACGGTAACCTCTACCTTGAAGTAATAGTTGCTTCCTGCGGAGGAGCCGATGTAATACTTGCCTGCGTCTGCAATCTCGAAGGTAGAGATGTAGAGCGAGTTCTTTATACATTCGGTTTCTCTGGATTCAAGAACGGTGCCGTCGGAGCCTGCAAGCTCAAGTGCACGACCGTCTCCGCCGGAAACCCACCATACCTTGACGGTTGCCGAGCCTTCTGTCGTAAACTCAATGGCATTCTTAATCGTTCCGCTGAAGGAAGTGCTTCCGCCCATGTTAATTCTCTGGGTTGCGGTATAACCGTCCTCGAATTCCTTGTTGCTGCCATCAATCTTGGTCTTTGCGCTGTAATGAATAGTGAAGAAGTCCTCGGTGCCTGCCTTCTCAGCATCGCCGTCTGCCTTTGCGCCCTGAGCCATCGCTGCAAGATCAGCGGTAGCATCGAGAGCGTAAGTAGTCTCAACGGGAGCTACAACCTCGGGAGCAGCTACGCTGACTTCTACCTTAAAGTAGTAGTTGCTTCCTACGGTAGAACCAAGGAAATACTTGCCTGCTTCAGCAAGCTCAAAAGTAGAGATGTAGAGCTCATTCTTTATACACTCGGTTTCTCTGGATTCAAGAACTGTGCCGTCGGAGCCTGCAAGCTCAAGTGCACGACCGTCTCCGCCGGAAACCCACCATACCTTGACGGTTGCCGAGCCTTCTGTCGTAAACTCAATGGCATTCTTAATCGTTCCGCTGAAGGAAGTACTTCCGCCCATGTTAATTCTCTGGGTTGCGGTATAACCGTCCTCGAATTCCTTGCTGCTGCCATCAATTTTGGTCTTTGCGCTGTAATGGATGGTAAAGAAATCTTCAGTACCTGCCTTTTCAGCGTCGCCGTCTGCCTTCGCGCCCTGAGCCATTGCCGCAAGATCGGCAGTAGCGTCAAGCGTGTAGGTCGTGGTCGATTCGGCAGCGCTGCCGGGTACGACCGTTGCAACAATAGCGGTCACGGTAAGCACCATAACCAGAATCGTAGCAATAATCTTACGAATGTTGCTTGTTTTCATCTGTTTTCCTCCTTTTTGGATAGATGAATCCATATTTTATATGTGTTTTGTGCGATCAAAACCACAGCACAGGGCGTAGCGCATACGCGCAGAAATACCACGCCTTGTGTGTGCTAATTCTACAATAAAGGCAATTAATAAGCCTTGATTTTTTTGATTGTTTGGTGACAAGGTCTTGATTATTTTGATTTTTTTAGTATTTTCTAATACGCGATATAAAAAAACGCAAGCGCGTTTTATACATTTTGAACAATAAAAGGAAAAGCGGGCATATCGCCCGCCTCCATATATGCTTATTAAACTCAGAATACTCCCAAAAACTTGAGAATATAGGATGCCAGGAAAATACTTGCCGCTGAAAAGACCGTTGTCCACACGACGAGCTGACCTGCGAGAGATACGTCAGCATCCATCTCCTGTGCCATAGGGACGCTGGATACTGCAACCGGAGTACAGAATACCGCAACAAAGGTAGCGAACTCCGCTCCGCTGAAGCTGCCGAAAAGATATGCAACGCCAAGTCCGATAAGCGGTACGATAAGGTTACGCGCGAGAACACCAAAGGTGATATACCTCTTCAGCTCGGGGATTGCCGAAAGCTCAAACTGTGCGCCAAGAACGATAAGCGCAAGAGGAGTGGCAACCGATGAGAGATTAGAAAGCGTCTTATAAATCGGGGTTACGTCGCTGAGTCTGAAGCTGATGCCCGTCTTAACGAATATTGCCCTTATACCGAGAACTACAAAACCGAGAGCTATGCTGTCTATAAGCGGATTTTTCGCTATACCGATGAGGACCTTTTTTATACTCGGCTTCTTATTTGAGGAAAACAAGGAAAGGCCGATCACGGCAAGAGTATTGAATACAGGAACGATGAATGCGGAAAGCACCGTCGCCATAATTCCGCCCTCCTCACCGAAAAGCGAGGTGGCAAGCGGTATGCCGACTAAAGCGTAGTTTGCTCTGAAAGCGGATTGCAGAAGAGCGCCTCTGCGGGGGTTGTCCTTCGTCATCGCAGTAACGAGCGCGAGAGCTATAAGAAACAATACAACCGTCGCACCGAGAGTATACCATACGAAGGAGAAATCAATATCGGAAAAGCTCTCAATTTTATACATATTGAGAAACAGCATCGCAGGGAGGAAAACTCTGAATACAAGCTTGTTCATAGCCTTTGCAAGATCCGCGCTGATAAGCCCTATTCTCTTGAGAAAATAACCAACCGCAACCATAAGAATTATCGGTGCGGTAGCGTTTACAGCAAACAACAAATCTACCATATAATCTCCAAATTTATCAATTAAACTTTACAATTATCGCGTTTTTTAGTCGACAATAAAGTCAGGTGCGCTTACACCACCGCGAGCCTTTGACGGCGAAATTCCGTATTGCTCCTTGAACTTGTAGGAGAAATAATTACTGTCGTTAAAGCCGCAGGCATAAGCGATCTCGCAGATGGAAAGGCCCGGCTCATTCATAAGAACGTGCTCCGCTCTTTGCAGTCTGTAAAGCGTTATGTACTCACTGAATCCAAAGGACGTCTCCTTCTTGAAAAGTCTGGAGAGGTGCTCGGCGCTGACATTCATAAGCTTGGCAACCGAGGACAGACGTATATCCGTCATATAGTTTTCCTGAATATACTTCATCGTATGCTCGACAATAGCGTTACCGTCCTTCTCCTTCTTCTTCATATTTCCGCTGCGTATCATAAGAAGCAGAAGCTGCTCGGTGTATATCTTCAGGGCGTGAGGAGTGATATGATCGTTGCGCGTGTATTCCTCCTCGATCTTTTCAAACAGAGCCTCGATATGCGGAGCCAGCTCCTTGTTGCGAAAAAGCGACCCAAGAGCGAGCGCCTCCTCGAATATTTCACGGTTGATAAATTCCTCGGGAAAGTTTATAAGCAGACGGCTGTGCGGTCTTGTGCCGTAGTTTGTACGGTGTATCGTCCCCTTCGGGATAAGTATAACGTCACCTGACATGACGTCATAGGACCTGTCGTGAATGAAGTAGTTGCACTTTCCCTCTTTCATATAATAAAGCTCGAAGAGATTGTGATAGTGCTGCGTTGCGACACTTCCTACGATATTCTCTTTTTTGTTGAAATAATAATTTGAATTATCACTTGTAAATCCGGTTTTCACCCTATTCATCCTCCGCGAAGCATTATCGGCTTACTTTTTCTATATTTTAGCATACGATATCAAAAAAATCAAGAAAAACGAAAATTTTAATTATAAATCGTTAATATTTTCAAGGCAAGGGACTGCCTTTATAAGGTAAAATATATATGTACGATAAAACCTGACACACTCAGGCATATAGCTCAGGAGGCAGTATGAAATACGTTGACGACGGTGTAAAGGACATAAAAATTGCGTATATCGGCGGAGGCTCACGCGGTTGGGCGTGGAAGCTGATGAGTGACCTTGCGTCAGCTGAGGACATCTCGGGTGAGGTCGCACTCTACGATATAGATTACGAGGCGGCTCTCAATAACGAGAATATAGGCAATTGCTTTAACAATGCTAAGGGTACAAAATCCAAATGGACCTACAAAGCGACAAAGACCATAGGCGAGGCTCTTACGGGCGCAAACTTCGTCGTGATATCGATTCTCCCCGGCACGTTTGATGAGATGGAGAGTGACGTACACACTCCCGAGAAATACGGTATATATCAGCCGGTCGGCGATACCACAGGCCCCGGCGGAATCATCAGAGCGCTCCGCACCATTCCGATGATTGAGGTTATAGCCAAGGCTATTGAGGAATATTCCCCCAATGCTTGGGTAATCAACTACACCAATCCTATGGCTCTGTGCGTAAAGGCTCTTTACGACACCTTCCCCGCTATCAAGGCATTTGGCTGCTGCCACGAGGTGTTCGGTACTCAGAATTTTATTGCCAAGGCTTTATCCGATGAGCTCGGAATAACGGTAGATAACCACAGAGCGATAAAGGTAAACGTCGTGGGTGTAAACCACTTCACCTGGCTGACCGATGCGAGGTATCGCGATATAGACGCTATGAAGGTATACGCTGACTTTGCGCGTAAGTTTGCAGGCGGCGTCCCGATGAAGGATCCCGAGTCGATGTTTGAGTGCGCGCAGAAGGTCAAGCTCGATCTTTTCCTGCGCTACGGAGCTATCGCGGCTGCGGGCGACAGACACCTTGCAGAGTTTGTGGACGGCTCTTGGTATCTCGATTCCCCTGAGCACGTCAGAAAATGGGGCTTCAAGCTCACTCCGGTAAGTTGGAGAAAGGAAAACCTCAAAGAAAGGCTCGAGAGAAGCAGAAGGCTCCGCTCGGGTGAGGAGGAGGTAAAGCTCGAGGAGACGGGCGAGGACGGTATCAATCAGATACGCGCGCTTCTCGGTCTCGGAGATTTTACCACCAACGTAAACCTTCCCAACGTGGGACAGATACCGAATCTCCCTCTCGGCGCTATCGTTGAGACTAACGCCGCTTTCCGTGACGACTCGGTAACTCCCGTTATGGCGGGTAACGTGCCCGAGGGCGTATGGGCGCTCGTAGCACGGTCGGTGGATTCACAGCTGACCGTAGCAAAGGCGGCAAAAGAGCGTGACCTTGAGCTCGCCTTCCGCGCATTCGCCGCTGACCCGCTCGTCAGGATTGACCTTGAGAGCGCACGCAAGCTCTTTGACGAGATGGTTGAAAATACAAAAGATTATCTTACGGAATATTTCAGATAAACGGAGGACTTACCATGGATTTCAAGAAGACATTAAGGCCCGAAAGAGTAATTCAGTTTGGAGAGGGCGGATTTTTACGCGGCTTTGTAGACTGGATGCTCCACAAAATTAACAAGACAAGTGATTTCAACGGCAGTGTAGTTGTTGTACAGCCCATTGAGGCAGGTCTTTGCGATATGCTCAGCGCGCAAAACTGCGTATACACCCACCTCATCAGAGGTGTTGAGGGCGTTGAGACCGACGTTATCGACGTTATCTCAAGATGCGTTAAGCCTTACGATGATTTTGAGGCTTATCTTGCCCTTGCCGAGAATCCCGATTTCAGATTCATCGTATCAAACACCACCGAATCGGGTATAGTATTCTCCGATGAGGATAAAATAACCGATGCTCCCCCGAAGAGCTTCCCCGCGAAGCTCACGCTTCTTCTCAAGAGAAGATACGAGCTCGGTCTTGACGGCTTCATCTTCCTTCCCTGCGAGCTTATCGACAGAAACGGTGACAACCTCAAGGCGTGCGTGCTTAAGTATGCGGACCTCTGGGAGCTTGGCGACGGCTTCAAGAGCTGGATAGAAAATGAAAACGTATTCACCAATACCCTCGTTGACAGAATCAACACAGGTTATCCTAGAGGCGAGGACCTCGCACTCGGCTACGAGGACAATATGGTCAACACCTCCGAATTCTTCCACCTTTGGGTAATTGAGACCGAGCACGACCTTGAGAGCGCGCTTCCCTTCTCCTCTGCGGGACTCAACGTTGTCGTTACACGCGACAAGCTCGAGATGTACCGCACAAGAAAGGTGCGTATCCTTAACGGAGCTCACACTTCCCTTGTCCCCTACGCTCTGCTCTCCGGCTTTGATACCGTGAAGAGCTGTATCGACGACGAGGGCATGAGAGAGCACATCAGAAAGTGCGTATTTGACGAGATCATTCCTACTCTCGATCTTCCCAAGGCTGAGCTCGAGAGCTATGCAAATAGCGTGCTTGAGCGCTTTGGCAATCCCTACATCAAGCATTATCTTACCTCGATAGCACTCAACTCCGTGAGCAAATTCAAGGTAAGAGTTCTTCCCTCAATTCTCGAATATATCAACAGATACGGCAACACGCCCCCCACCCTTGTGTTCTCCTTGGCTAAGCTTATCGAGTTCTACAAGACCGGTGAGCCGAGCGACGCGCCCGAGGTCATCGACTACATAAGAAGCCACAGTATCCGCGAGATACTCGCAAACGAGGCGCTCTTTGGACAGGATATCTCCTTCCTCACAGAGGAGGTTGAAAGATGCAGATAAACCGTCTTGACAACGTAGACGTCAACCTCGAGGACGGCCACAAGTATGCCCTTTGTGACATAAAAAAAGGCGAAAATATAATCAAATACGGAAATCCGATAGGTCACGCCACTGCTGACATTAAGGCGGGCGAGCACGTGCACACGCACAATGTTAAGACAAACCTCTCGGGCAACCTTGAGTACACCTACGAGCCCGTGAGCTACGACCTACCCATAGAGGATAAGGATCGCACATTTATGGGTTACGTGCGCGAGAATGGCGACGTCGGAATCCGTAACGAAATATGGATAGTAAACACCGTCGGCTGTGTGAATAAGGTGGCTGAAAGAATAGCCGCCGCAACTGGAGCCTATCACTTTCCTCACCCCTTCGGCTGCTCTCAGCTCGGTGACGACCAGACTGTAACACAGCTTATACTCCGCGGTATGGTAAACCATCCTAACGCGGCAGGCGTGCTTGTTCTCGGCCTTGGCTGTGAGAACAACAATATGGAGGTTTTCCGCAAGGTTCTTGGCGAGGTAGACGAGAGGCGTGTAAAGTTTCTCATCGCTCAGGAGCACGATGACGAGATAGAAGAAGGCATTCGCCTTGTGAATGAGCTCAAGGAATACGCGAGCACCTTCAAGCGTGTACCCGTACCCGTATCGAAGCTCAGAATAGGTCTTAAGTGCGGAGGAAGCGACGGATACAGCGGCATCACCGCAAATCCCCTTGTCGGCAGACTTTCGGATAAGCTCATCGCTATGGGCGGCTCCTGCGTTTTGACCGAAGTGCCCGAAATGTTCGGCGCAGAGCATCTTCTCATGCAGAGATGCACCGACCTCGAGACTTTTGAAAATATGGTCGCGCTCATCAACAACTTCAAGGATTATTACACCAGACACAATCAGGTTATATATGAAAATCCCTCGCCCGGAAACAAGAAGGGCGGAATCACCACGCTTGAGGAGAAGTCGCTCGGCTGCGTGCAAAAGGGCGGGCTTTCCCCCGTTGTTGACGTGCTGAATTACGGTGACACCTTAAGAAAGCCCGGCCTCTCGGTGCTTAACGGTCCCGGAAACGATATCGTTGCAATAACGAATCTTATGGCCGCAGGCGTGCATATTATCCTCTTCACCACAGGCAGAGGAACACCCGTAGGCAGTGCGGTCCCCACGGTCAAGATATCCACCAACGCATCGCTGGCAGAGCGTAAATCGGGCTGGATAGACTTTGATGCGAGCCCCACTCTTTCCGGTAACCCCTTGACAAATGAGCTTTTTGATTATATAATCAAAGTAGCCGAAGGAGCACAAACCAAGAACGAGCTCCACGGCTATAAGGAAATTTCAATATTTAAGGACGGAGTAACCCTATGAGCTTTATTAACGATAATTTCATGCTTAAGACCGAGACCGCGAGAAAGCTTTACTCGGCGATCAAGGATCTTCCCATAATCGACTATCACTGTCACCTCAGCCCCAAGCTTATCGCTGAGGACTACAAGTTCAGAAACGCATTTGATCTCTTCCTCGGCGGTGACCACTACAAGTGGCGTCAGATGCGTACGAACGGTATCGACGAGAAGTACATCACGGGTGATGCAGACGAGTACGAGAAGTTCCTTGCATTTGCAAAAACTATGCCCTACCTTATCGGCAATCCTCTCTATCACTGGACTCACCTCGAGCTCAAGAGATACTTCGACATCGACGAGACCCTCTCCGAGAAGACCTGCAAGGCGATCTGGGACAAGTGCAACGAATGCCTTGCCAAGCCCGAATACAGCGCGCAGAATCTTATCAAGAGATCAAACGTTGAGATAATCTGCACGACCGACGATCCCGCGGATACGCTCGAATATCACGAGGCGCTGAAGGACTTCTCTACCAAGATCCTTCCCACCTTCCGTCCCGATAAGGCTGTCGAGATCGGCAAGGAGACCTTCCTTCCCTACATCGAGGCTATCGGCGTTAAGTCCTATGACGAGCTCGTTAATTGGATGGTAGAAAGAATCGGCTACTTCAACGATCACGGCTGCCGTCTTTCCGACCACGCGCTTGAGTACGTTCCCTTCGCAATAGGCGACGCAAAGGCTGCCTTTGACAAGAGAAAGGCGGGCGAAGAGCTCACCCGTGTAGAGATCGACGCCTTCAAGACCGAGATGCTCAAGGTGTGCGCAAAGGAATACACTCGCCTCGGCTGGACCATGCAGCTCCACATTGGCGCACTCAGAAACAATAACAGAAGAATGTATGAAAAGCTCGGCGCGGACGTCGGCTTCGACTCGATAAACGACCTCAACATCGCAGAGTGCCTGTCCGCATTCATGGACAATCTCGAGTATGATGACTGCCTTCCCAAGACCATACTTTACACCCTCAACCCGAAGGATAACTACGTGCTCGGCACAATGCTCGGCAACTTCCAGAAGGCACCCACTCCCGGCAAGATCCAGTTTGGCTCGGGCTGGTGGTTTAACGACCAGAGAGACGGTATGGAGGCACAGATGCAGGCTCTTGCAAACCTCGGTATGATCGCTCGCTTCGTCGGTATGCTCACCGATAGCCGCAGCTTTGTATCCTATCCCCGTCACGAATACTTCAGACGTATTATGTGTAACCTCCTCGGCAAGTGGGCAGAGGACGGCGAGTATCCGATGGATATGGAGACACTCACAGAGATCGCTTCCGGCATCGCATACTACAACTCCAAGAATTACTTCAACTTCTAATAAGCAATATAGAAAAGCGCTCCGAAATCGGAGCGCTTTTTCTGTTTTTTGCCATGCTCTTTTAATAAAGCTTTCCGGACGTCAAAAAAAGGCGAGGACTTAATCTCCTCGCCTTTTTCATATTATTTGTCAAGTTTAATTGTCAATTATCTGCCTATTGCCATTTCCGTCTCGGCGTCGAATATGTACACACTCTTATAGGGAACGGAGAACTCGAACTCTGCGTCCATGGAGGGTGCCTCACGGGGTTCAACCTTGAGTATCACCTTATCCTCAGCCATATCAACGTAAACGTTTGTGTTATCTCCAAGGAGCTCGGTGAGCTCAACGCCCGCCTTCATAACAAAGGAATCCTCCTTTACTCCGGGCTCGATTGCCTCGGGGCGGAAGCCGAATACTATTTCCTTACCCTCAAGCGAATCAAGAGTTTCTTTGTCGAGGACCTTATCAAGAGGATAAGCAACACCGCCTACCCGAACGGCTCCTGCGGATACTCTTGTATTGATAAGGTTCATCGGAGGCTCGCCTATAAAGCTTGCAACAAAGACGTTGGCGGGCTTGAAGTAGAGCTCATACGGGGTACCTATCTGCTGCACATAGCCGTCCTTCATAACGACGATTCTGTCAGCCATAGTCATAGCCTCAGTCTGGTCGTGTGTAACGTATATGGTGGTAGCGCCGACCTTGCGATGGATATCGGTTATCTCCGAGCGCATTGTAACTCTCTGCTTTGCGTCAAGGTTGGAGAGCGGCTCGTCCATAAGGAAGATTCCAACCTTACGGATTATTGCTCTGCCCACCGCAACTCTCTGACGCTGACCGCCCGAAAGCGCTCTCGGCTTTCTGTCAAGATAATCGGTAAGGCCGAGTATTCTCGCAATATTCAAAACTCTCTGTTCGATAACGTCCTCATCAACGCCCTGAAGCGACAGTCCGAAGGCGAGATTATCGTAAACCGACATATTGGGATAGAGAGCGTAGCTCTGGAATACCATCGCGACCTCTCTCTCACGAGGGCCGATATCGTTGGCTCTCTTGCCGTTGATATAGAAATCTCCCTTGCTGATATTCTCAAGGCCTGCGATCATACGCAGAGTCGTGGACTTTCCGCAGCCCGACGGACCTACGAATACTATAAATTCCCCCTGCTCGATCTCGAGATTGAAGTCGTGCACGGCATGGAAGCCGTTGGGATAAATCTTGTTGATATCCTTAAAAGAGAGGTATGCCATATATATGACTCCTTACCTGAAAAAATGGTTTTGTTATTCTTCCCTGAAAATCCTATCTGTGATTTCCCTGATAAATTGTACGGACGCGGGTATATCCTCGCCTACCGTACCCTCAAGGACGAGCACCGCGTCCCTGTTCTGCGCGTATATCTCGCCGAGAATACATCTGAAGTCGAGTATTCCCTTTCCTACCGCGCATTGCCTTAGCCTTCCGTCCTCTACGGTGAAATCCTTCAGGTGATAAAGAAGGATATCAGCGCCGAAAAGCTCGTGTCCGCGGCGGAGTATCGAGTAGGCTGAGGTGTAGTTTGAAATATCGAGATAATTATAAAGATCAAAGATAACTCTGACGTTATCGCGGTCTATCCTTTTAACGGCATCAAAGAGGACGTCGGGCGAGTAGCACACGTGGTTGTATGCTCCCTCGATAGCAACCGATGCATCGACGCTCCTTGCAAAGTCGGCAAGACCTCTGAAGGTATCTACCACTCTGTCTCTTGCAGTCTCTGTGCGGTTATCCTCGTGATAGCCCCATGGGTCACCCATATACGAGCCTGTTTCCGAGCCGACCATGGGACAGCCGAGAGACGTGGAGAGCGAGAGATATTCGCGAAACATCGCTTCGCCGTGATTAGCCTTTTCTTCATTCGGATGCACGGGGTTGAAGTAGGCTCCGACAAGAGCGATCTCCTTGCCCGCTTCTCTTACCGCCTTCTCTATTTGCAGAGCTCTCTCCACGGTAAGACTTCCCTCCGAGTAAGAGACTCCGTCAATCGACTTATATGCGACGAGCTGGATTCCGTCAAGTCCCCACTCGTCAAGCTTTTTTACAATATTATCTTCGCCCTTGACACCTAGGTCGTGGGCGCGTATCATCAGCTTCATACCGTCCTTCTGCCTCCGAGTATTTCGGTATAGCAGAGCACGAAGGGAGCGACTCCTTTAGCATCGTTTTGTACCACAGGCTCGGATATGTAATATTCATATGAGCCGTCGCGTCTTGTGTTATTCTCAGGACCGAGTCCCGCAACAAGGCATATTCCTCCAAGAGAAAGCTTGCCGTCTGCGTCGAAGTCGAGATACCTCGAGCATATACCCTCGAAGGTCTCCTTACCGAAGGCGTGATACTCCTCGTCAAGCACGCCGAGTCTTGCGCCCTTCATCATAGCGTACGCGATCATACTCGATCCGCTTGTCTCGAGGTAATTACCCTCTTTACCCTGCATATTGACAACCTGATAGTACATTTTACTATTATTATCTCTATATCGCAGAATGTTGCGCATCAGCTCGCTGAATATGTCTGCTATCTCGCGTCTTGCCTCGCCGTCTATGATCTCGATAATATCGACTATTGCTACGGCAAACCAACCGATTGCACGGAGCCAGAAGTTTCTCGAAAGTCCGGTTTCTTTATCCGCCCAGAAAATAGAGCGCGAGCAGTCAAGACCGTGGTAATAAAGTCCCGCCGTCTCATCAAACATATACTTGCGGACGTTCTTTATCTGTGCGAGGACGTCGGAGTAATCTCTGCCGCCGTAATACCTTGCATACTTCGCGGAGAATACCTGCGCCATATAGATTCCGTCAAGCCATATCTGATTCGGGTAAATAAGCTTGTGCCAGAAGTTGCCCGTCACCGTCCTCGGCTGAGCGAGGAGATGCTGCCACTGACGCTCTATCGCAAGGCGGTATTTTTCCTTGCCCGTCCTCTCGTAAAGCTCAAAGAGGACCTTGCCCTCGTTGACGTCATCAAGATTGTATTTCTCCACGTCATATCCGAGAATAGATCCGTCCTCGGATACGTAGTAATCTATAAAACGCTCGGAGAAATCAAAATATTTTTCGTCACCCTTGATGGCGGCGATCTCCATAAGCGCGGTTATCATACAGCCGTCTATGTAGTTCCAATGAGGCTTCTTTCCCTGCCTGATGCTCTCGATATTCCACATGGGAGCGTCGGGCCTTGAATCCTCTATAAGCCTATCTATATAGGCGTCTATTTTCTCATACATATGCGAAATCCCTCCACACGGGTGGCGTGTATCAGTTAAATTCGTTGTTTTCCTCGGTTACCTTACCGACGTGCTTTGCTATCAGCGAGTCACCTATTACGCCGTCTGTGCTGACGCCTCGTACGGTAAGATTTTTTACGTTATCAAAGTACATTCCCACACGCAAAAACTCCTCCATAAACTCGCGCATAGCGGGCTTTGATGGCCTTGCGTTTTCGGAATAGGTAAATCGCACGTTTTCTACCGTGACGCTCTCGATAGGCTGCTCGGGCAGACCGTCAATATAGCATGCCGCCGCCTCACAGTCCTCGCAGACCATATTCCTGAAGGTAAAGCTGCCAAGATATGGAGTGCGCTCGTCAACGGGCAGGCGCTCTCTTGACCACACGTACTCGCTGTTGCGGTCGGGGTCACAGCAGTTATACCACATATTTATTACAATGGGAGTGATTACACCCTCCATCTTAAGATTTTCGAATACTACGCCGTCGATTACAGCGTCCTTACCTCTGCCTCTGCGCGTCTTGATGCGTAAGCCCCTGTCGGTCTGTCTGAATACACAGCGGTTTACGGTAAGATTTGTTACACCGCCCGCCATCTCGCTGCCGAGAGTAACCGCACCGTGACCAAACTGCATAAGGCAGTTTCTTATCGTATGGCGGTTTGCGGGAGTCCTGAATCTTCTGCCTATGTCTATCTTTCCCGACTTGATGGCGATACAGTCGTCACCTACCGAGAATTTACATCCAATAATATTCACGACGTCACACGCCTCGGGGTCAATAGCGTCCGTGTTGGGGCTATCCTTCGGTGCGCGTATGTCGAGATCAATAAAATCTACGTTTCTTGAGAAGTAGGGGTGAAGCTGCCATGATGCGGAGTTTTCGGCAATGATGCCGTGGACTCTCACGCCCTCACAGCGGTTGAAGAACATGAGCCTCGGTCTGCCGATGGGATACTTCTTTACGTCTATCCACCAGCCTGTATTCTGCGCGTTTCCGTCAACACGCCCCGGGCCTACTATGGTAATATCGTCCGCATGCTCGGCAAATACTAGTGCCTGATGCATCCTTACCGCATTACCCTCCCAGGTGCCCAGATGCACAGTGTCGCCGCCGTTAAGGTCGGGTATCTCGCCGGGAATGACGGGATATCTTGATTTATCCGTGATACCGAGTATTACAGCGCCCTCGCGAAGCTCAAGAGTGATATGACTCTTAAGACAAAGAGGAGCGGTAAGATACACGCCCTTGTCAAGAACAAGTCTTGCGCCCTTAGGCAGGCAGTTGATAGCCGTCTGGAGCGCTACCGTATCATCGGTAACACCGTCGCCGACAGCGCCAAAATCACGTACAGAAAGCGCACAAGTCTCACCCCGTGTAGAGAAAACGAGCTCTCCCTCGAGTCTATCCGAGGTCAGAGTGTACTCCGTATCGGGGGTAAGTCCAAACAGAGAGAATACGTTGGTGTTACCCTTGTATGCCTCACTGCCATTTATATATACCGTGTACTCGCCATCGGTGTAGTATGAGAGGTCATTCTGCCACTCAAACGCCGCCGAGCAGGAAGAAGTAAACAGTAAATTAAGCATTTTTCTAAACTCCGTTTTTATTTTGCGCATCTCTTATTATCGAGATGCCGAGATTCTTCATACCGATAAATGCAAGATCAAACACAACGTAGAAGAGTCCGAAGAGAATCGGCTCAACTCCGATGAAGATCTGTCCGTCGGTACCGTTTACCGTATTCAGTATGCCGTTTAAAGAGTTATAAAACCAAACGACAATTATCAGAATTACAAAAGCATATACTATGTTCAAAAACAGATTGATCAGCTTCTTTTTCGGGAACATCATCCACTTATCGTTTGCGCCCTCGGTTACCGCGAAAAAGCGAAACGCGTTGTTGACGAGAATATCCGTCACCATACCGAGCACGAGAGCAAGAATGATAAGCATATTTTCAAAATTGGATATAAAGAGACCGAGTCCCCAAAGTACGAAGTAGCAAACCGCGCCATTGAACCAGAATTTCATAAACACGGCCTTCAGCCAAGACGGTATCTTGTCAATCAGTCCGCCTGAGCGGTACTTCTTACCCGGATCAATTCCAAGAGGCTCGAGAGGCTTTACTGAATCGGCGTTTACAAGTCTGTTGACCGCATCGGTCTTAAGATCGTAGTGGCCGCTCTTCTTTCCCCTGCCCTGTCCGTTAGTGTTCTTATCTTTTTCAGACATCGGAATCAGTCCTCTTCGGAAATATCTATCTCGGTGATCTCGCCGTTGTCCTCAACGTTGATGGAGGTGTTTATCTTCTTAAGAAGCTTTGCAAACACGGGCTCGAGAATTACCGAAAAAGCCGTCAATACCATCATTACTATATGTACGATCAAAGCATTCTGAGCTTCAACTATAAAGTAGTTCTTCTCTGTAACCTTTATCGCATCGGGATCTGTTGTAACGCCGTTTATGACTCTGACACAGTAAAAAGCGTCAGCCGCGATGATTATCGCAAAGAGGACAAGCATAAGCACGATAACTGCAATCTTGGGCTTTTGTCTTTTCGGGAATGCGTTGAGCATACAAACCATCGAAAGTATCGACAGAAGCATAGATATGAATGCGCAAAGGCCCATTCCCATCTTATTCATCGTCGCAGTCGTATTAGATATCTTAGTCAGATTAAACGAAAGAATAACGAAGGATACAAGAAGCATAGCAAGAGGAATATAATGGGGATTACGCTTCAGGGTAACCGTAAACTTTCGTGCGCCCTCCTTTACGGACGCCCATATTCTAGTGAAAATGTTTTTCTTTTCCATATTACCGTTCCTTAAAGGGTGGTAGGGTGTACCCTCTCCGCCCAGGTTTAGTATTAATAGGTAACGCCTTATCTGATAGCGTTTGTCGTTTCCTTATCGAAGAAGTGCACACGGTTGAAGGAGAAGGCTACCTCATCGCCCTTCTTGTAGTTGCACCACTCACGCACCTTGGCTGTCATCTTATGTCCGCCTACCGTGCCGTGCACGAGAGTATTCTGACCAAGGTTCTCGTTGAGAGTAACGCTTGCCTTCAGGTAACCGTTATCATCGGGAACAATATTCTCAGGACGCACGCCAAGAGTGACGGTCTTGCCAACGTAGTCGCGAAGGAGCTCTCTTTCACTCTCGGAAAGAGGATAATCGAAGCCCTCGCACACGAGCTTTTCGTCCTCAACCACAGCTTCAAACATATTCAAAGGAGGAAGTCCTATGAAGCTTGCAACAAAGATGTTTGCGGGATTGTCATACAGCTCAAGAGGAGTTCCGACCTGCTGAACGTATCCCATAGACATACATACTATCCTATCCGCCAGAGTCAACGCCTCAATCTGATCGTGGGTTACGTAGAGCATCGTTGCTCCAAGTCTCTTGTGAAGAAGAAGTATCTCACGTCTTGTCGCGCCTCTGAGCTTGGCATCAAGGTTTGAGAGAGGCTCGTCGAAGAGGAATACCTTGGGCTTTCTTACTATTGCTCTGCCCATCGCAACTCTCTGTCGCTGACCGCCTGAAAGCTGTCTCGGCTTCTTGTTGAGCTGATCGGTAAGACCGAGTATCTCAGCAGCCGCGAGAACCTTCTCGTGAATTACATTGGGATCCTCCTTACGAAGAGTAAGAGAAAATGCCATATTCTCGTAGACCGTCATATGCGCGTAGAGTGCGTAATTCTGGAATACCATAGCGATATCTCTGTCCTTCGCAGGCATCTGAGTAACGTCCTTGCCGTCTATAATAAGAGTACCCGACGTAATGTCCTCAAGACCCGCCACCATACGGAGAGTGGTGGACTTACCGCAGCCTGAGGGTCCGACGAGAACTATAAGCTCACCGTCCTTCACGTCGAGGTTGAAATCAAAGACCGCCTGAACGTTGTTGTCGTATATTTTGTTTAAGTTATGAAGACTTAACGAAGCCATACCTTAATACGCCTTTCTTTGTACTTTGCCGACCGCATACACCCAAAAAATGATGCGTTCCGCCTTGTCTATATGCCCGAAAACGCGACACGGGTGCCGCCTAACGGTATTTTTCATGAGGAGATGGAGCTCAAGCCTCAGCCTCGGCAAACTGCTTGTTGTATCCTTCAAGGACACGCGTCTTGTATATACCGATCACTCCGGATGCAATGCATGCCACAGCGGAGAGCACGAGACATACGATAACGTATGCAAACTGCTTACCGTCCATTGCCGGAACCATTTCCACGCCCACGCTGACCATGGACGAATGAGCCTTTAATGGAATGTAGAAGATGCGTCCTACCTGCATAGCTCCAACAACGATCAAGGCGATCGCATAACCGAGCTTATAGCTCTTCACACCCTCGGAGGAGAGGAAAACGCAAAGCAGGAACAGAAGGTTATATACCACGGAGGCGCCGATAATATAATTATAGAAGTAATTGCCGACGTCCGAGGAGTAAATGCTGATGAAGTACAGCGCATCAAATACGATGCCGAGTATTGCAAGAGTTGAGGAGAGCTTGTTTTTGGTGTAGCGAAGCCTATCCTTCTTAACATTCATTACGCCATTTGTCATACCTCTGTATCTCCTTCCTCGATAAGCTTTCTTTCACTTCTCATAAGAAAGGTCTTGAGCACGAGATTGGCAAGTGAAAGAACTGTCACCGCAATAAGAATAACAAAGACAGGTACAGAGAAGTCAAACCATCTGGTCGACTCAATATACTTAGTGTCATATCTGTCTGCAAGCTCAGCGAGCTTCTCAAAATCTATTAAAAGGTACTGCGCCTTGTACGCCATAACGTTTACAAGAGCCCATACGGTGACTGCAACGTTGATAAAGGCGTTAAGAACGACGGTAACGTAATTTCCTACGTAATATTTTCTTCTCTTATGGGTATTGAAAACAAAAAGTGATACAGCCGATAGAATAAGGGCGATACCCGCGCCAGTGAGCTGCTTGTTGAAGGGCTGTATATTGTAATATATGTCCGCTCCCTCGACGAACTTTTTCTTAGTAGCGTCCGCATAGGGGAAAAGCGAATCGTAAAGATCTGTTGCCAAGCCAAGCGAATATACAAACACTATCGCAGAGGCAATAAGCAAGGCATAGCAAACTATGCGCTGGAGAGTCATTTGCTTTTTATACATATCTGTCTCCGTAAAATAACAGTTTTTAGGTGGTTGCGTGATAAATAAGTGGGGTAGCGTGTGAATTTATCGGGGCTCAGGGGAGCACAAGGCTCCCCTGCCCCACGGGATATTATCCCGCAAAAAAGTTAGCTTGGATTAAGCTGAATATTACTTGTTAAGATCCTCGTAATACTCAACGAGTCTTTCCCATGCATCGTTCTTGTATGCAAGGTAGGTCTCGCCGCCCATGCCGCCGTCGGATACCTTGCCGGCAACCTTGGAAGCAACCTCAGAAGCGGAAGCGCCAACGTTGGAGCCCTCATAGCCAAGACGGATGAGGTCTACAAGGAGGTTGGTCTTACCCTTGGACTGAGAGAACTTACCGCTGGAGGTGAGGTCTGCAAGCTCATTGATCTTAGCAGTCTCGTCTGCGGTGTTGGGAAGAACGGTAGGAACGGAGGTCCACCAAGGATTCTCGGTGATAGCAAGCTCAGGATGCTTGATTACGCCAAGGCCGATAGCGGTGGAAATCTTGCCTGCGCCTTCCTTACCTACTGCGTGAGTACACTGATACTCGAACGCCTGGCTCTTTGCGAAGGAGAGAGTGGAGCCGAGGTACATACGAGCGTAGTTGGTGTAGTTACCGGATGCGAGGGTCCAGAGCTCCTCATAGGTGGAGTCTGCGATAACGGGCATCTGAGTGCCGTTGAAGTTGAAGGTTACGTAATTGCCGTTGGCATCCTTCTTGATGAACTCATCAGGACCGTAGGACATAAGGATCATACCCTCTTCAGAGTATGCGTAGTCGATAATAGCAAGAGCTGCGTGGAGCTTGTCATCATTGCCTGCAACACCTGCAGCGGAGATGCCCCAACCGTCAGTCTTAACAGATCTCCAGGACTCGGTGAATCTCATGAAGGTCTCACCGGTACCGTCGTTCCAACGAGCAACGGGAATGAGAACTGCCATGTACTTCTCGCCCTCCTGAAGCTTGGTCTCGTTGTAAACGGTCTGAGTCTGGTTGTAGTCGTAGTGCATGAAGCCGTTGTCATTTGCGAGATAGTTCTCGGTCTTACCGGTCTCGTTCCTAACGTAAGCGGTGGAGATAAGACCTTCCTTAGCCATTGCGTTCATTCTCTCGATAGCAACGTAGGTATCCTCTTCCTGACGAGCATCGTGAAGGAGACCGTCATTGCCGATGTAGAGGTAATCCTGTCTGGACTCAAGACCTCTTACGCCGAAGAGAGTGCCTGCAAAGCGGAACATATCAACCTTTCTCTGGTTGTTATCATCCTCACGGGAGAAGAGACCCTGAACGGTATCGGTACCGTTAAGTGTCTGGGGGTTAGCAACTACGCAACGAAGAAGAGCTACGAGCTCGTCTGCGTCCCAAGCCGCGTTCTGACCGATGAAGAGGTCAGCACGGTTGGTGCCGTAGTAACCGTTATATGCTGTGTCTATGTAGTCACGAAGCATGTTAACAGCCTCAACACCGGTAACGTTGCCTGCTGCAAGAGCGTCGTTCATAACCTTAACGATGTTGCCTGCTGCGGCATAGTTCTTAGTTACCTGCTCAACGCCGGAGCCGTCAGCCTTAACAACGTCAACGGTAACGGTGCCGGAGGTGGGCATATAAGGAGTATAGGAAGCTGCTTCAAGGTTCTTGGAAGCGGTAGCGGTGAAATCGCCCTCGCCGTTAAGAAGCTTTTCAACCCAGTCAGTTCTCATAAGGGGCATACGCTCGATATCGTTAACACCGTCGAAGTAGGGCGAGAAGTAAATTGCGCCGGTCTCGGTGTTACCTGTGATAGAGAGACGTACGATGGGGTTAGCCTCAAGATAAGCCTTGAAGTTAGGCATATGATCGAGATACTTTGAGATATCAACGAGCTTGCCTGCTACACCGTTCTCGGTAAGCTGGGAAGCGGTACCGCTGACCATATCAACCTCGTCAAGTCTTTCCTGCCAGTATTTCCACTGGTCGGAAGCGCTTGTACCGGTGTACTTATCCTCAAATTCAATCTTGAGAACGTTCTCAACCTCTACCCAAGTGGGCTTAAGGTCGCCTACGTTATAGGTCTCACCGTTGGAAAGAGTGATGGAAGACTGGCCTGCGGGGAAGATGTCTGCGTGGAAGGAAAGACCTGTCTTGGTGGAGTTGTAACCGGTTGCCATACGAAGCACCGTACCTTCTGCGTAAGGAAGGTCAAATACAGCGGGGGTGGAGCTGTCGCCACCGGGATTCTTTTCATCATCGTTTCCGGTGTCGGGCTTAATGCATGCAGTGAGAGTGAAGCTCATAAGCATGATAAGCACAAGAAGGAGAGAAAGGATTCTTACCTTTTTCATGGGGTTCCTCCATAAATTAAATTTTATTATTATCGTGCGCAAAGCGCAAAATAACCGAAGAAATGTAAAGCTTGGTTGCTGATTAAGGGGATTATTCCTTAACGCCACCCATATTGACGCCCTTAGCGAAATATTTCTGAATGAAGGGGTAAATGATAAGAACGGGGATAATAGAGCAAACTATGAGAGCGTAGATAACAGAGTCGGAGGCATACGGCTCATTCCAGCCTACCATAAACTCGGGGTCTGTAAATTCCTCAAGCTGACGTCTGATATAAACCTGAAGCGGCTGCTCATAGGAATTGGTGATCATCTGGCGCGCCCAGAAGTAACCGTTCCAACGCGAGATGGCGAAGAAGAGCGCGACCGTTGCTATAGTAGACTTACTCATAGGAAGATATACTCTTGTGAGCACCTGGAACTCGGTAGCGCCGTCAACGATTGCTGCCTCCTCTATCTCCGAGGGGACACCCTCGAATGCGTTACGAAGAAGGATAATGTTCATAGCCGCCATACCCATCGTGATAACGACGAGCCACTTGTCGTCCATAATTCCGAGAGACTCAAAGACCTCACCGGTTGCAAGGTAGTTCAGATACTGAGGAACGATACCTGCGGAGAACCACATAGTGAATACGAGGAAGAAGTTAAAGCCCTTGCGGAACATAAGTCTCTTCTTGGAGAGAGCGTATGCGCCGAGGATTGCAACACCCATAGCCCAAAGCGTGCCGTAGAAGGTGATAAACAAGGTGTTGGAGTAAGCATTCCAGAAGAGGTTGTTGTTGAACATTCTTGCGAATGCGTCAAACTGGATGTCCTTCGGGAACAGAATTATCTGTCCGTATTCAACCGCTTCTCTGCCGCTTATCGCAGCGGATATAGCGTAGAGGAAGGGATACAGACAGCACACAGCGAATGCCGTGAGAAATACGTAGCTCAGGATCTTGAATATGAGCTCGGAAACTTCTAATTTTCTTTTCATATCTCAGTCTCCTTTAGTACAGCGAAACGTCAGATGCCTTGCGGGCGATCGTATTCGCACTGATAACGAGAAGCATACCTACAATATTGTTCATCATTTCCGCAGCCGAGGCAAGTCCGGTCATTCCGTCTCCTATACCGTATCTCTGCGCGAAGGTGGAAACAACGTCTGCGGTAACGTACGTGTTGGGATTATAAAGAAGGAGAACCTTCTCGTAGCCTATGTTGAGAAGTGAACCGATTCTCGTGATAAGCATAATTACAATAGTGGAAAGAATACTGGGAAGCACGACGTATCTCATCTGCGCCATCTTACCTGCGCCGTCGATCTGTGCCGCCTCGTAGCTTGTCGGTGAAATCGCGATTATCGCGGCAAAGAATACTATCGAATCATAGCCTGCAGTCTCCCAGATACCGCTTATCTGATAGATTGCGCGGAAGTAATCCGGATCATTGAGAAGGCCAAGTCCTCCGGATTCTGCCGAAATGGCACCTATCTTCACAAGCAGCTGTGAGATAACGCCCATCTCTATACCCATAACCGATGAGGGCTGGCGGACAAGCATCGTGATAAGCGATGTCATAACAACCGTCGAGATGAACTTAGGAAGATATGTAATAACCTGATATACGCTTCTTACTATATTGCTCTTGATCTCGTTGAAGAAGAGCGCAATAATTATCGGCGTCGGGAAGCCGAAGAGAAGACCGTAGAAGGAAAGGAGGAAGGTGTTTCTGAATGCACGCCAGAACTCGGGGGCATAGCTGGGATGTGAGAAGAGCATCTGGAAGTAGTAGAAGCCCGTATAGTTCTGATCCGCTACTCTTATAGCCTCCTCGTCAAACTTGAACGCTCCGAGCAGCTCGTACATAGGGAAATATCTCCAGAAGAGGAACACGAGAAGCATAGGAACAAGCATCACGTAAAGACGCCAGTCCTTGAGAATGGTGAGTCCGACGTTTTTCCAATGATTCTTTTCGACCTCATCGCGGACTATCTGCTCCGCATCCTCTCTGTATTTGCCGGTAGTCGGGTCCTTGACCAAGTAATCGGCAGCTTTTAATTTCATATAAAACCCTCCGTTCTTTGAACAGTTTTTTCGTTTGTGATCATTCCTCATCACCGTATGCGTCTTGCTGTCTTTCCTTCTCGAGTCTGAAGAGATATGCCTTCTGATCTTCGATCAGGCCGTCAACGGCACGGCAGGTCCAGAGAATCAGAATCGCAAAGAGAAGCGAAAGAATATCCGATACCAAAAATCCGACAAGCTCAGCAAATCCCGCACCAAAAGGCAGGGATAAGAGCCAACGTCCGAAAGCCATCGATACGTAAGACGTCGACGCGAAGGCCAGCGTCAGAAGAAAGCTTGATCTGACACGGCTCTTGGATAAGGGCTTGAAATAGATGAGTGAAATAAGGGCGAAGATGTTTCCGCCGCAGTATATAAGGAATTGCTCGGGGGATGCCGAGGATGCAATAGAGAAGACTGCACCGCCGACTACAGCGACGATAGCGGCGTATCCGCTCCATCTGTGCATAGCGATCAATATCATAGCAAGAGTAATCGAAATCGCCATTGGCTGTCCGACAAACCACCGCGAGGTAGCGAGAGTTGCAATGCACTCACCGACAGCTGTAATGACCGAGAAGATTAACAAATCAACATTTCGATACTGCTTAAAGGTTATTCTGTTGTCCATATTATCTTTCCGTTTTACTGGTTATAACCCGTCGCACGCCCGAAGCCTTAATTAATAAGGGAGAAAGGCATAGCTATGGCCATAGTTTAGCTTGTTATGGTGCCTTCATTATATAGGATTAATTTCCCCTTAACCTTAAAATTTTTGACTCGATATTTAATGAACCTTGATTTTTTTGATTTTCTTATTTATTTTCTTGCCCAGAAATAAATAATTCAGCGGATTTTTTGTGCGATATACACAAAAGAATTGTTATTAAAATCACAGGCAAGCGTATCCGCTGTCAAACAAGGAGAGTATTTCTTATTTCGTCAGACATCAAGCAGACAAAAGTTATAGGCTTGAAGGACTCTGGAGCACAAAAAATCAAAGACTGAGATCGATTGGCCGCACACTCATTTTTCTCGCTAACGCGGTCGTGCGATCAGTGTCATTATTCCAAAATTTATTTTAGAAAAATAAAAGCCGCCGCGGTTTTAATGCAGCAGCTTTATTGGTGTTATTGATATTATTTGACAATAATGATTTACATATTTCGCGTTTTGGCGTACAAACGAGAGTTAAAACATCAGCGTTTTTTTTTAAAATACGAACGAAGCATTTCTACATTTTCTTCCCTTAATACCCCGCCGACGATCTCAGGCTTATGATTGAGGGGAATATCCGCAAGGTTGATAAGCGAGCCGAATGCTCCGAAGCGAAGATCGGGAGCGCCAAAGACTACGCGAGGGATACGCGCATTGATGATCGCGCCTGCACACATTGCGCAGGGCTCCATTGTTACGTACAAGGTACAGCCCGGGAGACGCCATCCTCCGAGGGTGCGGCAGGCCTCCTCGATAGCTAATATTTCAGCGTGATGAGTCGCGCACTTTGAGTGCTCGCGTGTGTTGTAAGCCTTGGCTATAACCTTTCCGTCACGGACAAGGAGAGCGCCGACGGGCACTTCATCTATCTCTTCCGCCAGAGCGGCAAGCTCCATTGCCTCCCTCATAAATGCTATGTCCTCATCGTTATACTCAGGTTGAGTGACGGTATCCGTATTTTTTTCAAATTCTTTTTCGCACATATAAACCTCACCTTAAAGATTAAGAAACGCAAGATAAAAGGTAATTGCCGCAAGGGCAAGCGGCGCATAGGTAACCGCGAAGCTCTCCCCCTTGTCAAACGAGCCGTGGAATAAAGCTCGATATGACTCGCGCCTTCTGTAAATGAAGAAGATGGATATAAGCGAAAGAAGTGCAAGCGAGAAAATAAATATTACCGAGCCTGTGATACCCGAGCAATACTTAAGCCAGATAACCGATGCGGCGTTATTAACAAAATGAAGAATTACAGATGGCCAAACGCTGTCAAGCGCTACGTCAACGGTCATAAATATAATGCCCGCAACGAAAGCATAAGGCATCTGATAGAAGCTGCAATGTATCAAAGCAAAGCACAATGCGGAGTATATAACGCACCAACGCTTTGAATACGGCAAGAGAAGCTTCATCGGAATATACCTAAACAAAGCTTCCTCAAGAATCGCGGGAAAGAGCGCATGAATGACGAGCATCATCACTATTCCCTTCTCTTCAACCGGCGGAGCGCTGACACCGACAAGCGAGAGAAGCAAGGAAGTAACAAGCGAAGATAGAAAGACGATCATTACCGCGGGAAAAACAAGCGGAATCAGCTTTCCCAAGCGCTCAAGGCTGAAGCCAAGAATCGTCTCAGCGGGCTCCGCGAGGCCTTTTTGCTCCTCGCGCTTATACTGAAGTCCCCTCGAGAAGTAAAATCCGATGGCGATCGGAGCAATAAATGCGAGGTAATAAAGAATTTCGCCGACCGTCCCGGGAAACATACCCGAGATAACAAGCAAAATGATAAAGATTATATTTATAAACGTGACGACCTTTATCGCTTCAGTCATGTTTCAACCTCCTTTTTATTGTCCACAGCCCGAAAAGTTACATTTTTCACCGGTACAATGATGTGCAAATCTTTGTTTTTTACTATTTATTCAGCCAATTACCGTCTCATAAAGGCAGGCATTGACTTTTTTATAAAATCAGAGAGAATCTAAGCTTTCCTCTGATTATATCGGCCTCCTCAAGCTTTACTCTGACCGTATCACCGAGTCTGTAAATCAGTTTTCCCGAGCGGAGAGTAAGATCTCCCTCATTGAAAATAAACAAACCGGGCATCTCGGAGATGGGAATAAGCCCCTCGCAGGTGTTTTCAAGCTCGCAGAACATACCAAACGAGGTGACCGAGCTTACAGTTGCGTCAAAGCTCTCACCTATATGGTCCTGCATGTAAATAACCTTGTATAAATTCTCTATCCTACGCTCCGCGTTAAGCGCGCGAAGCTCGGTCTCACTCGCCGCTCTCGCCGCTCTCTTAGCGTAAGAGGCATAAGCCTCGGGACGCTTGCCCTCGATAAGCACCTTATGAATGATTCTGTGCGTAGCAAGGTCGGAGAGTCTACGTATCGGCGAGGTAAAATGGCAGTAGTAATCGATTCCAAGACCAAAGTGAGGCATTCTCACCTCGGAATATTTCGCCTTCATCATTGAGCGGAGCATCGTGCGCGAGACAGCCGCGCTAATACCCTTCTCTTCAGCCTCCTTAAGCACAGCGGCATAATCCTTGCCCGATGCATCTTCGTCAAGCAGAGGCGTATAGCGGATACCCACGTGCTTCAGATATTCAACAAAGCTCTCGAGCTTGTCGGGCGAGGGACTCTCGTGCACACGGTAAACGCAAGGGATACCGCTTTGTGAAAGGAGTGTGGCAACCGCCTCGTTTGCGGTGAGCATAAACTGCTCTATCATTCTCTCGCCGACTCCTCTCTCGGCTCTGACTATGTCCACGGGTGAGCCGTCTTCTCCGAGAAGTATCACAGCCTCATCGATGCTCATATCGAGATAACCGCGAGCCTCCGACTTTTCCGAGAGGACACGGTAGAGCTCCTCCATCTTCTTTAGCGTAGGAGTAACCGCGCGATACTTTTCCTTGAGCTCATTACCCGCAGTGCCGGCGAGAATCTCGTTGACCTCGGAGTAAACACCGCGCAGGCGGCTTTTTATGATAGAAGGAACGATTTTAGTCTTTACGATCTTGCCCTCGGAATCAAGATTGATTATAGCCGAGAGCGCATATTTTTCTTCACCCGCGTTTAGAGAGCACGAGCCGTTTGAGAGACACTCGGGGAGCATTGGGACAACCTTGTCGGTGAAGTATACGCTCGTGCCTCTATTCATAACCAAACGGTCGAGCGCGGACTTCTCGGGAACGTAGCTTGAGACGTCGGCAATGTGAACTCCGAGCTGCCATCCGTCCTTGAGTCTGCGTAATGAAACAGCGTCGTCGAGGTCCTTGGCACCCGCACCGTCAATAGTGAATATCACCGTGCTGTCAAAGCGCTCTCTGCCTTCGTCAGAAAGTGGCATCGCGCCCTTCTCACGAGCAAGCGAAAGCTCCTCCTCGGAAAACTCGGTGGGTATCTCACACTCGGCGAGTATAGCGGCGTAATTTGCCTCCTTCGACTCCGCCTTGCCGAGCACAGAGCTGACGTAGCCCTCAGGCGAATATCCGCCCATGCCGTCCCTGCGTATCTTGACTATAACCTTGTCGCCGTTTTTCGCTCCAGCGGTATCCGTAATGTGTGGTCTTAAGGCGATTTTTGCGTCATCAGGCTCCAAAAAAGCGTACACGCCCCTACCCTTACCGCCTTTTTGACCGTAACGGACAGACCTCTCGGTGACGAGTGTTCCTATGATAAAATCACGGCCGTACTGCACGATTTTCGTAACTCTGCCCTCGGTCTTTTCCACACCCTCACGAGAGGTGAAAACGTGGTATATGATCTCAACGAAGTCGCCGTCGAGAGCGCCGTGAGTCTTGTCCTCGGGAATGAAGATGTCTCTGTCATACCCCGACTCAAGAGTTACGAAGCCGAAGCCGCTCTTAGAGCCTAAGAATATACCGCGGGCAACAGTCTCATCCGAGCGTCTTTTGGTCGAGGTCCTGCCCCGTCTGCCAAAGTCAACCGTGTCCTTTAAGACTATACCCGAGTATGAAACCTCGGTCTCTGCCACGGCGCGAAGAAGCTCGCGCTTTGCCGCATCCTTTGTGCGGCGCTTGTGAGTATTTCTCTTTGTAAATTTGGTAAAATCCTTTTTTGTTCTTTTCATTCTTTTTTCTGTTTTATTGGTTATTTTAGGAATTAAATGGAATAGAAAAAGACGAGGTATCTCTTCACCCCGTCTTTATCTAAATCAGTTAAGCAAATCCGAGAACTCGGACCACTGCTTCCAGTTATCGAGTGCAGACGCGCTATCGTAATCAGGCTGAATCATATAAGCCAAGAGAACTGCAACGACGAACACGATGCTTACAATAAGAGTAAGTCTGAACCAGAGCTTATCGGTGGTATGGGATTTCTCCTTACCGTAGAAGGTCTCGTTACCGCCGGCGATAGTACCGGAAAGACCCTCGTCCGCAGACTTCTGGAAGATAACCGCAACGATGATAAATACAGCGGAAAGAAGCAAAATTGCTAAAAGAACGTATTCCATTTTATATTTCCTTTCAAAATACTGCTTTCTTATGACGCCTAAAAATATAGGCATAGCTTCAAGTCATACAGTTATTCTACCATATTGTCAATAAAAAAGCAATACCTTTTTTCTATTTTTTTTAAAAAAGTTTTTTGTGATGAAAAAGGTCGTTACGGTTTGTTTTTTGTCAGGGTGATTGTTCAACCCTCCAAAACTTGTTGTGCATCTTGCTATTATGCCCGTTTTGTGATTGACTTTTATTTTTCGCGCGTATAAAATAGGGGTGATTTCGGATAATCCGCAGGCAGCGAGCGATGAAAAACACACCTCGCGCATACTGAAAGAGAGAAAAACATATGAAAGTATTCAGTAAAAAAGAAATAAGCAACGCAAACGGTAAACTACTCCCCTATTCGGAATTCAGGCTCTTCTCTGACGTAGAATCGCCCGAGATACCGAAGGAAAAGGGCGAGAGGATAGTCCGATATGCTGAGGGGCTGCTCAAAAGAGATATACCTCTGCTCCCCGCCTCCGTATACCGTCAATACGTAACGATAGGCAACCGCTCAAATTATGAGGACATATACTTCTTAAGACGTGATATGGCGGTGGCATTCGCTGTGGCTGAGGCATACGAAAACAAGGGACGCTTTACCGAAAAGCTGATGGACGTCGTTTGGGCGATAATGGAGGAGTCCACGTGGATAATCCCCGCGCACATTTACTGCGCTCCGCTATACGGTGATTCGTCACTCGGCCCCGTTTTCGGCGACAATGCTTTACACGGGCTCGACCTTTTCGCCGCTGCAACGGCGGGAACACTCTCCACGGTATACCTTCTCTGCAAGGATAAGCTCGATAAGATCGACCCTGTTATTTGTCGCAAGATGGAGTATTGTCTCCACGAGAGAGCTATCAAAAACTTCCTGCAGATCGAGGTCTGGTGGGGCGGCGCTCTTGGCAGAAAAACGAATAACTGGTGTCCGTGGATAGTATCAAATATTCTGCTCACGGCAGCTATTCTTGAAAAGGATAATTACACCCGCGAGAAGATAGTGACCAAATCTATGTTCTACCTTGACAACTTCCTTGATGGCTACGCGCCCGACGGAGGCTGTGACGAGGGTCCCGCATATTGGGGTGCGGCAGGTGCTTCGCTATTTGACTGCCTTGAGCTCATTGAGGATATGTCGGACGGAAAAATTTCAGTCTACGACTCTGAGCTTGTACGTAATATAGGCGACTACATCTACAAGGTAAATATCACAGGCAATCGCTACGTGAACTTTGCTGACTGCGCGCCGAAAACCGATCCTACCGCAGGTATGCTTATAAGGTTTGGCGAAAAGACCGACTCACCCTTCCTCGTAGCCTTTGGTAAAAAGCAGGCAAAATTCGGCGACTACTTCTTCAGTCAGTCGCATATGTACCGCTCTCTCAAGTGGCTCTACACCCCCTTTGTCAAGGAGGAGAGCTGTCCTATGCCTCTGTGGTCGGTGCTCCCCGACCTCGGCGTTATAACCGCCCGAGAGTATGATGATAGCGAAAAGGGTATGTTCCTCGCGGCAAAGGCAGGAAACAACGGCGAGATGCACAACCACAATGACTGCGGAAACTTTATGGTATATTACAACGGAAACCCCGTAATAATCGACACGGGTGTGGGCCGATACACAAAGCAGACCTTCTCCCGCGATAGATATAAGCTCTGGTTTATGCAGTCGGGATACCACAATCTCCCCTCCTTTGGAGGTGTCGACCAGAAGGACGGCGCAAGATACGCGGCAACCGAAAAGCGTTTTTCTGAGGAGGAGCGCTCAATCAGCTCTGAGCTCAAAGGCGCATACCCTAGTGAAGCGGGAATCGAGAGCTACGTAAGGCGCGTCGCGCTCACAGATGGCACTGTAACCATCGACGAGAGCATTATCCTTTCAGAGGCAAAGGAAATAGACTTCCACCTTATGCTCGCAGAAAAGCCAAGCATACTCCAAGGCGGAGTAATATCCTTACCCGAGGGAAGAGTCCTTACGTATGACGCGTCACTCAAGGCCGAGCTCGAGGAGTTTGATCCCGTGGGAATGGATACTGGGAGCGCTTGGGGTACAGACGTGTTATACAGACTGCACTTCCGAGTTAACACCGATAAATGCAACGTGAGATTTACAATTAAGTGAGAATATGAAGATTTTTGAAAAACACAATTTCGAAGTAAAAAACAACATTTTATCCAAGAGCGAATTTAAGTCCTTGCCATTCTGCCAAGAAGACGCCCTTGTAAGTGACAAGCTTGAAAAGCTGATAGCGGCCGCAGAGGAGGACCTTGTACGCGAGATTCCCTCGCTTACGCTATCCAAATACCGCGCGTATAACGTGAATGGATCGACCTTGGAATACGGCTCACCTTACCGCATGAGAATGACAATGGCTCTGCAACTTGCCTTTGCGGAGATACATACGGGAGAAGGCAGATACTTTGACAAAATGTTAGACGTAGTCTGGGCTATGCTTGACGAGCCGACTTGGATGCTTCCCGAGCATACAGTGCATATGCCCGAGGAGGAGACTAGGAGAATGCCTGTCCCCGCAGACGTAGGTGAAAAATACGCCCACGGCATCGAGCTTGGCTCGGCATACCGAGGCGCGATTATCGCGCTCATCTACCACTACTTCGAGGATAAATTCAGGGAGATATCACCATTCATAAACGAGAGGATACTCTACACTCTCAGAAAAAGATCGATAGAGCCTTTCTGCAAGTATTACTTCTGGTGGGAAGGAATGGGCGGTAACCGCGTCAACAACTGGTGTCCGTGGATAGTATCAAATATCCTTTTCACAACAGCTCTCATCGAAGATGACATGGCGGTAAGAGAGACCGTTGTGGAAAGAGCGATGACCTTCCTCGATAACTTCATCAGCTTCTATAAGCCAGACGGCGGATGCGACGAAGGTCCGACGTATTGGAATGCCGCCGCGGGGTGCCTCTTTGACTCGCTTGAGCTTCTCGAATATATGTCGGGAGGCAAGATAAATATCTACTCCGAGCCGCTTATCAAGGCTATGGGTGAGTATATCGCGCGAATGAACATATGCGACGTTTATTTCGTCAATTTCGCCGACTCGAGGTCCAGAGCAAACCAGGACGGAAATATGCTGAAGCGTTACGGTGAGAAGTGCGACTCCGATATACTGAGATCATACAGTGACTCTATGCTGAAGTATGAAAATGCTACCTTCGACGTAGCTCTCCCCTACCGCACGCTGAGAAGCTATACAACACCCATAAAGGACGTCAGCGGCACCAAGCTCATCGCCGCTAAGGACACCTACTTCCCCGACCTCAAGGTTATGATACTGCGCGAGTCGGAAAATCCGTGTGAGGGCATTTTCTTCGCCATAAAGGGCGGACACAATGACGAGAGCCACAACCACAACGACGTCGGCTCATTCGTCGTATATAAGAATGGGAAGCCCGTGCTTATCGATGCGGGAGTGGGCGAGTATACCAAGCAGACATTCTCCAAGGACAGATATAAGATATGGTCGATGCAGTCGCTCTACCATAATCTCCCCTCCTTTGACGGTGTGGGACAGCATAACGGCGCACAGTATAAATCAAAAAACGAGGTATACAACGAGGAAGAAAGAAGCCTCACCCTCGATATTACCGACGCGTATGTTGAGGAGTGCGGACTTATCTCTTACGTCCGCTCAGGCTCGCTTATGGGTGGAGCTGTCACTATCACAGAGAATATAAAGCTAGGCGAGGAAAGGCTCATAGACTTTGTCTTTGTTACTCACCGCGAGCCTCACGTGCTTGATAATGGGCGCATCGCGCTTACCGAGGGCTGTACCCTTGAATACAATGCAGAGCTTTGTGCAGAGGTCGAAGCCTTCGACCCTGTCGGCATGAATACCGTGCAGGCATGGGGTACGGAAAAGCTTTACAGAATACACTTAAAAATCAAGGCGCGCGAATACTCAGCAAGCTTTATTATCAGCTGATTTTCCCGCAATAACTTAACACGGCGAGGGGCTAAACGCCTCTCGCCGTGCTTTTTCTATTTATTTGGCAATTTGTTATGCGGCTACGGGAGGAAGGTATTCTCCAAGAGAAGAATCCCCCTGAAGTCCATCAAGCACGCCGAGATTCTCAATGATCTCGATAACCTCTTTAACATAGGTAATTATCTCGGTGGTAACGTCCACACCATCAAGAACGACATCGGTGCTTACGCTTCCGTCCTCGTTAACGGTCAACGTAGCCTTCACAACCTCAACGCCGTCAAGCTTATATACCACGCTGAGCGCGTTGCCCTCAAAATCAGCATTCAGATCGACTAAGGCTCCGTCGATCTGACCTACGAGCGTTACGTGCGCCTCGGTTACAAAGCCGTAATCGTCAAGCGTCGTATTGACAGAGGTGGTATAATCCGCAACCACGGTCTCGCCATCCTTAACGGTAACGTCAAGCTCTACGCCTCCGAGTGTCTCGTTCGAAACGACAGTGATCTCCTTTCCGTTAACAACGTATACGGTGGTATTAACACCGTCAAATTCGGCTGTCATGCCGATTGCCTTTTCAACTACGCCTATCTTCTCCTCGGAGGTCTCGCTCTCCTTGGTCGAAATCAGGTTAAGAACGAATCTTGCCACGTAATCCTCTCCCTCTCCCTTTTCATAGGAGTAGGTGATTATATTTACAAGATTCTCCTCGCCTGTATATCCCTCGAGCGCGCCAATGTAGAGCGCGTTAAGCTTAAACTGAGCACAAAGGAGCTCGAGCTCGTTATACTCTGCTGCAAAGACAACGATCTCATATTCGTCGAAAAGGATAACGGTCGAAGCGGTTGTTTCGGTTATAGTCGCGTTAAGAGTAATCGTCTTGCCGTCTTCAAGCGTCAGCTCAACTAAAACAGTTGCGTCGCCGTCTGCAACGTCGTATCCGACGCTGAGCATACCGTCAATGCCGATCTCAAGAGCGTCAAGAGCTCCGTCCTCCGAGTAATGCCAGCTTGCGTCGATCATACCGTCAACAGTCTCAAGCGTGAGAATAATTTCATCGGTGATCGAATAATCGAAGTTTGCATCCTCGTAGGTGTAGAGATTATAAAGCTGATCTACGTTATACTTCTTAAGGAGCTCGAGAGTGTTTTTAATTTCGGTAACCATAGCAAGAGCCATCGCGTTGATATCATTTTCTGTGACTTCCTCGCCCTGACTGGAGAGCTCTATAATAACCTCCGCAACTGTCTTGTTATATCTGATCTTTATCTCATGTTCTAAATTGAAGTCCTCACCGGTAGCCGTGTAAACAACGTAATTAATAAGCGCGTAAACGTCATCCACAGATATATCGTTGCTCTCGGCAAACGTCTCGGCAGCCTTTGCCAACGTCTTGACCTTGGTCATAGGAAGAGCGAGCATAAATGTCTCGATCTTTACCATAGTGCCATTGCCGAAGTAGTAATCGATCACACCGGCAACGGTCTTATCCTGAAGCATTTCTACGACCTCAATAAGTCCTGAAACGTCAAGATGATAGTATCCGTCGTCATCAACCGTAACAACAGCATCATAGATAAGGGCGGTAACCGTGTCAAATCCTTCGGTGCTCTCGGGGAGCTGGACACTCATCAGCCAGTCAAGAAGTCTCTCAAGAACGGGAAGATATTCGGTAACCTTCTCAAGAAGGTAGTAGGTCTCTGCAAGCTCCTCATAGGTCATGCCAAACTGCTCGGCAATGTATCCGTAGAACTCCTCGGTGAGATCAATGTCACTGCTCTCAAGATCATCGCCCTCGGTAATGGAAACGGATACGTCATCACCGTTTACAAAGATGTCTACAAGCATCTCTGTGGAAAAGGCGGGCTCGGTCTCCTCAGAGGATGCGTCAAGTGTCGCAATTCCAAGCTCAAAGGTGATACGTGCGGAAAGCTCCTCTTCCTTGCCGCTAAGCTCAAAGCAGGTAAGATCTATCGCGATAAATCTCTTGGTGGCGCCGTCCTCGCTCTCGATCTCATCGATGAAGATTATCTCGGTATTAGCAGCGTTAATGGATACCTCGTTCATACCCACAAAGGACTTGATGAACTCGGCAACGTGAGGAAGCGTCACGCTGACTGCCTCTATCTCCTCATCATGAGTGTCTCCGCACTCGGAGCATATGGTAGAAAGAATTCCGGTGTGGAGAGTGGTCGGGAATCTTGTGACCTTCTCCTCATAATTGTGACCGAGAACAGGTATTGCCTCGTATGTGGTATAACTGCACTTACGGCAGGTGAAGTACTCGGCATATCCAACCTCTGTGCAGGTAGGCTCCTTGGCGTCGTGGATAACAAGCTCGTGGCTTACAGGCACGTATCCGTCAACGTAGGAATCTCCGCACTCGCAGGTGTGAGTGGTATAACCCTGCTCCTCGCAGGTAGGAGGTGTAACAACGCGAGTATAAGTATGCTCGTGCTTATTAAATATTTGCTCTATTTTTTCACAGGATGCAAGAGCAACCGTGAAGATCAGAATAAGAACGAGGCACATCAGTATGCGAATGGTATTCTTTGTTCTGTTCATAGCATATCTCCTTTAATATTTTAGTTTTTATAAAATTATACCATTGGCTTTAATTAATGTCAATAATTTGCGCGAGTATTAAAGAAATTTTCACTTTTTTAATAATTTAGACATTTTTTAAATCACTCGACTACCACACGCAAATGCGCGTATTTTCCGTGGCGCAAGTGTAAAGTAAAAGCGGACTTGCCGAGGCAAATCCGCTTAAAGTGTTAAGTGTTATTTACAATATGTTTCGAAAGTTGACTCTCTGTGTAAAAGAGCAACAAATATTGATTTTGAGATAGGTTTCTTGATTTTTGAGATAGTTGCCACGTACTTCTACCCGAAGGCGTATACATCATACGCCGAGTTTGGTAGAATACGGGGGAAATATCCGAAAATCATCTCTTAGAAAGAACCTCGGATTCGTAGGTGTCAACCTCTGCGATCCAATCCATACCTACGGGAGCGCCGCATACCTTGCAGTACTCGTCCCAGATCTCACCGAAGGGGAGAGTCTTGAACTCTTCCTGGATAGCAAGCATCTTGGTGTAGTTAGCCTCGTCCTGATACTTCTTGAGAAGCTCATTAGGAAGAAGGAGTGCGTTAAGAAGAGCCTTCTGCATATTTCTTGCGCCAACTACCCAAGCGGCAACACGGTTGATGGAAGCGTCGAAGTAGTCAAGAGCGATGAATACTCTGTCGAGAGCGTCGTTTCTGACGATCTCCTTTGCGATCTCCTTGGTCTCGTCATCAAAGATAACAACGTGGTCGGAGTCCCAACGTACCGCACGGGTAACGTGGAGAGCGATCTTCTCGTTGAAGAGGAGGAGAGAGGATATCTTGTCGGATACTACCTCGGTGGGATGGTAGTGACCGTTGTCCATAAGAGGAGTAATGCCCTTGTAGTCGGAGTAGGAGAGGCAGAACTCAGCGGAGCCTACGGTGTAGGACTCAAGGCCGATGCCGAATACCTTGGACTCGAGGGTGATGTAAACCTTGGACTTATCGTAAGGAATAGCAAGGATCTCGTCAAGAGACTTCTTGAATCTTGCACGGGGTGCAAGTCTGTCAGTGGGGATATCCTTGTATCCGTCGGGGATCCAGATGTTCATAACGCAGGGGATGCCGGTCTCGTTTGCGAAATACTCAGCGATCCTTACACACGCCTGACCGTGTCTTACCCAGTATGCGCGAGTCTCTTCATCGGGAGAGGAGAGAGTGAGGTTATCCTTTACCATAGGATGAGCGAAGAAGGTGGGGTTGAAGTCAAGGCCCATACCGTGTGCCTTTGCAAACTCTACCCACTTAGCAAAGTGCTTGGGCTCGATCGCGTCTCTGCCTACGATGTTGCCATCCTCGAAGATAGCGTAGCAAGCGTGGAGATTAAGCTTCTTTGCGCCGGGAACGAGAGACATTGCCTTCTCATAGTCAGCCATAAGCTCTGCGGGAGTGGTAGCCTTGCCGGGATAGTTACCGGTCGTCTGGATACCGCCGGAGAGAGCCTCCTTGCTGTCAAAGCCTACAACGTCGTCACCCTGCCAGCAGTGAATGGAAACGGGAATGCTCTTAAGAGTCTCAATAGCCTTGTCGGTGTCAATACCGTACTTAGCATATACTGATTTTGCGTACTCGTAGTTTGCCATAATTATATACTCCTTTTAATTTGAATCATCATATTGCCGATAGCGGTCGCCTCGATGGGAAGCGCCACTACCTTCTTGCCTGTAGCCTTCTCTGTGAGGTCGTTGAGGTAGCCGTTCTTTGCACCGCCTCCGACTATGTAAAGCTCGGTATAGGTCCTACCCGTGTTATTTTCAAGGTCGGCAATCGCCTCCTTGTAGCCGTGTGCAAGGCTGACGTAGGATGCGTTGAAATAGTCCGCCATAGTCTGGGGAGCGGGCTTGCCGCGAGCTACAAGATAGTCGCGGATAGCATCCTTCATCGACTCGGGAGCCATAAAGGCGTCATCGTTTACGTCAAAGATCTCGGCATAATTGCTTGCTGCCGCCATATCCGCGATCTCACCGTAGGAGGTATCGGGGCACATCTCCTTGCGAAGGCTCTGGATTATCCACATACCCGTGATGTTTTTCTGGTATCTGTTGTAGCCTACACCGCCCTCGTTGGAGTATCCGCTCTCACGACTCTTAGCATCGGTAAGAGCTCTAGGCGTCTTTACACCGAGGAGCGACCATGTGCCGCTGGAGATATAGGGTGCGTCGGTCTGCATCTCGATAGCCTCAACTGCGGAGCCGGTGTCGTGAGTCGCGCAAAGCACAACGTCAAGGTTACCGCCAACTCTTCCCTCTACCTCGGGGGTGAGTCTGCCGACGAGAGTGCCGGGCTGATGTACCTCGGAGATGAGAGATGCGGGAAGTCCGAGCTTGTCGAATATGTAACCGTCAAATGCAAGTGTGTCGGCATTGATAAGGCCTGCGGTAGTCGCGTTGGTAAACTCCTTGACCTTGTTGCCTGTGAGCTTGTACATAAGGTACTCGGGAATCATAAGGAAGTCGGTAACGCCCTCGAGTCTGTCTGCAAGCTTATCTGCATAAAGCTGATATATGGTGTTGAACTTATTGAACTGAATACCTGTTCTCTCATAGAGCTCGGCAAAAGGGATAATGGAGTGTACCTCCTCGATAGGTCCGTCAACTCTGGAGTCACGATAAGCGTAGGTGGGATAAACCTCCTCGTCGCCCTTAAGGAGCACGTAGTCAACGCCCCATGTGTCGATGGAGAGCGATTCTATCACAGGGTATTTCTTAAAGCACTCGGCAATACCCGCCTCTACCTCGCGAAGGAGTCTTTGGCTATCCCAGACGAGATGTCCGTCAACCGTGTCCATACCGTTCGGGAAGCGGTAGAGCTCGTCGGTCTTAAGCTCGCCGTTTTCAAGCCAGCCGACAATATGTCTGCCGCTCGACGCGCCGATGTCAATGGCAAGATAGTATTTCATATCTTAAGTCCTTTCTTTTGATTAATTATTTTAGATAATTACACGCTACTTTTATGATAACATATATATAAATATTGCGCAAGGCACAAAATTATTATAAAAACTGTCTTAATTTAAGATTTTCTATTGATTTGTCGGTGCGGATATGTTAAAATTAGAGCATAAACAGACAACAAAAAAGAGCCCGACGAATCGGGCTCTCGGGGTGAAAAATCAATCATTTGCGCTTATTTTCCACTCGACAGTGAAAATTAATCCACTAAAATCATTACGATCATCCAAAGCGTGTTTGCAACTGTACCTAACTTTATTCTCTGATATAATTTCCTTTTTCATTGCGTATCCGAAGTTACATATTGAGCTTTCTCTCTTATGTAATCTCACTTTCGGATCATAATACTCACATCCGTATTTAATGTCAAGCTTACCGCTTCCACACATATATATGTGACTTTGTAGCGGATTTTTGAGAAGATCCATTAACCATAATATCCTCACAGGACCTTTCTTGACATTATCGTTCACTTCTCTCACTTCGTAATGTTCATCAAAGAGAATGCAGTCTTTTTTGGTGACTCCTGAAATTATAGGAAACATTTCATCAGCTTGAGCACCGGTATGCTCCAGGGTAATGATAATGGAATACTGCTGATTAGGAACCAGTTGAATAATATCCTTTTGATAAATCTCATTATCGTAAAGCGGATTAAAGGTTGGATTCAAAATAAACCATTCTTTTTCTTCGGCAGTCAATTTTTCACCTAAAATAACCCTATGGTTCAATGATTCACGATACTTAATATTTTCTTTAAAATTCACGGATACCTCCAAAAACATACTCCAAAACCTGACTAATCAGACCTTTGAGCAACCGACTCAGCACACTGATACACTATGAATTATCCTCTGTTACCTCAATTTTTTGACAGTATAAGCTAAAAGCAATACCATTCACCAGCTCAATTTTTAATTCCAAAAGGCCATTCTTTAGTGAACGTCCGCCATAGTCTTTCTCATCGTTGTATGTTGCGAACAAATTACGAGCAAACTCGTTATCCGAACGAGACACAGTACGCACGTGTGTACTCAAAATGATCGTATCATCCCACATACATAAATTATTGATTCCGGCGAACCCGTAACAATCAACAGATAATCTTTTTCGGCAAGAATCATTAAAAATCATAAGTTTGGCATGATCGTATTCGATACAGATATTTTCTATATCGCTATCAGCCCAATCATAGTTCGAAAATTCCATTTTCAACACCTGTATTTCAATTAATTAACCTTTAACTTTATTGTATCACAGCACACTATCTTTTGTCAAGAAAGGACAGTCTATGGAAAAATACATACTTGATATACTCTCCCGCGAGAGCGAGGAGGAGGCGGGGATACTCGGCGGTGAGGTCCTCAACCGCAAGATATACGCGGGGGGCGAGGACTTCGTAGTGAACGAGGCGCGACTCTTTGGCACGGGACGCGGTATAAGCGCGAGGACACACACCCGCTACGTGGACTTCCCTACACACAGACACAATTACGTGGAGATGATGATAGTCCTCTCGGGCAGCATCACTCACGAGATAGACGGCGAGCTCTTTACTCTCGGGCGCGGCGAGGTGCTGATAATGAACAAGCACGTCTGCCACTCGGTTGAGCGCTCGGGAAAGGATGACATCGGCGTAAACATCATAATGTCAGACCGCTTTATCGACGGTGTTGCCGGCGAGCTCGCGGGCACGGTCTTCTCTTCCCTCATCAAGGAAAACTCAAAGGAGGGCGGCGCTCCGATATACCTCGCATTCCGCACGGGTGGGCGCAAGTACCTCGAAAACGCCATTGAAAATCTGCTCTTTGAATTGACCGTAAGAGGCCGTGACGTAGGCGTTATGTCGGGTACCGTGTCACTTCTTCTGAGGTATTTGTCGCTAGAAAACGATGAGCTCTTGATCCGCGGAAACGTCAGGTCAGACAAGGAGGAGACACGCCGCCTTGAGATACTCTCCTACGTAAAATCGAGCTACCGCACGGCGAGTCTTGGTGAGCTATCCGAGAGGCTCTATCTCACCATCCCCTACCTCTCAAAGCTGACGAAGGAGCTTTTCGGCAAGAGCTTCAAGGAGCTGGTTGTGGACGAGAGAATGGAGAGAGCAAGGGCGGCAATCGAGGGTACAAGCCTCCCTATCGGCGACGTGATACGCAGTGTCGGCTACGAGAACGAGTCCTACTTTCACCGCGAGTTCAAGGCTCGGTACGGAGTCACTCCGCTCGCAATGAGAAAAAATGCCCCAAACTGACTAAAACGAGGTATTGCGACTTGACAAACGCCCAAAATATGTTAAAATATAATATGGTGTATTATACGCCTCATCATTTTGGTGAATAATTATCTTCCACGGAGGAATTATGAATATTATAATCGTAGGCTGCGGTCAGGTTGGACAAAACCTCGCCGAGCATCTTATTAACGACGGTAACAACGTCACCGTCATAGACCGAGTTTATGAAAACGTAAAGACTCTCACGGACAGAGTGGACGCAATGGGTATCGTCGGTAACGGCGCCTCCCACGTCACTCTCGCGGAGGCAGATATCGAGAATGCTGACCTACTCATCGCGGTCACAAACTCGGACGAGCTCAACCTGCTTTGCTGCACTATCGCGAAAAAAGCCAGCAACTGTAAGGTTATCGCCAGAGTCAGAAGCCACGTATACAATAACGAGTCCTCCTTCCTTAAGAGCGAGCTCGGTCTGGCTATGGTCATCAACCCCGAGTACGTAGCGGCTGAGGAGATCGCACGCGTTTTGCGTTGCCCCTCCGCGATCAGCATTGAGACCTTCGGCAAGGGCAAGGTGGAGCTGCTCAAGTACCGTCTGCCCGAGGACAGCGCAATACTCGGTATGTCGGTCAAGGACGTTATGATGAAGTATAAGAGCGACATTCTCTTTGCTACCATCGAGCGCGGCGACAAGGCGTACATCGCGAAAGGTGACTTCATCTTCGGAGCGCGTGACGTCGTGTCTATTATCTCATCTCCCGAGGGAGCGCAGGACTTCTTCAAGAAGATCGGCTCAAAGACTCAGAGCGTAAAGAGCGCGATGATCGTCGGCTCGGGCGAAATAACGCACTATCTCTGCTCCATACTCAAAAAGAGCAAGATGAACATAAAGGTCATCGAGAAGGACTACGACAAGTGCGACGAGATCAGCAAATCCTTCCCCCACGTTACCGTTGTTCACGGCAACACGACAAACCAAGAGATCATGGCCGAGGAGGGTATCGGACGCGTTGGCGCATTCCTCGCTCTCTCGGACTCCGACGAGGAGAATATGATCCTCTCGCTCCACGCCAAGGAAAAGACCAAGGGTAAGATAGTAACCAAGGTAACGAGAATGGACTATGACAGCGTGATAGACAAGCTCAATCTCGACACCGTTATCTACCCCAAGACCATAGTCTCGGATATGATCATCAGATACGTCAGAAGTGCCGAGAACACCCGCGGAAGTAATATGGAGACTCTTTATAACGTCATCAAGGGCGAGGTAGAGGCATCCGAGTTTATCATCCGTCAGTCGTCAAGAGTCGTCGGCACACCTATCTCCCACCTCAAGTTCAAGAAAAACGTTCTCATAGCGGCAATACTCCGTGACGGAGAGGTCATCATCCCCCGTGGCTACGACACCATAGAGATCGGCGACGCAGTCGTTATCGTATCCAAGGTAACGGGCCTCAAGGATGTAACAGATATACTCGAATAAGCTAATTTAGTCAACTTTACTATACATTTTCCTATCGAAAGGCAAGTATATGAACTATAAAATGGTAAGGTACACTTTGGGAATCCTGCTTTTGTTCCAGGCTTTGTTCCTCTTTGTACCTATGATCACGGCGCTCTGCTATAAAGAGTGGGTGGCGCTCAGCGCGTCGGGAATTACCGCCCTTATCTGCATAGCCATCGCCCTTCCGTTTGTTGTAAAAAAGCCTCGTAACACCGAACTTTTCGCCAAGGAGGGCTTCGTCATCGTATCCCTCTCCTGGGTGCTTCTCTCGGCTACGGGCGCTCTTCCCTTTGTTATCTCGGGCTCTATTCCGAACTATATCGACGCCTTCTTCGAGGCGGTATCAGGCTTTACCACCACGGGATCAAGTATCGTACCCGCAGTAGAGGATCTGCCAAAGGCTATGCTTATGTGGCGTTCCTTCATGCACTGGGTAGGAGGTATGGGCGTTCTCGTATTCATCATGGCCATCATGCCGCTGTCCGGCGCGCAGAACATGCACATAATGAGAGCGGAGTCACCCGGCCCTCAGGTATCCAAGCTCGTACCCCGAGTTAAGACGACAGCGTCAATACTCTACCTCATCTACATAGTGATGACGGTCATTATGTTTATTGTACTCAAGCTCGACCCGTCAATATCTACCTTTGATGCTATCAACACGTCCTTAGCAACTGCGGGCACAGGCGGCTTTGGCTTCAAGAACGACTCGATGTTCTCCTTCTCACCTTACGTTATTGTCGTAATAACCGTATTTATGGTGCTCTTCTCGATCAACTTTAACTCCTATTACCTCATCCTCAAAGCTAAGTTCAAGGAAGCCTTTAACACCGAGGTGATCGTCTTCCTCGCTATTGTAGGTACGGCAATCGCGATCATAACGGTCGACGTTTATCTTAGCGACGCGCTTGTTACACCCACGGGCGAGGCTATGGAAACCACTTTTGGCGGCTCTCTTATGCACGCGGCGTTTGCCGTTGGCAGTATTATCTCTACCGCGGGCTTCAGTACTGTTGACTTCCAGCAATGGTCGGCGCTCTCGCATCTTGTTCTTGTGCTCTTGATGTTCATAGGCTCGTGCGCAGGCTCCACGGGTGGCGGCTTCAAGGTCTCCCGAATCGTTATACTCTTCAAGGCCTGGATCCGCGAAATAGGTAATCTCATACACCCCAACCGCGTGAAGAAAATTGCCATCGACGACAAGCCCCTCGAGGACGAGGCGGTGCATTCCGTAACCACCTACCTCTCGGCGTACGTCTTTATCTTCTTTGCTTCTCTCTTGCTCGTGTCGATAGATCAGTCTATCTTCAACGCAGCGGAAAACACCTTTGTAACTAACTTCACAGCAGTCACAACCTGCTTTAACAACGTAGGTCCCGGCCTTGACTTTGTCGGTCCTACACAGAATTTTGCTGACTTCTCGCCTATATCTAAGCTCATTCTTTCATTCGATATGCTCGCAGGAAGACTCGAGCTCTTCCCGATGCTTATCATCTTCTCTCCTTCCACTTGGAAGAAATAATTAAAGGAGTCACTATGAATAACGAACTTAAGAAAAAATACGGCCTTCTGACCGCGATCTGTATGGTTGTTGGCATCGTAATCGGCTCGGGAGTATTCTTCAAGGCCACATCCGTGTTTAGTAATAACGGTGGAAGCATGGTAAAGAGTATTCTTACCGTCGCCACAGTAGGCGCGCTTATGACCATCTGCGCGTACACCTTCTCCATCCTCGCGGGAAAGCACTCGAGGGTAAACGGCATCGTTGACTACGCTGAGGCGGAGGTCGGCGAGGGACTTGCCTACACGCTCGGCTGGTTTATCTCCATCATCTACTACCCCGTTATAGCATCCACCCTCGCTTGGGTGTCGGCAAATTACACCTGCTCGCTCTTCAATATCCAGAGTGCGAACGTAAGACTCCTTATCACCTTCTCTTATCTCGTTATCTCCTTCGTGGCTAACCTCGTGTCCCCGAGGATCTCGGGCTACTTCCAGGTTTCCACAACGGCGATCAAGCTCATCCCCCTTGCGATAATGGCAATCGTGGGAACCGCGGTAGGTCTGGTCAACGGTCAGACTATCGCAAACCTCACCGCAGACACCTCGGCAATCGTCGGTACTTCCGGCGGATTCTTCGGCGCAGTCGTGGCATTCGCCTTTGCTTACGAGGGCTGGATCATAGCAACCTGTATCAACGCAGAGCTCCACGATGCGAAGAAGACTCTCCCGAAGGCTCTCGTTATCGGAACCCTCGTGGTTATCTCGGTATATATCGTGTACTTCATCGGTATCGCATCCGTTCTTCCCACCGAGGAGATTATGGCGGCGGGCGACAATCTGCCTAAGATAGCCTTCACCAAGCTCTTTGGCGGCAACGCCATATTCGGCACTATCGCTTACGTATTTATTATCATCTCCTGCCTCGGCACGATGAACGGCGTTATGATCGGTAACTGTCGCGGTCTCTATTCCCTTGCGGTAAGAAATCAGGGCCCCGCGCCTAAAGTGCTCTCACAGCTCAACGAAAAGAGCAATATGCCGATAAAAGCGGCGCTTATCACCTTCGCGATCACCCTACTCTGGATGCTCCAGTGGGAATTCGGTCTCATCCGCGGTATGCTCCCCGCAATCATCTCCTTTGAAAACGACGAGCTTCCCATCATCACCCTCTACGCTATGTATATCCCGATCTTTATCAATATGATGATAAAGTCTAAGGACCTCCATCCCGTGAAGAGATTCGTCTTCCCTGCGCTGTCCATCGGCGCGTGTCTGTTTATGATCTTCTCAGCATTTTATGCGTATAAGCTCCAGGCGTTTTACTATCTCTTCGTCTTCACGCTGATCATGCTCGTAGGCCTTATGTTCTACAGAGACACAAAAGGAAGATCCGTGATCTACAAGCTGTTTTATAAGTAAAATGTAAATAAAGATAAGCAAAAGTGCTCACCTAAGCGGTGAGCACTTTTTGTATTCAAATGACAAGAAAAAGAAAAAAGAGAGCCCGACGAATCGGGCTCTCGATGTGTGGCTAATTCTATGCTTATTTCTGATAAAAATCTTCCGGATACCTGTGAGACTTTACAATCTTTCTGAAGACAGATGTATCACAATACTCATCTTCAAAAGCTAAAACCAATTCATAATTGCGATCCTTTGAAACATAAACGGGAATTACTATTACATACACCTCCTCCAAATCAACCGAGACGTACCTATATACCGCACATGGGCCATCGTTATCGCACAGTTTTTCTTGTTCTGTATACTCTGTGAAGAAATTGAGATACTCACTATTTATCTTAATCTCGTCGATGTTATCGTATTCGATTCCATCGCTAGTATACTTTTCACGATAATCTTCGTATATCTCGGTGGCTATGATATTATCATCGTTATCCTTGATATATATTAATCCGTTCTCAACAACAAAATTCCAATCCTTAGGCAATCTCACCTCTGCTTTTGACTCGGTCTCTGTGGGCACCTCAACTTGTTTCCATCCAATATAATTTTCAAATATACCATAACTTTCCAACCATATCAAGGCAACAAATAAGAAGAGAGCAAAGAAAACCACAACAAGTATAAATAATGTTTTTTTCATACTTTTCTCCTTAATCCAATTTTATCCAAGATCCTAACTTTTCAGCATAATATGCAGTCCAATCGCCTTCCAGAGAAGCCTCTCCCATATATGCGCCATCCAACGCATGACTGTCCCCTATAAGGTAAGCAAGATAGTGTGCTTGCAACTCAATGTACAAACCACCGGCAGTTCTATTGCTATCTTGGTAATAGTTCTCTTTCAGATAAACAGCATATTCATCTGCATTTATCATATTGTAATTCGATTCTTGATAATAAAAAGTATTATTGGAAAACTCTGAATCCACTACTGAGGGGTCGAATTCATTTTTGTCGTTGTACCAGTCTACGGCTTCGTCTATTCTATCTCCTACCCATTCGGTTGCATTGTTATAAGCATCATACGCTTTTTCCTTAACTTCTTCGACAAATTCTTCTAGCTTCTCTTTTCCTTCTTCATACCATTCATATAAGTCAGATAAACTAGGCCAATTGCCTTGGGAGTCCACAAACGAAATCGGGTTATTGAAGCAATATGCGTAAAGGTTAAAGCCGTGTAGACTGCCGTTTACACCGGACATCAAAGAGTCGGGAGAGATAAACCTACCGGTGTTCTGATCGTAGTACCTACTCTGCAGATAATACAATCCGAGATCGGAGTCATAGTAATATCCTCTGTACTTAAACGGGTTCTTTGTTGCAGTAGTGGTAGAGCCGCTGTTATGATACGTAGTGCTGCACACACCCCAAGCGTTGTATCTATAAGATATAAGCTTTGTACCTGTAGATACGTCATATACTGCAACTATATCTCCCTGAATGTTTTTCTCGTAAGCATAAGCATCCCACGTTTCACTTGCGTAATCCGCGCCTCTGTACTTAAAGCCTACAGGAGTACCATTAGCATCATATATGTAAACTAAGATTTGCGAATTTGTTTCTTCTGCTATAAGAAGCGAGCCTTGATAATAGTAAGTGGTTACAATGTCGTTAACGGTTTTAGTTGCTCTAAGCCCATCGTCATTATATGTAAAGGATATAGAATTAGAACCCTTAACCGCGGTAGCAAGCCTACGTCCATCCCACGTGAAGGTGTAACTGGAACCGTTGTAATAGCTAAGCGGATTTCCTATATCATCATAGGTTATAGCCGTTCCGTTATATGCAGTTAAAAGATCTCCCCACTGAGAGTTCGTATAGCTATAAGTTCTGGTCAGCGGTAATAACGATAAATTCGGATTAACGGCTAAGGTTTCCGACTCGGAACCAATTTCATATATTGCGATAGGTCCATCATCGTCATCGGCATCGATCAACTCTTTAGTAGTCTGAGTAACATTACCCGCATTATCATAGGTATACGTGTAGCTATAACCCAGCGCTGTATTATACTCTCTTGTCAGCTGGCCAAGGTCGTCATACGTATACGTTACGTAAGTGCCGTCACTATAAGTTATCTTGGTAATATTACCATCAGGACTATATGAGTATGTTGCGCTCTTGGTCGTGGTTTCATTAACCGTTGTCGTTACGCTTCCAATCTGACCGGAGGTATAATCACCGTAATTTTTGTAGTTGTAGGTGTAAGATACGTCAAATGATCCCAGAGTCACATCTTCCGTACTCAACCTATACAGTTCATCGTAGGCATAGTCGATACCGCCGTATGCACCCGTAGCAATTATTGACATTTGACTCAGCTGATCGTTTTCTCCATTATAGGAGTACATATAAGCAACTGCGCCATCATCATACGTTGTATTTCCAAGTATGTTTACATAGGTAAAATTAGAAGTTACTCTACCTATATCATCATACTCTACGTACGTAAACAGATCATTATACGAATCATCCGTAGAACTGCTTGAAATATTTGCTACTCTGTTACGGCTATCGTAAGTGTACACGGTCTGTCTGCCGTTTATGTTATCCTTAACTTTGTGTATCTGTCCGTCTGCGGTATACTCGTACTCGTACGCTTTAACACTCGCGCCTTCACCCTCAGTATACCATATCTCGGAAAGATTTTCAAGGT
>CAZUQN010000009.1:0-42727 GCA_964622425.1 uncultured Ruminococcus sp.
CGAGTCAAACACCTCTCCGCATATTGTGCAAGCGGAATACCTATTATCTATCATTCTGGTAGTATGCATACCCGTCGTTGAATACCCGCATGCGCATACGCCTCCGTGATATAGATTTGATATACTTTCATAGGTAAAGATATGTTTTACTGTGATGGTATATCCACATTCGCAAACCGCTGTATGCGATGTACTTGTTGGATTTAGATTACTCGTAAAGCTGTGAGGCTCCGTAATTTCATCGCCCCATACGCATTCATACGTATGAGTCGCTACATCTCGTCTTGCCAATTTTCCGGTGCTCTCGTGCAAGTGCGCAGGGTGCATATCCTTGTATGCTATGCAGGAACAGACGTTTTCATCCGTATCTTTCCAATTGTAATCACTACAATGTACATGCGGAAAATATTCTTCATTTATTTCAATCCAAATAATCTGCACGTCCTGATTATACACGGTATTATAAATTGAACTGTAAGAATTTGATGTGTAGCCCATGTGTAATAAAACGTCATCCTTTTCACCTTCTTTTGCTTTTGTGTCATAAGCAATCATAGCATGTCTAGTGTCAGCAGACGTGTCTTTTCCACTGTAAATTACAGGAATTCCGGAGTTATTCACTCCTCCATCTTCATTTCCATTAACTTTATCCCGTATGCCCTGTAAAAAAGCGCTATTCTCCTCTGATGTTATCAATCCTTGCGATTCTTCCATATGTACGGTAACACCTCGGGAATCTATTCCACATATCACGTACAAATAATATTCAAGCAAAATTTTCATCTCCGAGGTGTAAATGCCATAGTCATCATCTAACAAATTAAGCATTGAAACAAATCCATTCGGCTCATCGTTTTTTGAAGCCAAGTATAAAAGATACATATGAAAATAATTATCTTTATTCGCTTCAATAAAAGTCTTATATTGAGCAGGAGTTAACTCATTGCCATTAACATACTTCTTCAAAGCGTCATACTCAAGTGCTAAGTATGGAGTAGGATTTGGATCTAATATTCCGCTACTAACAGTATTATGAGCCTCATACTTGTCAGCAACGAGATTTTCATCCCAATACACATCGTAAAACGAGAGAAATAAGCTGAGCGCAACGTAACCACAGCTACCATGAACATTTGATGGAACGTTCCCATTAATTCTATCAAAATGATGCGAAACACACGTGCTGTAGTCGGATAAAGCCGCCGATACATGAAAACTGAAAATTCCGGAAATGACAATCGACACTATCAAGCATATAGCTACTGTTATTTTTCTGATTTTCTTCATTTTTTCATTCCCAATCTAAAACTACTAACGTTTTAACAAGCTCTTTCATAAATTCTTTAGGAAGGCTCGAAAAGGTCGGATATTTTCCTTCCGGTGAATAGAATTCTCCAAGCTCTTCTCCCATATAAACTACTCTGAACCAACACCATTCGCTATCGTGAGAGTACGGGTAATCATCGAGTCCGGAGTCAATATACAAACCGTCTAAGCCGCACATCAACAATTCCTTATCTTCTATTACCAGCTCTTTAAGCTTCTCTTCTTCCGCCATACCGCTGGAAGAGTAAAAGATAAGGTTTTCTTTCATAAGCATTTCATTTGAACAATTAAATATATTTGATTCCCCCTTCTTGATAGACGTTGGTCTGTCACATAAATACCAGCTGATCTCTATACGCTGTTCCTTTAAATCAAGGAAACTTTCCCCTTCCTTGAGCGAATCGTGCAGCAATGTAGCTAAACGGTATTTTACGTCTACCTCTTTGCCTTCGAGTATCATTCCTTCGCAATCAAATATTAGTGACGGATCAACTATATTTCCGTTGGCCTTAAGTATTTCAACCGCTCCGGCAAACTCCTCATACGTTTCAACCCAATAGTATATTGGTATCTCACAGCCGCCCTCGCCATTTCCGGGATTTTCTTCACTATTTTGGTTGCCTGCTCCGACGTCACTGGTTTCATCACCACCCTCGTCCTCGTTTGTCTTATCAAAATACGAGCATCCCGTAAGGAAGGCAAGCAGCATTGAGCAAATCAACAAAATAGAAATAATTTTCTTCATACCAATTCACCCTTTCTCTTCTGTATGTTAATTTAATTCAGAATTTCCTCGTTCAATATTTTGATAAAGTCCTCAACCAAGATGCATGAATAATAATATGTGCAATGAGGGTAAGAAATACTGTATTTATCAATTTCTACCTTATCTACGAAAAATTCTGTATAATTACCCAAACGGCCATCCAAAGAAATTTCCACTTCCTCTCCTGTACTTAAAATCTGATTTGTCAACATTGAAATGTATATATCACCGTATATATCAACAGTGGGAATCGTCACCCATTTGTAGTCATACGAAGACGTTGAATAATATATCGTTCCTTCATCCCAAATTTTTACGCTTAAGTAATCCGTGTAGCACAGGTATATAATAGTTTCACCGTATGCGATCGGAGGCTTTGCGTTATATCCATCCTCAAATTCGGGCCGGTACCACAGGAAGTGCTCCATCTCGGGCACGTCACTCTGACCTTCCAGAAGATTAACTATCGATGATGCCTTGTTAAACTGGAAAACGTACGCGCATTTTTCGCCGTTATAGTATTCCGGGATTTCCTCCGCGGAGTTAAATTTATACCAATTACATTTCTTTGCGCGGCTTTCATAGTAGTCATCACCGGGATCATTGTCATAACCGCAAACAAAGTAATAATCAAAGGTATCAAAAGTAACCTCTATGGGCCGCCATACGCCATTTACGGTTAGTCTAATTTTATATTCCAAACTATTATCACCCATATCATGATCTGAATAATAGTTGTCAATATAGTCAATTATCGATTCGATCACATCACTCTCTTTATCAAGAGGAATACCCTTCGCTTTAGTGTCCTCTTCGGTTTCACCGCCATTCGTGACGTTATCTGTTCCGTCGGTAGTTCCGCCCGTGTTTCCACCTTCAGTTGAACCATTGGTATTGTTACCATCTCCGACGTTATCGGTCTCATTACCTCCCTCGCCTTCGTTTGTCTTATCAAAATACGAGCAGCCGGTAAGGAAGGCAAGCAGCATTGAGCAAATCAAAATAAAAGATATAATTTTCTTCATAGCAAAATCTCCTTTCTTTTGTGATTCTATTATATATTACACTTATGCGCATTGTCAAGTTTTTACATTTTCATTATATTACCGCAAAATCCACGGCTCTATATATTTTAAAACAAAATATTTTTAACACCGAAAAACACAAAAACGTTTCAAAAAATAAAAAATATCTTTCACAAACTTTATGCGTGTGATTTGTATGCTTTCAACAAAGCAAAAAAGTGAGGATATACGGCTATACTGACCGCGCATCCTCACTTAATTGTTTTTTGTGTTTATCAGAGAGTTCCTAAAATATTGTCAAGCTCCATATCCGGATAGTCGGAGGGGTTAGCGGGCGCTGTGATATTCACGTGCTCGTCATAGTCATACTCTAGCTCATACTCTGCCGTAACAGTGTAGGTAAAGCCTGACATTGTGATCTCATAGTCGCAGACGAGAGTGACGGTTTCGTATTTTTTGCCATCGAGCTCTACCGTCAACCTTGCGTCCTTGACTCTAGCTTTTTCTGCGGCTCCCGAGAGCGCTGAGATAATAATGTTCTCGAGCCTTACCTTAAGCTCTTCCCCCGCACCCGTGGAGAGTATTACCCTATCTCCGTCGCGCTTTGTGATCTCTGAGCTCAGGAAATCCTCATAGCCGATACCGCCGATAATGCTCGCCTTTTCCTTAAAGCTTACCGCGTCCTCATATCCTATTTCGCTCTTGCCTCTTGTTGAGTTTGAGCCCTCTGTGGAGGTGTATCTCATATCCATATACAGGACACCGCCGATAATAACGTAGCTGTTGACAAACTCACTCTCGCCGCCGCTGTAACTTATGGACATTCTATCCTCTATCGCAGTCTTGTCACCGTCGACAAGGAGCTTCACTTCCCTTCTCTCAAGCTGATCGAAGATGGCAGATATTGTTTCATTATCGACCGTGTAGTCTACGTCGACCTCAATGACGTGCGCCTTCTTTGAAAGAGCCTCATCCGCCTTCTCGGTGAGGGACTCGGGCGTCTTTGCGCATGAGAAAAGCGCAGATGCTAAAAGTGGAAGTATTAGAATTGATGACAGGATTTTTCTAAGCCTCATATAAAGCTCCTTTTAATAATGAGTAGGTATTATTACTCATATATTTTCGACAGATAATCAAGGAACAAACAGTCAAAGGTGTTTTTGGATATCATGACAAGGATCATCTCCTCATCGGTGTGCCAATACGGCTCACTCTTGCCAAGAGCGGGGATAACCACAGTCTCTGTGATACCGCAATTTATGCAGCTTCTCTCACCCTTACCCGCAGCGGTCTCGGTAGCGGGAGTCTTGATAACCATCTCCGACCAGCTATGAGTACAGGGAGTGGTGGTTGATCCACCCGAGGACGAGCCCTCACCTGCTTCACCCGAGGGAGTAGTCATATCCGTGGGTATCTCCTTGTCGAAGATAAGCCACGCAAGCTCGGGATAGTCTATAAATACGTTTCTGTTACCCTGAATATTTTCGATAACCTCGTTTCTGCCCATTTCCCAGGTATCCACGGGGTCGAGCGCGCACCACTCAAGCAGGACGTCAACGCTTTCAAAGACCTTTGTTACACTTGTTGCGCCCCAATCCGCACCCCATCTGACGTAGACGTAAAGGCAGATTCTCGCAACGTCGCCCTTTACCTCGTCAACAGGCTCAAAATAGGTGGAGTTATACGTGCCGCCAAGATATCCGACAGCGGGATTCGTGCCGTACTTCTCAGTACCGCTCGGTACGTTGCCGTACTTCTTGTTGCCTCGCGAGCTATTCACTCCCGCGTCTGAGGGACGGATATGGTGCATGTCCGCGCCGCCGCCCTTGGTGTTGTTTCCTCCGAGTGATTTTGGCCACACGTGCTCTCTGTTCCAGCCATTCCACTGAGACATAGTAGCCGAGTAGCTCGTGTAGATAAGGAGTACCTTGCCGTCGCCGTTTTCGCAGTCGGTCTGGTTTGCTTTATAGTGACAGTCATCATACGAGGACTCGTATGTATGAGTGCTCGTCATAAGTCCGCGAAGCTGGGTCAGGAGTGCTGACGCGGAGAGCTCCGCAAGCCTATCGTAGGTATAGCTGTCGGTGTAATATTCATCAGCGCTCGTGCCGTCAAGCGTGGTGCAAATAACGCCTCTCTCCCCCGAGTTTGCCGTCTTAGAATATGAGGCGGGCTCACCTGCCGCCGAAACCGGAATAAGGGTGGAAAGTATAAACGTTACAAGCAAGATGAGCGCAATTATACTCTTCTTAATGTTTTTCATTTTATTCTCCATTCAGATGTAAATGCATTTTTTGTAAACCATATATTACAATTATTACTATTATGATCTTTCTGTGTAGTTGTTCGCATCCTCAGGAGCGGAAATGTTCACATCTGAAGTGTAGTCAAATTTAGCAACACAGCTCATAGAGATAGTATACACCGTCTCGGGTGTCGTGATAATATACGTGCAGGAAAATACAGTTGCCTGATACTTTCCGTCTATTATCGTAATAACGAGAGTCGCGTCCTTCACGCCTACCATCGCGCCAAGATCCGAGAGCTTGTCCTGCATAAGATCCGCCACACCGTAAAGGGCCTCATTCTTGATACCCGTACAGGTAATGATGGATTCACCGCCGGTGCCTCTTTCCTTTGCCTCATCAAAGTCATCGTAGCGGATATTCGCTCCCGCGCCGAGCTTATCTATTATCTCATCGCGAAGCTCGGAGTTACACTGGAGCTTTTCTCTCGTAGTCTTCTCGCCGCTTGCAGTCTGCTCGGAGCTGTAAAGATATATCATACCGTCGCACACAGTGTATACGCTTTCAGATACGTTACCGTCGAGGCTCATGTGCATCGATACACAGAGATCATCTCCGTCCGCCTCAAGCTTGATCACGGGTCCCGTGAAGCACTTGATCGCATCAATAACGTTCTGATCACTCGACTCGTAAGTCACCGCCATCTCCACCGTGTAGGGCGCGGCATCAAGAGCAGCCTCCGCCTTGTCGACGGTCTCCTTCGGATCCTTACCCAGTATAAGATCGCAGGAGGAGAAGCAAGACGCCATTATCGCGATTATCAGGGCGAATGACGTGAGTCTGATTTTTATTTTCATTTTTTTATCTCCTATATTAATTAAAGATGTAAGGTTGCAGACCGATCCTTCACCATATTTCCCCTCTCGAATAAATTGTTATAAAACAAAAAAGGAGAATATGATGCTTGTAACCAAACCGTATCAGAGAGAAAGAGCCGTAACCTACGCGAGAAAATACGCCTTCGGGCAAAACCCGATCTTCGGAAACTTCCGTGGCATCGGCGGTAACTGCACCAACTTTGTATCACAGTGCATCTACGCAGGCTCCTGCGTTATGAACTACACGCCGACCTTCGGCTGGTATTATATCTCACTTGACGACCGCTCACCGTCTTGGACGGGCGTTCAGTTTTTCTACAACTTTATGATAGATAACAAGGGCATCGGTCCATTTGGCAAGGAGGCAACCCTTGACGAGATGGAGATCGGTGACGTCATCCAGCTCGGCAACGATCAGGACGGCTTCTACCACACTCTCCTGATCGTCGGCTTTGAAGGGGAGGATCCGCTTGTAGCGGCACAGACCGACGACGCCTTTGCCCGTCCCCTCTCAACCTACACCTACGACTTCTCGCGCTTTATCAAAATTCTCGGCGTGAGATTTGAGACGGAGGTGAAGGACGATTGCTTTGACAGCGTGCTCGGAGGCATCGCCATCGTTCCGGGCGCTACCTCTCCAACTGGAATGTAAACACTCCCGCAGAACACGTTTGCCATATTATCAAAGAATTGCTTATCAATTATTATGTTTTTGACAACCGCAGTTGACAAAATCAACCTTCTGTAACCTCAACGAGATCGATTACCTTTTGCATAATAAATCTCTGGTTAATCGTCTCGCGGTAGGACTTCTCGCCGCTGCTGTTAATAACAAACTCTTTATAAACGTCGAGACCCTCTACGTATTTTTCATCACTTTCATAATTATCTCTGGTGACTCCGCTATTTGCCAGCTTCTCAGCCAGATACTCAAGCTCGGTCGCCCTAAACTCCTCCTCGGTGGGTATGTAGCCCTCCTTGGCTGCGATGTGGTACAGAATCATCTGAGGTCTCAGGTAGGACTCGGCAATTCGGGTAACCTCCGCCTGCCAATCTCCTTCCTCTCCGAGTCCAAGATACACACTGGTAAACATCTCGAAGGAGGGATAGTAATAAGCGTATCCGGGATTGCTCTTGTAGTAAGCCTCTATCTCGGCTATAACCTCATCAAACACGTCCTTGACGTTGCCTGACGGATACTTAGTTATCACAGCGCCCTCCAGCACAGAGTCCCAGAATGCCTCTGCCGCAAGCGTGTCAGCATCAAGCCCATTTTCAACTATTAGAATCTCACTTGCATAAGCGCGGTAACGCTCGATCAGGCTATCTCCCTCGTATGCGACGAGCTTCTCCTCGCTGATACCGAGTGTGTAGAGGATAAAGTCCTCGTTAAACTCGGGAGCGTCGTATTCCTTTATCTGATATTCGCCGTCCTTGGTCTCAACGTATACCTCAAAGTACGCGATCTTGCCCGCCAACGTCGCTTCCTGATAGTTATGAGGGAAGTACGCCTCGATTATCATCGGGTTATCCTTCGTGTATTCCGAAACGGCCTTACCTATCATATTATATTCGAAGCCGGGAACAAATCCGCCCGAGCCGATTTCAAGATCGTATGACGTTCTGCCATAGTTAGATCCGCCGTTAAAGTAGACCTTCTCTCCCTCTGTGTCAAGGTAATATCCCTTGTAGAAGATGCTGACAATGTCACCTACGGAAATAATTCCGTCTCCCTCGACAGTCTCCTTGCTCTTTCTGTCACAGAGCTCTTCTATAATATGGCTCTCTATGTACAGAGGGTGGAGTCTATCAGGATCAAGCGTAATGCTCAGCTCCTTGTAATATTTCTCGTCCACCTCAACGTATGAGGAAAGATCATCCTTGAGGAACTCAACGTAAACGAGCTCAGTCTCTTCACCGTTCTCATTTCCGCCATCCTTTTCGTCTTCGTCATCCTTCTTGCATCCTACGAGGAGCGAGGCAAAAAGAGAAAGCAGAATAAATAATGCTAAGATTTTTTTCATATATTCTCCGTGTATCATCGCCGACTCGCATTGAGCCGGCGATGTTTTTACTTTATAACTGTAAATTTAATATGGGCAAACAGATTTTGCTAAAAGTCAGCTTGTAAGAATATGTATTTCGACAACTAACTATAACCCAACCAAGCCCTTGCGCTATCGAATTTTGTGGAGAAATCGCCGGCTGACGAACGAAGCTGTATTTCATACAGCGAGCGAGAAAACGACGATTTATACCAAAATTAGATGCGCAAAGTGAAAATTTAATTTAGGCAAACAGATTCGGTGGGGAAACTGCCGGCTGACGACCGAAGCTGTATTTCATACAGCGAGGAAGGAAACGACAGTTTACACCCGAATATGGCAGCCTCAATTAAATTTTCATGCAGACGGACCAAACCTGCCAGATGACAGTTCTGAGATTACCCACCTTGGACGCATCGCCCACAACGTGTACGTGGCGGGACTTCTTCACAAGAGGTGCGGGTCTGTAACCGGTGGACATAATAACGCTGTCCGCGCCGATCTTGAACTCAGTACCGTCCTTTGCTCTGACGGTTACGCCGTCCTCGTGAACCTCGGTAAGAGCGGTCTCAAGATGCACGGGCACCGAGTTCGCCTTGAAGAAGTCACGCAGGAAGCTGGTGTTGGCAAGGCAGATGCCCTTGCCGGTGATGAGGTCGTCCTGCATCTCAACGATGACAGGCTTTTTGCCCTGAACGTAGAGCTCGTATGCGATCTCACAGCCTGTAAGACCGCCGCCAACGATAACCACGTTTTCACCCACGGTCTTGTTGCCGAGAAGGAAATCAATAGCCTCAATGCCGTACTCACGAACGCCCTTTACGGGAATGACGTTGGGAGTCGCGCCGGTAGCGATAATAACCTCGTCCGCGCCGAGAGCCTTAACGTCGGTAACCTCGGTATTAAGCTTGACCTCAATGGTGGGATATTTGGAGAGCTCGCGGATATACCACGCGATAAGCGCCCTATCCTTCTCCTTGAAGGAGGGAGCCGCCGCGGCGATAAATACACCGCCGAGTTTATCGGTTTTTTCATACACGGTTACCTTGTGACCGCGCTTTGCAAGGAGGATTGCCGCCTCCATGCCGCCGATACCGCCGCCTATGATAGCTACGTTTTTCTGCTTTTTGGCGAGCTCTACGTAATACTTCTTCGACTGCATAGTCTCTGGGTTGAGAGCGCAACGCGCAAGGCCCATAGTATCGGTGAGATCCTGAGTGTTGTAATGTCCCTTGGAGGACGAGAAGTTGAAGCAGCCTGCGTGACAACAGATACAGGGCTTGATGTCCTCGAGTCTGTCCTCGATAAGCTTGGTGATCCACTCGGGATCAACGAGGAACTGACGTGCAACGCCCATAGCATCGATCCTGCCCTCTGCGATAGCGGCAGCGCCGACCTCGGGATCCATACGTCCCGCGCAAACCACGGGAATATCAACGAACTTCTTTATATGTGCTACGTCGTCGAGGTTACAGTTTTCGGGCATATACATCGGGGGATGAGCCCAATACCAAGAGTCGTAGGTACCGTTATCCGCGTTGAGCATATCGTAGCCCGCGTCCTGAAGGTACTTAGCCGCTCTCTCGGACTCCTCCATATTACGTCCTGCCTCAACGTAGGTCTCGCCGGGAACAGCGCCCTCGGCAAAGCCCTTGAGCTTGGACTCTACGGAATAGCGGAGGGATACAGGGAAATCAGCGCCGCACTCCTCCTTGATAGCCTTAACGACCTCAGCGGCGAAACGGTAGCGGTTCTCAAAGGATCCGCCGTACTCGTCTGTACGCTTGTTGAAGAACTCGATGGCGAACTGGTCGAGAAGATAGCCCTCGTGCACCGCGTGAACCTCAACACCGTCAACACCCGCGTCGCGGCAAAGCTTCGCGGTCTTGGCAAACGCCTCGATGATCTCGCGGATCTGCTCCTTGGTCATCTCGGGGCAGATGATGTCGGGCGCCCATCTTGCGGGCTGCTCGGAGGGTGAGGCAAGCTCGTGAGAGGTGTCAAGAATGGGTTTAATAAGGGCACGTGTGAATTTATTCTTATGAAGAGGACCTACGAGCTCGGTGATCGCCCAAGAGCGTCCCATACCCGCGGTGAGCTGGATAAAGAGCTTGGCGCCCGTCTTGTGGATCTCGTCCATAAAGACCTTCAGCTCCTCGAACATCTTGGGATTTTGCCAGAGCCACTTACCCCAGAAGGTATCGCGAAGGGGTGCGATGCCGGGGATTATAAGACCTACGTTATTCTTCGCTCTCTCGAGGAAGAGCTTTGCAGCCTCCTTATCAAAGCCGCAGCCCGTAAGCTCAAACCAGCCGAAAAGAGAGGTACCGCCCATAGGGCACATTACAATTCTGTTTTTGATCTCTACGTTCCCTATTTTCCAAGGGGTAAAGAGAGCCTCGTACTTAGAACTCATTTTTATTTCTCCATATCAGTATTATTAAAAATATAGGGCTGTCGCAAGCTTGATTGCGGCAGCCCCTTCAGGCAGTCGGACAAAGGAGGCAAATGCCGCCTGACCAACGCCTCATTTTTGAAAGGTGCCGCCCCGTGTTAATTTCAAGGCTTCACCTATCGGTATCTTAGATTCCGAAGATCTTCTTGATAATTACCGCGATAATGTTAACTACTCCGCAGTTTGCTCTGAATGAGCCTACGGCATTTCCTGCCTCAACAAGATCCTCGTTAACGGACTCTGCGTAGCCTACGTATTCGTTGTATGCCGCGAGATACTCTGCCATTGCCACCTCAGCGCCCTCATAGGAGAGCTCAACGAACTGAGCGTTGTAGTAGCACTCAACGAGAGCCGCGTACTTCTCATCATCGGTCTGGCACGCCTTGTAAACGGCAACAGCATCGATGAAGGTTATAGAGGACTCTGCGATTCTGTCAAGATTTACCTTGTACTCATCGTAAATTTCAACCGCTCTTGCCGCGCCCTCAACTCTACTGTCGAGGTAGTAGTAAAGAGGAGTTGCCTCTTCGAAGTATTTTCTCTGCTCGCCGTAGGTCTCAGCAGTACGCATTCTTTCAACGAGGTCAACGAAGTATACGGCATTCTGAACGAGAACCTCTGCGTAATCCTCCTCACGGAGAATAAGCTCTGCCTTGCAGGTGTCAAGGTTGTTGAGAAGTCTCACGATTCTCTCGTCCTTGAGGTTGATATCGTTATCTGCAACGTATCTTTCGATGACAGCCACCATACCCATCTTCTCGATGTACTGGTCGGAGGCGAGAATAAGCTCAAGAACGTTCTCTATATACGCAACGTGCTCATCCTGAAGGAGCTCGTAGAAGTAGTTGTAAGCGGAATTGAAGAACTCAACGGATTCCTTAACGCCCTCGTAATCCACGTCATAAAGAGGCATACCGTCCGCATCTCTGCCGAGAACGATATCCTTGATGACGAAGAGATATTTGTTCATCTCCTCGCTATGCTCGTTCCACTCCTCAACAGTGGTGTATATCGAGATCTTGCTTATACACTGATTGATCTTGACGGAGTTGTTCTCCTTAACGAGATCGAGCATATATGTATCCGCCTCAGAGTAGGTCTGGTAAGCGGCGATAAGATCCTTGAAGTTGTTTCTGTAAGGATTGGAGGTATCGCGAATAAGGTTAAGGTCGATACCGTCGTTATCAACAAGATCCTTAGCTCTCTGGTAATATCTCTCCTTAGCGGCAAGAGTGGGAGCCTTCTTGAATCTTTCGATATGTCTTATAAACGTGCTCGCGTTGAGGTCATAGGCAGCCTCGCGAACGATATTGTTAAGGATAATGGTGTACTGAGAATAGTCGGCGCCATCCTTTCCGTCATTATCCGCATTGTTGTCGATAAGGCCCTCGCACTCACCGAGGAAGGTGTTGATAGCTGCCGCCTTCTGCTGTCTGGTAGCAACGGTGTTCGCGGTACGGGACACCTTCTGAAGATCGGTAACGAGCTCAACGAATCTTTCAAGATTCTTTGCCTTTACGTCTGCAAGGAGAATGTCAAGGTCGAAATCGAGGTAGGCGTTAACCGCTGCCTTAACTTCTGCGCTAGCCTCAGCAACGTCGGTATACTGTCCCTCTCCGGTCGCTTCGTCAACAACCCAGAACTTCGAGAGAATCTCGGTAGCCTTGTCATACGCCGCGGTTCTCGAGGTTACGGTTCTTTCCTCGCTCGTGAAATACTCAACGAAGTAGATGAATCTCTCACCGTCGGTCATTTCCTCAAGTCTTGAGATATTACGGTAGGAGTTACCGCCGTAAACCTTGAGATTATCGTAAGCAACCTCACCGGCAGTACCGGAGTTGTTGAATCTGAGCTTTACCTGATTGTGCTCGTAGGTGCTTGTGCCGCTGAGTCTTGCATCATACTCCGCGATGAGTTCACCCTCAACGTAGAGCTTATACGTAAAGAGATCATAATCGAACACAAGCATGATATGAAGCCACTCGCCCTTAACGATAGCGCCCTTCAGAACAACGGTAGACTTATCGTTATTACAAATATCGCCGCTGCCGTTAATGTAGAAGTAGGGCGGAGGGAAAGCGCCGTTTATACTACCGGTCTCGATAACAACGCTGCCATTCTGGAATTCACCAAAGGTGGTTATGTCAAACTCGATAACGAAGCCGTCCTTAGGAGTTACCGAGGACATGATATTCTTATCCTGGATATAAGAGGACACCTTACCGGTGGTATCGAATATCCTATGTACGAAATACTTGTTTCCGTTTGCTTCCTCGAGAATACCAACCTGGTTATCGGAGCTCTTAAGATCAATTGTCCAATCAGAGCCGACGTTGGTCGAATCAATACCCACGGGTCTTTCCTGCCAATCCTCCTCGAAGATTACGGGAAGGTCGTAGTTGGTAACGAGGTTCTCCGCATCAAGTGCGGTAAGGTTAGCCTCTATCGCTTTTGCCTGAAGAACCTCAAGCTCTGCGAGCTCCGACTCAAGATCCGAGAGGGAGTAGCTATCGCCCGAGAGAGGGAATTCGGCAATTATTCTCTTAGCCTTGTTTATAGCAATCTGGTTCTTACCGGTGGTAAGAGTGGTCTCAATATCAGCGTCGACCTCACCAATAAGAACTCCTACGGCTCTTACAGTCGCGGAATCAAGCTTAGCCTTAAGCTCTGCGAGGCCCTCTGTGTCCTCGGGAAGCTCGAAAAGACCGAGAAGCTTGCTGATTTTAGACATACCGTCGTATGCGACAGCGGCAGTAACACCGTCCACGTCAACAACAGCGACGTACGCATCCGCTCCCGCAACGGTAACCTTATAAGCCGCCGCAATCGCAACGTCGTAGCCATCCGCCGAGGAATCAATTTTCTTGGTATTAAGGTACTCTGCTACCTTGAGAACAGCGTTGTACTTTGCGGCAGCGCCCGATGCATTCTCTGCAGAGGTGATGAGTTTATTGAGCTCCTCCACAGTACCTGCGTTCTCATCCGCGGCAACTGCAGCAAACACGCAGCCCACGGTAAGAAGTGCAAACACGCAAATTACCACAAGCATTTTCTTAAAATTTCTCATGATTTTCTCCTTTTACGCGCAGAAATTATTTCACGAACCCATTATAGCATATTTTAAAATTATATTCAATGAGATTTAAAATCTTTGGGTATTTTGAATAGAAAGTTCTACCTTTTAAACAAAATTGTCTTTTCTCTCCGCGTCGCCGAAAGGTGACATCTCACCCAATTCACGTTCACATAGTGAACGTGAAACGATACATTCCCAACTCCCAATTCCTAATTTTCCACTTCGCATTCCTAATTCCTAATTCCTAATTCCGAATTCCTCATTTTCATTCCCTCTTGATTTATTCCTCCGCTTGGAGTATAATAGTGGTATAAATCCGAAATCAAGGAGAAAACTATGCTTTCCAAGATATATTCATCCGGAGTTCTCGGTATTGAGGGCTTTGAGGTAACGGTAGAGTGCTCGGCGTGGGACAGAATGCCCCGCTTTGAGCTCGTCGGTCTGCCCGACGCGGCGGTAAAGGAAGCGAAAAACAGAGTTCAGTCTGCGTGTGAAAACAGCGGCTACGTCTTCCCTGCCCTCGACCTTATGATAAACCTCGCTCCTGCCGACATAAAGAAGGAGGGTACGGTCTTTGACCTCGCCATTATGTGCGCCATCCTCCAGAGCGACGGTGTCATTCCGAGAGAGTACGACTTCTCGGACAAGTGCATAATCGGTGAGCTCTCGCTCTCGGGCGAGGTCAGAGGCGTTGCGGGTGTGCTCCCGATGGTCGTCTCGGCAAGAGACCTCGGAAAGAAGGAGATCTACGTCCCATACGATAACCGCGACGAAGCGGCGATAGTCGCAGGCATCACCGTTTACGGCGTTAAGACACTCAGAGAGCTTGTAACCCACCTTAAGGGGGAGGCGTGTATGACTCCTATCCCCTCTTCCCTGCCAAATCTCGATCTTTCCAACCACTCCGAAGCCCCCGATTTTTACGACGTGTGCGGTCAGCTCAAGGCAAAGAGAGCGCTCGAGATCGCGGCGGCGGGCGGACATAACGTATTGATGATCGGCCCTCCCGGTACGGGTAAGTCGATGCTGGCGAAGAGACTGTCCTCCATTCTTCCGGATATGGATTTTGAGGAGGCGCTCGAGACCACTAAGATACACTCGGTAAGCGGCAAGCTCAGAAAAGGTCTTATCACCGACCGTCCCTTCCGCTCACCCCACCATACAGTAACCATTCCCGGTCTTGTCGGCGGCGGCACCTATCCGCGCCCCGGCGAAATATCCATGGCTCACAACGGCATACTCTTCCTTGACGAGCTTCCCGAATTCTCCAAGAGGACAAGCGAGTCACTCCGTCAGCCCCTCGAGGACGGTATCGTAACGGTCACCCGCGCGTCGGCAAAGATCACCTACCCCTCGAAGTTTATGCTCGTCTGCGCGATGAACCCCTGCAGATGCGGATATTTTGGCGATCCGAACAAAAAATGCACCTGTACCCCCCAGACCGTGGCAAAATATCTCGAGAGAGTGTCGGGTCCCCTGCTCGACAGAATCGATATAGAAATCGAGCTTCCCTCCATCTCCTACGACGATATTGCGGGCAAGGGTAACCACGGCGAGCCCTCTGCAAAGATACGAGAGAGAGTCAACGCCGCAAGAAAGTTTACCAACGAAAGACTCGCAAAGGCGGGCGATAAAACCGGAATCCTCAACGCGAATATGTCGGTGGATATGCTAAGACGCCATTGCGAGCTCGACCAGGAGGCGTCCGACCTTATGAGAGATGCGTTTGAGTCACTCGGCCTCTCTGCAAGAGGTCACGACAGAGTCCTCAGAGTCGCGAGAACGATCGCAGACCTCGACGGCTGTGACAATATCAATGCAGACCACATCGCGGAGGCGATAATGTACCGCTCCCTCGACCGAAAGTATTGGAAGAGAGGTTAATAAGTGGAAAATAAGGACACAATATATACACGCACCGAGATGATGCTCGGAGCTGACGCCGTAGAGAAGCTGAAGAATGCTCACGTAGCTGTATTCGGTGTCGGCGGTGTCGGCGGCTTCTGCGTGGAGGCTCTATCAAGAGCGGGAGTCGGAAAAATCACGCTTATCGATGCTGACAGGGTATCCGTGTCAAATATTAACCGCCAGATCATAGCCACAAACGCTACTGTCGGTCAGTATAAAACCGAGGCTATGAAGGCAAGGATAGCCGACATAAACCCCGAGTGCGAGGTAATCGCAATAAGCGAGTTTTACTCCGAGGAAAATCCGATTTCCCTTGACGGTTTTGACTATATTGCGGACTGTATCGATTCGGTAAGGTCAAAGCTCCATCTCATCACCGAGGCAGAGCGCGCGGATATACCCATCATTTCTTCGATGGGCGCCGGCAACAAGCTCGACCCGACGAGATTTACCGTCGCGGATATCTCAAAGACTCACACCGACCCCTTGGCAAAGGTCATTCGCACAGAGCTCCGAAAAAGAGGCATTAATCATCTCAAGGTAGTATTCTCCGACGAGCCGCCGATTAACCCGGGGCGCGAGAGGACTCCCGGTTCTGTCTCCTTCGTCCCCTCAGTCGTCGGTCTTATTATGGCAGGCGAAATAACAAAGGATATTGCATTAAGATAAAACAAACCAAGCGAGTAAGTCCAAATCCCGGGATTTACTCGCTTTTTGTAATGTATTGTTGTCTTTTATGAATGTTTTTTGCGTTGTTGTACTTTTTGTTCCTTAGGGTGACTCGTAACAAATCAAACAAAAAAACAAAATCTCAGTTTTACAATTCGGAGACAAAAATCGAAAAAAGTTCAATATTTTTTTCGTCACCTAGACACTTTTAATGTTGATTTTATTGACAAGCACCATATCAATATGTTACAATATTATGAATAAAACGCACGCGACCCTCCAAATTTTATGCTTTCATAGATAAAGCGGAAAGGCCACCCTTATGAAAATCAAGGTAAAAAAAGGCTCGTACAGACAGATTATCGACAACCACAAGGCAAAGAAGCACCCCCACAAAAAACCGAAAAAACCAAATATATTCTTCCGCACTCTGATGAGGGCGGTATCTATCCCCGATCTTCTGGCAACGAAGTTCTCTTTTGAGAAAATAGGAATGGAAAAGCTCGGCAAGGACGAGCCCGCATTCTATCTTATGAATCACTCAAGCTTTATCGATCTCGAGATAGCGGCAACAGTCCTCTACCCGAAGCCCTTCAACATCGTTGCAACGACCGACGCCTTCTTCGGCAAGGATTGGCTGATGCGCCAGATTGGTTGCATACCGACAAAAAAATTTTGTACCGACACAACTCTGGTAAGAGATATTCTCCACACAGTAAAGAAGCTTAAGAGCAACGTTATTATGTTTCCCGAGGCGGGATATACCCTCGACGGCACGACCACCACACTCTCCGACACTATCGGCAAGTGCGTAAAGATGCTCGGTGTTCCCCTCGTTATGATCAAGACCTACGGCGCGTTCTCGCGCGATCCTCTCTATAATAACCTCCAGAGAAGAAAGGTCAAGGTCTCCGCAACCGTCGAGTATCTTCTCTCCCCCGAAGAGATAAAAGAGATGCCCGCAGAGGAGATCACAAGAATAGTCTTTGAACAGTTCTCCTTCGACTCCTTCAAGTGGCAGAAGGAAAACAACGTAAAAATCACCGAGCCTTTCAGAGCCGACGGCCTTGAGAGAATACTCTACAAGTGTACCGAGTGTGGTAAGGAAGGAGAAATGCTCGGCTCAGGCACTCACCTCACCTGTCGCGCCTGCGGCGCAAAATATGAGCTCTCAGAGCTTGGCGAGCTTGTAGCAATTGACGGCACGAAGGAGTCCTTCACCCATATCCCCGACTGGTATAAGTGGGAGCGCGAGCAGGTCCGCCGTGAAATCGACGAGGGCAGTTATTCCCTCGACACACCCGTCGATATATGGATCAGCGTTGACACCAAGGGAGTATGTGGAGTCGGCGAAGGCAGACTCGTGCACAACGCCAACGGCTTCAAGCTGACGAGCGACGACGGTGAGATAAACTATGAGCAAAAGCCCCTCTACTCACACTCCATCTGCGCTGACTTCAACTTCTATGAGGTAGGTGATATCATCGCTCTCTCGGGTACCGATTGCATCTACTACTGCTTCCCGGGGAGCGAGAAGATCCCCGTTGCCAAAGCACGTCTTGCCGCAGAGGAGCTTTACAAAATCGCTTGGCAAAAGCACCTTGAAAGTAAGAATAAGTAAACAATTTTTGACATATTAGAACATTATTTGTAGGGACAGGCGGTCTCGCCTTCGGGCTCGGTCACATTTAGCCTTCCATTGTGAGGGAAGGGGGGACCACGGAGTGGTGGATGAGTAGTTTCAACACCCTTGGTTTCGCTTCGCTACACGTCTGTCCGTAAAATGTAATAGAAAAAGCCAATCTCGGTTTTGAGGTTGGCTTTTTTGTGTTTGAGAAACAAAATGAAAATGCGCAAAAGTCTCGTTAAGTCTCGTATTCAAAAAGTTCGATTAAACTATTGTATTCATCTATATTAGCGACAGAGCCCCAATATATTTCTACCTCTCCGTCCGACGCATACTCTGCGACAAACCCTTTGCCCTTGTAGACTTGCTCAGGGTCAGCATAGATTACAGTGTAGCTACCGTCGGAATAATTAATTCTTATACATTTATCCTTCGGGGAATTAAAGAGATAATAACCGCTCCAAATATGCATTTCAGATACGGTCTCAACAAACTCGGGCACGTCCTCTTTGTTTAGCGTTTTAAGAACCGTTACTTTAGTCTCATCAAAGAATAGAAGTTGTCTGAATTTGTATTTACTCTCAGGCCATGAATCAAATGTTTTTTGCTCATAGTTGTCATACCGTATCAGTTCAACGCTTGATATTCTTTCGGGCTCTAGCCAATCCCCGGCCTTATGTCCTACGGGATCACAGGAGCATAGAGTTAAGCACACCGATATTAAGCATACAAAAGCTATCAACTTTTTCATTTTTTCATTCCTTTCGGGTTACAATTATCCAAAAAAGTGCTTCTCCACCTCTGCGCAAATATTGTGATATATCGGCAGATGGAGCTCCTGAATCTTGTAGGTCTCACACTCGGGCGCGATCACACAGACGTCCGAGAGGCTCTTTAGTTCTCCGCCGTCTTTGCCGGTAAGAGCAATCACCTTCATCCCGATAGCTCTCGCCACCTTCGCCGCCTCGCATACGTTCTTCGCGTTACCCGAGGTGCTTATTGCAATAAGGACGTCCCCCGCCTTGCCGAGAGCAAGGACCGACTGAGCGTAGATAAGCTCGGGGTCAACGTCATTCGCGAAAGCGGTATTGAGCGCGCTCATCGAGGTAAGGGAGATTGCGGGAAGTCCCATTTGCAGGCTATCTAGCGTCGCGCTGTCAAGAGCGGGAGAGCTCTTTTGCATCTGCTCTTTTCTTGACTCATCAATCGGTCTTTTAAGAAGGAAGCTCTTCATCAGCTCACCCACGATATGGTCGCAATCGGCAGAGCTGCCGCCGTTGCCGGAAAGAAGGAGCTTTCCGCCATTCTCATAGCACTCTATCAAAGTATTCCTTGCCGCCTCTATCTCCGCCTTACAGTATTCGAGCGCAGGATACCTTTCAATCAATTCTTTAATCATAAAATCTCCTTACAAAATCGCTGCCGCAACAGACGCGTAGTCGCCGATATTCTCACCGAGCTCGGCAGGTACAACCTTACACACCTCAAGCGAGGGTGCGAGCGCCTCGCAAAGAAGCTCTTTTTCCATCGACTCACGAAGAAGCTCTCCGCTTCTTGCGAATATACTTCCTATGACTATCCGCTCGGGATTGAGTATGTCGATAAGCACCGAGAGTCCGCGGCCGAGCTTTTCACCCGATATACGATAGACCTCTCTTGCGGTCTCATCCCCGAGAAACGCCGCCTCGGCAACTGTGCCCGCGGTAACGTCACGCTCGGTCATCCCCTCCTTGTAATAAGCGGGAGTCACGCCGCCCAGAGCAGCCTCTTCGGCCATACTCCACGCGAGCTTAGCTATTCCGCCGCCGCTCGAGAAGCCCTCAAACGAGCCCGCCTTACCAAAGCCCACGGGTCCTGTCGGCTCAAGCCTTATATGTCCGACCTCACCCGCATTACCGTTAGTGCCGCGGTAAAGCTTACCGTCAAGGATAAGTCCCGCGCCAAGGCCGGTGCCAAAGGTGAGGAATACCATATTGTTCGTACCCCTGCCCGCGCCGAATTTCCACTCGGCAACCGCACACGCGTTAGCATCGTTTTCAAGGTGCGCACATACGCCAAAATGCTCCTCAATCTGCCTCTTTATCTCAACACGCCCCCACCCCGGAAGGTTGGGAGGGCCGAGTATCACGCCACGCTCGGAGTCGAGCGGACCGCCCGAGGAGATGCCGATAGAGTCGGGCCTCCCGTCAAGTATTCCCTCAGCCATCTTGATAAGCTTTTCTATCATTTTCTCAGGGGGTATCGAGAGATCGGTCGGGCACTTTTCTTTCTTCAGGAGTGTCACCCTCTCGCCGTCCCATAGGGCGGTGTTGACGGCACATTTCGTGCCGCCTATATCAAATCCAAGTATATACATTAAAGTCCGTACCTTTCCATAACAGAGCGGTAGTAGTTAAACGAAAGCGGAGGACTACAAAGGACGTAGTGATTGAAGCCTTCCTCACCGTCAACCGTCCACTCAAATATCAGTATCCTCTCATCAGAGTACATTATGGGCAGTCTTGCGATAAGTGTAGAGGTGTTTGCCGACGCGGTAAAGTCGCACTCGTGTATCACCTCGTCGGTGAGTGCCGCCTTGACCTTGAGGTGTCCTCGTCTTTCCTTTAAGGTATCGTTGCAGGCGTAGATCGGAAGATTCCAACTCGAGAGCTCGTCCGCCGCAATAACAAAGGGAGCCTGAGAGCGCTTGATATAGTTGTAGGCAAGCTTCTTTTCGAAGTAATAATCCACCACGGCATCAGACATCTGAGGCCAGCCGTCAAGCAGATTCCACCATATGATGCCAGTCTTGTCAGGGCGTCCGACTCTTATGCGCTCGATGAAGTATTTCTTTGCCTCAGCCTGAGAGATCTGCGAGGCAAGTATGTAATCCTCGGGCTCGGTCGGCACGGTGCCGAAGAGCTGTCTTACCTGATTTTCCATCAGCATCACGCGTGAGTCATTGCCCCTCTGATCCGTGGAGTGAAGGATCCACTCGGGATTGTTCTTATAAGGCCAAACGTAAGGGGGCGTGATAAATTTCTTTATAGATTCAAGCGACGGACAGCCGTGATAACCCGTCTCGCTGACGAAGTGCGCGAGGTTGCCCTTGTAGAAGTCGCTCTTGAAGTAATCGCGAGGTCCCCAAAGGTGATCCTCAACCAGCCTTGAGCCGTGGATCTGCGAGCGCTCGCCCTCACGGTACATTTTCTCGGAGATATAGGGAGAGGACGGAAGGTATGGCCTCTCAAGATCGTTATCCCTCACACAAGCGGGGATAACGTGACGTGTTAAGTAGTTATCGTTGGGGTTGTACTCGGGGAAGCAGGCGTCGACCTCATTGTCTCCCGCCCACACCACGATGGAGGGGTGCTGACGGAGCTTTCTGATAACAGAGGTGACCTCGGCTCTCATGTTCTCGATAAACTCCTCGGTCTCGGGATACTGTCCGCACGCCATCGAGAAGTCCTGCCATACCATAATTCCGTTTCGGTCGCAGAAGTCGAAGAAGGCGTGATCCTCGTACACGTTACCGCCCCAACAGCGAAGTATATTACATCCAATGTCCTTGACAAGAGCAAGCGCGCTTTCATACCTTTCTGCATCGCGAGAGTGGAAGGCGTCAAGCGGCACCCAGTTTGAGCCGCGGCACATAACCTCGACTCCGTTGATAAGGAAGCGGAACTGCCCTCTGTCCTTGCCCTCGGGCTCACGCCTATCGAGCACGACCTCGCGCACACCGAAGCTCATCCTCCTTACGTGGACAAGCTCGCCGCCCTTGTATATCCTCGCCTCGCCGTCATACATATTCGCCTCACCGTAGCCATAGGGGTACCACAGCTTGGGGTTTTCTATGGAAAAAGTGTACACGCCTCCCCTCTTGAAGGCAGGAAAACGCTTTTTGAGCACACTCTCGCCCGAGGCAAAATCGAGCTCTATCTCAACGTCCGAGACGGTCTCATACTCACTTTCAAGGGTGTAGAAGAATCTCGACTCTCCAACCTTTGCCACAGCGTAAGCCTGAGAGAAGTATATCTCGTCTCTTATCTCAAGTCTGACTCCGCGCCAGAGTCCCGACGTCACCGCCCTCGGCATAATATCCCAGCCGAAGGAGTGCGGCGGCTTGCGTAAATACGAGCCGTCGGGGTTGATGCTGAGAAGAGACCTTATCGGATAATCCTGCTCTCTTGCATAGTTCATCGCGGAGCGTATATGTACGGTGAGTGTGTTCTCGCCGTCTTTGAGAAATTCGTCCACTCTAAACTCGTGCGAGATAAGCGCGTTTTCGCTCTCGCCGATCCACTCGCCGTTGAGATAATAGTCGGCAAGGCAGTCCACGCCCTCAAACACCAGATATACGTTATTTTTCACACAGGGGCACTCGAATCGAGTCTCATACCACCATTCGTGGCCCTCGAATTTCTCCGCCTCCTTGATGTTTTCACCCATATAGAGATCGGCGGGAAGATAGCCCTCTCTTGACAGGTCGAGCTGAACACAGCCCGGCACCTCAGCCTTGAGGTTAAGCGCCTCGGAGTCTGTATCTCTCTCGCTCCTGCCCCTGAGATCCCATATTCCGTTAAGTGAGATTGTTTGCATTTTTACCTCCTTGCTACACAGTGTGTAGTTTTTGAGTTGTGAGTTATGAGTCCGCTTACGCGAACGTTATAAATTTGGCTTTGCCAAATGTTATGAGAGTGCTATCGCACTCGTTATGATATGATTGCCCCAATGAACTTTAACTTGCCGGCAGGCAATCATAACTTGGCGGAGCCAATCATAACTCATAACTTGCCCATAGGGCAATCATAGTTGCCTTTCGGCAATTACCTTCGGGTTAATTGCCAAAAGGCGATAACCCCCGCCGCGGCGACGTTCAATGAATCAACCTCATTCGCCATCGGTATCATAACCGTATAATCACTCTTTTCTATCGTGCTCTTTGAAAGGCCTGTGCCCTCTGTGCCGAGGATAACAGCGACCTTTTCTTCCTTCATCAAAGCGGGATCGTCGATATTAACCGAATCCTCCGTCAGCGCCATAGCCGCGGTCTTGAAGCCGTGCTCGTGGAGGAGATCTATACCCCTCTGTCTCCAATCCTCATGATCCTCACCGATAACGCCCCACGGCACGCGGAATATCGTGCCCATGCTGACTCTCACCGCCCTGCGGCAGAGAGGGTCACAGCAATCGGGAGTAACGAGCACCGCATCAACGCCGAGCGCCGCCGCAGAGCGGAAGATGGCGCCGATGTTGGTAGAGTCGGCTATCGCCTCAAGCACGGCAACCGTCCTCGCCCCGTCAAGCAGCTCGGAGAGGCTCTTTGGCTCGGGCCTTCTCATAGCGCAGAGCGCGCCGCGTGTCAGAGCGAAGCCCGTAAGCTGCTCTAGGACGTCCTTTTTTGCCGAATAAATCGGCACGCCCCCGCACCTCTTTATAATTTTCTCCACCGCGCCGTTTATCAGCCTCTCGTCGGTGAGGAGGGCAATCGGCTCACAGCCTGAGTCGAGAGCAACCTCGATAACCGTCGGACTCTCAGCTATAAACACACCCTTTTCGGGCTCGAGCTTTGATCTGAGCTGTGCGCCCGTAAGCCTCACGAAAACGTCGAGTCTCGGGTCGGAGAAATCCTCAATTCTTATAATTTCCATACTTATTCCATCACGACCTTAAATTCATTTTCGCCATCGTTAAGAGTGAAGTCGAGAAGATAGCAGATACCCTCCGCGCACTCCTCGGTATTGACCTTGAGAGTCGCGTTACCGTACCACGAGAGTCGGCAATCACCGACGAGGACAACTCCGTTCTCCTTCACCTCGGGCTTAACGAGCGTGACGATACGCTCGACTACGGTAGCCTCTCTTGTCATATCGTAAAGGTCGGTCATAACAACCTTGCCGTCATCCATTGTAAAGGTTCTCTTAACGCTCCTTACCGCGCCCGTCGGGTATGCGCCCGCGATGTCCATCGAGAAGCGGCCCTTTTCATAGACCACGTCCGATGCCGCCGCATCCCTGCCGACAAACTGATATTCACCGTTGATTATCGGCACGGAGTGACTGCGTGAGGAGGGCTCGAAGATGGTGTATCTCTCCTTTGAGAAATACTGTCTTGTGTAAACTCCCGAGCCGACGTCCATAAGAAGCTGGCGTCCGCCCTTGGCAAAGATAAAGGAACCGACGTCATTGTGATTGTGCATCTCGGCGTTGTGTCCCGCCTTTGCGGCAAAGCCGTACTTCACCGTGCGCTTGGTAAGCCACATAGCATTAGGTGCATATTCCTCAAACGACGCGGAGCTGTCCGCGGGATTGTTATAGTAGTCCTCACTCAGCCATATAGCTCCGTAAAGACGCATCTCAAGTCTGCCGCAGCCACCGTCAAACGAGCCGAGCTCGGGCGAATAAATCAGCACGTCCCCGGGGTATTCCCTCTTTAAGCGGTGCATAACGGCGAACAGATAGTCGAGCGTGCGGTTACCGTCTGCAAAGCTCACCGCCGCCGTGCCAGAGAGAAACATCTTCTGCGGGAAGGTTGCGATAGCGCGCATTTTCTCACCTCGGAAGAGGTCTACCCTGCCCTCGGTAAAGGTCTTTATCATATCAGCAAAGTATACGTAGTAGCTGACGCCGTAGCCCCAGTATCCGCACCCCTCGGTGCATACTCCGTCCTCGGCAAAGCCCGAGATAAAACCGTCCATAGCGCGGAGGAGTCTCTCCTCCATCACCTCGTCCATAAGGTCGGGGCGCATCAGCATCATAGCGCAGCCGACCGAGCCTGTGCATACCGCGGTCCAGTTGGTGCTGCCCGTCTCCCACCAGCCGTAAGACTCACAGGAGGTGATGGTGTCAAATATTCTTCTATTTGTCTCGACTCTTATTCTGTCACGGATAAGAGGATCGAGTCTCTCGCCGAGAAGCGTGTAGATTATAGCGAGATGAAATGCCGTCTCCGAGGCAAAGAGGTCAACGCGCGAGTTGTCATTCTTATCCCTCTGTCCCTGATGAGCGGGAAGGCACCAGGTGTACTCGTCACATATAGCGAAGATAACGTCCGAGAGCTTGTCAATATATACACGCTCCTCGGGGAAAATCAAGGCAAGTGGCAGGGCGTGTTCAATAAAACGCCTTCTCTCAAAGTACACGTGCTCGTATTCACCGCGGTCTCCGGTGTCCCAGAAGAGCTTCCACTTGGAGTAAGGAAGTATACCGATCTCAAGGCTCTCTCCCTCACTGAGCCAATAATTCTCAAGCTCTCTTATATATCTTTCAAATTCTTTTTTGTCCTTAAGTCCCGTCCAGAACGCGGGATCCTGTCCTCTGCCTAAAAGCTTCATATTTCCTCCTTAGGTTACAAGACTAACAGTTGAAATGTCGAAAAGGCCAATGCGACCTTTCCCTTTCCCTTTTCCTATGCCCATTATAACACACGCGCAGGCGCATTTCAAGACGGTTTGCCAAGATATAGCCTTATATTAGATATTAGTTTTTTTAATACCCCTATTCGAAAAAACATACTCATCGACAAGGTGAATATCGCGAAAGTATATTGACACGGATAATTAATTTATATTATAATTTACGCATATTCACATTGTACACTTGTATACAATTAGCTGTATGCGGCTCTGCCGTCTATATCACGTACGACGAAGTTGCTCTATATCACCGCGCATCATTACGCCCCCTTAATTTTGTCCGCCTCTCGGCGGAGTGAGATAACGCCCAAGGGCGCGAGATATAGAACGCTTCGCGTTCGTGAGATAGACTCGTTCCGAGTCGTGAGATGTCGCACCTTGTGCGACGCGAGATAGCACCTTTGGTGCGTTATACAGTAATACGAAAGGCAAACAACACATGATCACAAAGAACAAGCACTCAAATCTACTCGAGCAGCACCAATACCGATACACGCTTCAGGACGTTGACGAGCCCAACCTCTACCGTGAGATCTACCCTTACGTCGAGATACCGAAGGTCGCCTTCAACCACAGACGCGTGCCCCTCGATATGCCCGAGGAAATATGGATAACCGATACTACTTTCCGCGACGGTCAGCAGTCGCGTGCTCCCTACACCGCCACGCAAATAGTGGATATGTACAAGATGCTCGCGCGCCTTGGCGGTCCTAAGGGTATCATTCGCCAGAGCGAATTCTTCGTCTATACAAAGAAGGACAGAGAAGCAGTCGAGAGATGTATGGACCTCGGCTACGAGTTCCCCGAGATCACCACGTGGATCAGGGCGAAGAAGGAGGACTTCAAGCTTGTACGTGACATCGGAATCAAGGAGACGGGCATTCTCGTTTCCTGCTCCGACTACCATATATTCAAGAAGCTCGGCCTCTCAAGAGGCCAGGCTATGGATCACTATCTCGGCGTTGTAAAGCGCGCCTTCGACGCGGGTATAAGGCCCCGTTGCCACCTAGAAGACATAACCCGTGCTGACTTTTACGGCTTTGTGGTCCCCTTTGTCAACGCTCTGTCCGACCTCTCAAAGGAGGCAAATATCCCCGTCAAGATCAGGATGTGCGACACGATGGGCTACGGCGTATCCTACCCCGGTGTTGCCCTGCCCCGAAGCGTTCCCGGCATCGTCTACGGTCTGCACCACTACGCAGACGTCCCCTCGGATATGCTCGAGTGGCACGGCCACAACGACTTCTACAAGGGCGTTGTAAACGCGGTAAACGCGTGGCTCTACGGTGCCTCGGGCGTCAACTGCTCACTCCTCGGCATAGGTGAGAGGACGGGTAACATCCCCCTCGAGGCGATGGTTATCGAGTACGCCTCCTTAACCGGCAGCTTTGACGGTATGGATCCGACGGTCATCACCGAGATCGCCGAATATTTCAAGCGCGAGCTCGGCTACAAGATACCGCCGATGACTCCCTTTGTCGGTGACAACTTCAACGTCACAAGAGCGGGAATACACGCCGACGGTCTGATGAAGGACTCCGAGATATACAACATCTTTGACACAGAGACGATACTCAACCGCCCCGCGGAGGTGGCGATTTCCAACACCTCGGGCCTTGCGGGTATCGCATACTGGATAAACAAGCATTACAACCTCCCCGACTTCCGCGCGGTAACAAAGCAGGACGAGATAGTCGTGAAGGTGAAGGAGCATATCGATAAGCTCTACGAGGACGGCAGAACAACTCTGCTCGGCGACGATGAGATGATCGCCATTATAGAGTCTCTTTCTCCGTCTGACGGCACCATGAGGTGACTTTTCACGCTCGACTTGGTCGAGCATATCGCTGACAAGCATCGCTTGTCAATATCGCTGTCTGACATCTCAGACAATATCGCAGCGGAGCATAGCGACGATATATTTGCTATTCGTCGGCCGACACGACGAATGACGCAAGATACCGCAAAGCGGTATGCGCTTTCGCCCGCAGGCGAAACTCCTACAAAGCAATACGAAGTGTTTAGCTCGTCCGCAATGCGGCCAAGCTAAAGCTATATATCCGCTGGACGCGGATGCGATATGCACCTTATGGTGCGCGATATTATCTCGCAGTGCGAGATAGCGATATGCGTCCTGCGGACGCGTGACTACCGAAGACAAAACTCCTACCTTTGCAAAAGGAGAACAACACTATGATCATCAACGAAAATACAAAATCACTTGAGGAGCGAGTTTTCCTCACGCTCGAGGAGTCTATCCTTACGGGCGAATACACAAGAGGCGAGGCGCTGACCGAGATGTCGCTCTCAAAGAAGCTGGGCGTCAGCCGCACGCCGATACGCTCTGCTCTGCACAGACTCTCAGAGGAAGGTCTTGTGGAGATCAAGCCTAACCGCGGAGCCGTGGTAGTGGGCGTGAGTGACGATGACCTCGTCGACACATATAAAATAAGAATGAGGCTCGAGGGCCTCGCCTCGGCAATGGCTGCCAAGAGGATGGACGAGGAGGCAAAGGCAAAGCTCGAGGAGACGGTAGAGCTCTCGGAATTCTACCTCGCAAAGGGTGACGTGGATAAGCTCAAGGAGCTGGACACCGAGTTTCACCTCATCATCTACCGTGCCTCGGGAAACCGCACTCTCTCAAAGATTCTCACCGAGCTGCACAGAAACATACGCTCATACAGAAGGATTGCCTTGACCGTCCCCGGCAGGCTTGAGAAGTCCACAGAGGAGCACAAGCGTATCCTCGCTGCGATAAAATCAGGAGATGCACGCGAAGCAGAAAAGCTCACCTCTCTCCACATCGAGCGAGCAATGGAAAATATGATAATTGCCACAAAAGGCAGGTAAATGCAAACTATGGGTTACACAATAGCTGAAAAAATCATAAAAAATCATCTGGTATCCGGCGAGATGATTGTCGGAAAAGAGATAGGTCTTAAAATAGATCAGACTTTAACACAAGACGCAACAGGCACCGCGGTATACCTCCAGCTCGAAGCTATGGAGATACCGAGAGTCAAGACAGAGCTCTCAGTCGCGTATATCGATCACAACACCCTGCAGGCAGGATTTGAGAATGCGGACGACCACCGCTATATACAGACCGTAGCAAAAAAGCACGGCATCAGATTCTCCCGCCCCGGTAACGGCATCTGCCACCAGGTGCATCTTGAGAGATTCTCCACCCCCGGTAAAACCCTCATCGGATCGGACAGCCACACCCCCACCGCGGGCGGTATCGGTATGCTCGGTATCGGCGCGGGAGGCCTCGATGTAGCGGTAGCTATGGGCGGCGGCACCTACTATATCACCATGCCGAGAATAATCAAAATTAATCTTACGGGAGCTCTATCTTCGATGGTCGGCGCAAAAGACGTCATACTCGAGGTCTTAAGACTCCTCGGAGTAAAGGGCGGCGTCGGCGCGATAATCGAATACTCGGGAGAAGGAGTAAAATCTCTTTCCGTCCCCGAGCGAGCAACGATAACCAATATGGGCGCTGAGCTTGGCACGACGAGCTCGATCTTCCCCTCCGACGAGGTGACAAGGCAGTTTCTTAAGGCCGAGGGCCGCGAGGAGTGCTACGTTGAAATTAAGGCGGACGATGACGCCCGCTATCACGAGGAATACACGGTTGACCTCACATCACTCCGTCCCTTGGCGGCGTGCCCGCACAGTCCCGATAACGTAAAGGCGGTATCCGCTCTTGAGGGAATGAAAATAAGTCAGGTATGCATAGGCTCATGCACTAACTCGTCCCTTCGCGACCTGCTCACCGTAGCGGAAATACTTAAGGGCAAGACCGTACACCCCGACGTTTCTCTCTCCATATCACCCGGCTCAAAGCAGGTCTACACGATGCTTGCCGAGTGCGGCGCACTTGCCGACCTTATCTCGGCGGGCGCTAGGATACTCGAGTGCGCTTGCGGTCCTTGTATCGGTATGGGCTTCTCCCCGAAGTCGTCAGGCGTCAGCCTCCGCACCTTCAACCGTAACTTCCTCGGACGCTCAGGCACCAAGGACGCAGAGGTCTATCTCGTCTCACCCGAGTGCGCGGCGGCATCGGCAATAGCGGGAGTCTTTACCGACCCGACAAAGCTTGGATTCACGCCCGAGATCACACTCCCCGAATACTTCAAGATAAACGATAATCTCATAGATATGCCCGCATCCCCCGAGGACGCAGAGAGCCTTACCGTCGAGCGCGGACCCAACATCAAGCCTATCCCGAAGGGTGCGCCTCCCGCGGAGAATCTCGCGGTCAAGGTAGTCCTGAAGGTCGGCGACAACATCACCACCGACCACATCATGCCCGCAGGAACAAAGGTCCTGCCCTACCGCTCCAACATACCGAAGCTCTCGGAATTCTGCTTCACGGTCTGCGACCAGAGCTTCCCCGAGAGAGCAAAAAAGGAGGGCGCGGGCGTTATCCTCGGCGGAGCAAACTACGGTCAGGGCTCCTCGCGTGAGCACGCGGCAATGGTGCCTAAGTACCTCGGCATCAAGGCGGTCATAGCAAAGAGCTTTGCGCGTATCCACGTGGCAAATCTCATCAACTTCGGCATTATTCCCTTCACTCTCGCAAACGAGGGTGACTACGACAGAATCGACGAGGGTGATGAAATATATATTGAGGGCTTTGCCTCGGCTATTAAGCAAGCCGACTGTGCAACGCTCGTCAATAAGACGAAGGGAGTCAGCATACCCCTTAGCCTCTCCCTCACCGACAGGCAGAGAAAGATACTCCTTTCGGGCGGTATGCTTGAATATACCAAGCTCGTAAACTGACGTACTCTGCAATAAAACGAATTGTTTTATATAAGCAACCAACCGTTATTTAATATAAAAGGATAGAAAAAATGCAAACCGAAATTTACAAAAATCAATTAGATACCGCTTGCGAGAAATTCCGCGCAATCCTTGAAGCTCAGTTAAAAAGAGTCGAGGATATGAAGTCGCAGGGCGACTTTGTTGACTACTCCGCGCTCGATACAATAAAGATTGGCGTATGCGGCGGAGACGGAATAGGCCCGACGATAACCCACGAGGCAAGGCGCGTGCTCGAGTTTTTACTCTCTGACGAGATAGCGAAGGGCAAGGTTATCTTCATAGATATCGACGGTCTCACTATTGAAAACCGTATAGCGAAAAATAAGGCAATCCCCGACGACGTAATGGACGAGCTTAAGGCCTGCCACATCATTCTCAAGGGCCCGACCACCACACCGCAGAAGGGTGACGGAATGCCAAATATTGAGTCGGCAAACGTCGCTATGCGTAAGGCTCTCGACCTCTTCGCAAACATACGCCCCGTAAGAGTGCCCGAGGAGGGTATAAACTGGACCATATTCCGTGAAAACACGGAGGGCGGCTACGCCGTAGGCTCATCGGGCTTCAACGTAACCGATGACCTTGCCTGTGATTTCACCATCACCACAAGGCAGGGCTCGGATAGAATCGCCCGCCTCGCCTACGATTACGCAAGAAAAAACGGCCTCGACCGAGTTTCCCTCGTCACCAAGGCCAACGTTATAAAAACCACGGACGGTAACTTTCTCGAGGACTGTCATAAGGTCGCGGAGGAATACCCCGAGATCATCACCGACGAGTGGTATGCCGATATTATGACGGCAAAGCTCGTTGATAAGAAGCGCCGTACCTCCTTCAAAGTCATTCTCTGCCCCAACCTCTACGGCGACATCATCTCCGACGAGGCGGCAGAATTTCAGGGCGGAGTCGGCACCGCGGGCTGCGCAAATATCGGTAAGAAATACGCAATGTTTGAGGCAATTCACGGCTCAGCACCGCGTATGGTAAAGGAGGGGCGTGCTAAGTTTGCCGACCCCTGCTCCATGCTCCGCGCCGCGGTAATGCTCCTCTCACACATAGGCTATCAAGAAAAGGCGGATAAGCTTGAGAGTGCCCTCGACGTCTGCACCCTTACCGAAAAACGCCTCACCATCACCGGCCGTGACACCGGCGCAACCTGTCAGGAGTTTGGCGATTACGTAATGGAAAAGCTGAGTAATCAATAATCGCGATTATTGATTACAGTTATGGTTTCACTTTCGTGAAAGTTATAAGTCCGCTTTGCGAACGTTGTGATTTTGCTCCGCAAAAGTTATGAGACTCTCTCCGCTCGTCGTTTTGAGTTCTTTTTAACTCGCTCCATCGGGGCAACCGCAACTGTGTGCAGCACATCATAACTTGCCGTAAGGCAAATATAACTTCCCGCAAGGGAAATATTACTCCTTGCACCGCAAGGAATACAACTTGCCCGCCAGGGCAAATATAACCCAAAAAGCTTACACGCCCCGGGCGCTCGGACGCCGCGAAGTACATTTTCGCGACCGATTCCTTCGTCACTCAGGACTCCGTCATATAGCGAAAAAAGGAAAAGGGCGCCGACATATACGGCGCCCGGGAGCGTTATTTCTCTTCATGCAATCTGCCGTGAGGCAGATGAATTTTCTTTTGGATGATGTCCTCGCTCGGCGAGAATGAAAGAGGGCGCGAAGCGCTAAATAGCCTTCTCCAGTGGGAGAAGGTGGATTTTGCGCAGCAAAAGACGGATGAGGTGTAAGTACGGTCGAGAAGAGAGTTTTCTTGTTATGCCATAGGCTTTGTGCTGAGCAAAGCCAACTACTCATCCACCGCAAGCGGTCCCCCTTTCCTCACAAGGGAAGGCTGGTTTTACTCAAACCTAAACACCTCGACGAGCTTCTTCTGTGCGCCGTTAGGCTCCATCTCAAGCTCAAGGATATCGTCCATATACTCGTTCCATCTCTCGATAACAGGGCTCTCATTCTGTACCTTAGCGGCAAACTCAACACCGTTCTTGCACTCGTAGTAGCCAAAGAGCTCATCACCCACGTTCCAGATAGAATAATTGGTGATGCCCGCCGCGTGGAGTACCTCCTTCATATCGGGCCAGATCTCATCGTGACGGCGCTTGTACTCAGCGATATCTCCCTTCACTCTGCCCTTCCATGCATATCTTTCCATAGTTTTTGTATCTCCTTTTAAAAAAGTTTATTTTTTTAACGTTCACGCAGTGAACATATCACTCTTTGCAACGCAAAGAATATTTGCTATTCGTCGGTCGGACACGACGAATGACGCAAGGATACCGCAGAGCGGTATGCACTCTCGCCAAAAGGCGAGAATATAACGTTCGCAAAGCGAACATTATAGGTTCCCCTTAAAGAAATTGATCGCGTTAAGTCCGGCGATTTTCTCGACCACGCTCTCGGAATATCTCTCAAGCAGAATATCGACGAGTCTGTCGTGGATACTCTCGTCCTCGTTGAAGCCCTCGGGATACGCCTCGACGCCGTCAATGTCACATCCGAAGCAGAGGACGTCCTCGCCGAGCTTCTCAAGCGCATAGTCAACGTGGCGATAGATATCGCTCTTGTCAGCCCTACCGGTGTCACTAAGGAAGGCGGGATAGATATTCAGACCGATGATTCCTCCTCGCGCGGCGATCTTCCGAGCCATATCGAGGGTGAGATTTCTCGGGCTCGCGCACATATCACGAAAATTGGAATGAGTCGCGATAACAGGATAGGCGGTACGCTCGATTACCTCGTAGAAGGACTTATCCGAGAGGTGCGAGACGTCGATGATAATGCCATAGGCGGAAAGTATATCCACCATCTGCCTGCCCTCCTCGGTAAGACCGAGGTCCTCTCTGTCCCAAGCGGAAGTGGCGAGCTCGTTGGTGTCCCAGCAAAGGCTCATAACACGCAGTCCCATGCGGTAGAGCGTGTCTATCTCGACAGAATCGGGGAGAAGACCTCCGCCGCCCTCGATAGCGAGGATAGACGAGCGCATACCGTGCTCGACGGCGTAGTTGAGCTCTTGACAATCCCTCACGGGGAAGATGCCTAGCCTCTGGCACTCTGCGATATACACGTCAAGAAGGCCGAAGACTCTCTTTCTTCTATACTCCGGAGGCATTCCGTCCTTTGGCACAAACTCCGCAAAGAGTTGAAGCTGAGGATACTTTTTAGATAGATTATGAGAATTGACAAGACCGCGCTCCGAGTTGACGGTGAGCAGGCTGTCGCAGTGAGTATCTACAATATACATAAATTGCTCCAAAAAAGAGAAAATAGCATCTCGCGGGTTGAAAAGCTCGCCCGCGCGGTGTATAATATATTATACAATAACCACGCCCAAGTTGTCAATCGGTATGGGCAATAATAAAACGGGAGAAAAATATGAATTCCAAGATTTTAAAGCTTATAGAAAATAACGCGAGAATATCCGACGCGGACATCGCGACCATCGTCGGCCTCTCGGAAAAAGAGGTCAAGGCGGCGATACGCGAGATGGAGTCGGCAGGAATCATCCGCGGCTACAAAACGATCATCGACCGTGAGAAGCTCAGCGACGACGCTGTCAGCGCGACCATCGAGCTCAAGGTTGTGCCCAAGGCCGAGAGAGGCTTTGAGGAGGTTGCAGAGAGGATTGCTCTCTACCCCGAGGTAGAGTCGGTATCGCTTATGTCGGGCGGGTGCGACCTGTCCGTTGTTGTTACGGGCAAGACCTTCCGTGAGGTGTCTGCCTTTGTCTCAAAGGAGCTTGCGACCATCGATGCGGTGACCGCTACCTCCACTCAGTTTATTATGAAGAGATACAAGGACTACGGCGTGCTCCTCACCGATGAAGAAAAAGATGAAAGGGATGCGGTTTCCTTATGATCGATTATGAGAAGATACTCTCCTCCACGGTCAAGGATATGAAGCCCTCGGGTATCAGAAGATTTTTCGACATCGCAAACACTATGAAGGACGTTATCTCCCTCGGTGTCGGTGAGCCGGATTTTCCCACCCCAAGAGTGGTGCGCTCAGCGGGTATTCGCTCGTTAGAGCTCGCCAAGACAAAATACACATCTAACCGCGGACTTGAGCTTTTAAGACAAGAAATACAAACTTACGTTTACAAAAAATACAATATTCAGTACGAACCGGCATCGGAGGTTCTCATCACCGTTGGCGGCAGTGAGGCGATAGACGCAACGATCAGAGCCATCGTCAACCCCGGCGACGAGGTAATTATCCCCGAGCCGTCCTACGTCTGCTACGAGCCTATCACCCGCCTCGCGGGAGGTGTGCCCGTTGTTATAAATACAAAGGCAGAGAATGACTTCAAGCTCACGCCCGAGGAGCTCCTCTCTGCCATCACACCGAAAACCAAGGCGCTTATTCTCCCCTACCCCTGCAACCCTACGGGCGCGATAATGGAGAGAGAGGACCTCGAGAAAATCGCCAAGGTGCTAAGAGACACCGATATCATCGTCATCTCCGACGAGATATACGCAGAATTGACCTTCGGCGGCGCAAGGCACGTGTCGATAGCCTCGCTCGAGGGTATGAAGGAGAGGACCGTCCTCATCAACGGATTCTCCAAGACCTTCTCCATGACGGGCTGGAGGCTTGGCTACGCCTGCGGTCCTGAGCCGATACTTACACAGATCACAAAGATACACCAATACGCGATAATGTGCGCGCCGACAACCTCGCAGTTTGCCGCTATTGAGGCCCTCCGAAGCTGTGACGAGGCGGTGGCAAATATGCTCGAGGAATACGACGCAAGGCGTAAGGTCATAGTCAAGGGCTTCAACGACCTCGGCCTTAAGTGCCGCGAGCCAAAGGGCGCATTCTACGCCTTCCCCTCAATAAAGTCGACCGGCCTTTCCTCCGAGGAATTCTGCGAAAGACTCCTCTACTCCAAAAAGGTAGCCCTCGTCCCCGGCAACGCCTTTGGCGAAAGCGGCGAAGGTCACGTCAGAGCATCCTATTGCTACTCCCTCTCACATATCAAGGAGGCCCTCGAGAGGATAGGAGAGTTTCTTGATGAGCTCAAGAAACAGTGAACTTCACTTGCCCAATTTCGGGGTTCCCCGAAGCGAGCGTAGTCGAGCTTTTGGGGGGTTCACGGGCAAACTTAGTTAAAAAGAGCGCTCCCTCTCGGGAACGCTCTTTTATTTTTACTCAATAGTCATATCGATCTTGAATCTCATGATCTTACGAAGGGTGTTCTTGGGGAACTCCTCGGTACGAACCTTAAGAATGCCTATCTTCTTATAGGGCACAGCGGTGAGGTTGTACTCGTCAACGTACTTCTTGAGATGTGCGTGGATATCGGTTACGTTGTTCTTGGTGATATAATCCTGATCGGGGAATACCTCAGCAACGATGGTGTTGTACATAAGGCCTCTCTTGCTCTGGCCCTCGTATACAACGATATCGATAACACCGGGAACCGCAATGAACTCAGCCTCGATCTCCTCGGGGTAAACGTTCTTACCGTTGGAGAGGATAATGAGGTTCTTCTTACGGCCGGTGATGTAAATCTCACCGTTCTTGCCGATCTTACCGTAGTCACCGGTCTTGAAGTAGCCGTCGGGAGTGATCGCGTCAGCGGTAGCCTCCTCGTCCTTGTAGTAGCCGAGCATTACGTTAGAGCCCTTGACCCAGATCTCGCCCTCGCCGTCCTCGTTGGGCTCGTCGATCTTAACCTCGTTTACGTCACAAGCGGGACCTACGCTGCCGGGGATAACGTCGTGAGAGTGGTTACACGCGATGATGGGTGCGCACTCGGTGATGCCGTAGCCGTTAAGGATCTCGATACCAACGCCGTCGAAGAAGGAGAGAATATCCTGGTTGATGGGCGCGCCGCCGCATACTACCATTCTTACCTCGCCGCCGAATGCCGCAAGAACAGCCTTGAAGAACTTGCGACGAAGGTCAATACCGACTTTACGAAGGAGGTTGGATATCTTGATCATTCTTGCGATGAGCTTCTCCTTGCCCTGATCCTTGATGTTAGCCATTATCTTACGGTAAAAGGTCTCAAGATAAAGAGGAACAAGAACCATATGTCCGGGGGCCTGCTCCTTAAGCTCCTTCTGCACGTAGCGAATGCCCGAGGAGATGTAGATCTCACAGCCGATGCAGTTGTGGCCGAGAATATTTACGGTAGAACCGAAGGTGTGGTGGGGAGGAAGAACACCGACCGACTTGAAGGTAAAGTCGATGTGCTGAAGAGGTGCCGCGATATCCGTGAGGATATTCTTCTGCGAGAGCATAACACCCTTACCCTTGCCGGTAGTACCCGAGGTAAATACGAGAAGCGACATTGCGTCGATGTCGATAGGAGCGTTATAATATGCCGAGGAATCCTCGGAAAACTTAACACGGCCTGCCTCTATGAGCTCGTCAACGGTGCCTTCGCCATACTCCATAGCGATGGGCTCGCCGCAGCCTGTAGCCTCAGAGATAGCTCTACCCTTCTCGATCACGTCGCCGTCACAGAATACGAAGGATACCTCCGCCTTAACGCCTGTGTCCGCAAGATCCTTTGCGAGCCACTCCTTGTCAAGGGGAACAAGAACACCGCCCGAGGCGAGAGTCGCGTAGTATACAACGATCCAATGATAGGAGAGTTTGCCTACGAGGGCAAGGTGCTTACCGGGAACACCTCTTGCTATAAGCTCGGTCGCGAGAGCTCTTACGTCATCACGGAGCTGATCATAGGTCTTCTTCTGGATTTCCTTATCGTTCGGCTTGATGCGATAAGTGTACGCCATCTTGCCGGAATAAATGTTACCGATATCCTCGATAACCTCTCTTACGTTAAGATAAACTTTCTTTTCGTGAATAGGCTTTTTCATTTTACAGTCCTTTCATATAAACGATTTTATATAAAGTGTAATTGCTAACTGTTTTACAAGCAACTTGTACGTTACTTCTTGCCCTGTGTCAAGGCAGCGAAGTTGGCATAGATCTTTTCAAGAGTGGAATAGAAGCCCGCAAGCTCCTCATCGGTGAGGCCTTCACCCACCTGAGATTGCACACGGGTGGCCTCTGCGACGATTTTCGCCGCTAGCTCCCTGCCCCTGTCCGTAAGAGCGATACGCGCGTTGTAGCTGCGCTTTTTACCCGTGTCCTCGGAGACAACGTAACCGTCCTTTATAAGCGCGGCGATCTCTCTTGAAACCAGAGAACGGTCTACCATACTGACCGAAGCAAGCTCTGCCGCCGTGAGCCCATCCGGATGGAGAGACAGCTCGTAGATCCAAAAAACGTGCACACTCTTTATCCCAAGATACGGCGCAGTATCAAACTTGATCTTGCCAATGCTCTTGTGTATGCCATCTATAAGCAGAGTGAATTTTTCAAATCTCACAGATTCCAATTTTCGCTTATCCCTCCTCTCGCCGCGCCTCGCGGCATCTCTCGCACCGAAGGTGCTATATCTCGGCATCGCTGTGCGGTGCTTATCTCACGCGACCTTGAGTCGCATATTTGCTATTCGTCGGTCGGACACGCCGAATGACGCAAGATACCGCAAAGCGGTATGCACGAACGCAAAGCGTTCTATCTCACGGCATTGCATAGTAATGCTTATCTCTCGACGGCTCTGCCGTCTATATTTGCTTTTGTCTCATATTTGCCGGAGAAAATGTTTACTTGTCAACTTCTCCATTCCTCATTATAACACAAGTATGTTGATTTGTCAACTTTTTATGCAAAATTTGTTTTGTGTTGTTTTGTGTGCCCTCCCCCAAAAAGATCGGGTGAACAAAGCAAGCCGTCGGGAGTCGGCTGAACAAGGACCAAGAGTCGGACGGTAAATATTTGCATTCACCCCCTAAATCCCGAGCTTCGGACGCTAAAAATCGGGGTTCGTCATCCCAAAATTCAGGTGTTGCCCCTCCTAAAAATCAGGACCAATAATATAGTAACTATATAATAGCACTATACGATAGACATAATATACAAGATATAATAGACAAACAAAAAACAAATAAAAAACAAAAGATATACATAGTATTTTTTATTTATCGCTTACGCGATTTGCGGCATATCCGCCGAGAAGCCTTACGGCTAAAAGGGTTAATAAAGAGGTTTTTTAAGTGAATTTTGTTTTTCTCTCTTTCTTTGCTTTTCGCTAATATCCCTGTTCAAATTCTCGAGCTCAAACATCGGATGTGTCGGGAGCTTCTCGGTGTTGATATGATAGACCGCCTTGGTGATGCTTCCGTACCTGCGGTATTCCTTGACGATAAGTTCCTTTCCTTCGAGGGATGCGAGCGCGCTTTCGATCGTCGATCTGCTCCCGCCCGTCCAGTTTTCCAGATATTTGCGCGAACCGGTAAACGTCTGGTGCCCGTTCTTATAATATCCGAAGATTATCGAATAAACCAAAAGCTCAAAGCCCTTCAGATTAAACTCTCCCCTCGCAAAGCCCCAGATCGTGACAAAATTATCATATGAGAAACGCCCAACCTCGGCGTTATCGCTCGTGTTGCTCGTCGTTACGTATTCCTTCATTTTTCGTCTCCTTTTTCGTTAAATAAGAAGCTCGAGCTATCGCGAATCGCTCCATCATCTTCTGTAAATCCATTATAAATCATTTTGGAGCATTTGTAAGTATAGTACCCTTCCAAAAAATCCTGACGAATGCCGTCGAGCGTTTGTTAATAGTATACAAAAAATACCACATTTTCGGGGGGTCGGAAAACGGCAGGGATATGCGGCGGTGCCGCAAGTGAAGAATGCAGAGTGCAAAATGCAAAATTAAGGACGAGGAAACAAACCTCTCTACACTCCCCTTTGGGGAGGGATGGGCCACGGAGTGGCGGGTGAGGTTGCGATGCGCTAACAATCCCTCCGCTTCGCTTTGCTCAGCACCTGTCTCGTTGCGACTCGGGCTCACTCAGCCTTCTCCTGCGAGTAGCGTAGCGAAACTGAGGGCGTTAGAAAGCGACTAAGTGTTGTTTTCCCCCGAGGTGCCCGAGCCAGCAGGCGAGACAAGGTGGCAGCCAAAGGCTGACGGCTGAGGTGTAACCAAGCCTCCCTCCCCGAGGGAGGTGGCAGTCGAAGACTGACTGAAGGAGTCATACACCCTCGGTTTCGATACGCTACTTTACACAAGGGAGGCTAGACTTGTGAACCTTCCCCTTTGGGGAAGGTGGCACGAGCTTTGCGAGTGACGGATGAGGTTTCGATACGCTAACTTTTAAAAAACCTCATCCACCACTCCGTGGTCCCCCTTCCCCAAAGGGGAAGGTTTGGGCAACTCGGTCTCCGCTATAGCAATAATCCCTAAAATAGACTCCAATCAAAAAAACAATCGCACAAGTTTGTGCGATTTCCAACACTTTTGTTTTTTATCTGCTATAATCAACTCGAAAAACTTAGAATAATAGGAGTCTATATGAGCACTGAACCGGAAATCAAAGCCTTTTGCAAGAATGTAAAGGCACTTAGAGAGACATTCAATCTATCAAAGAAGTCAATGTCAAATATACTTGGTATTGGAATATCGTCACTTAACAAAATCGAGAGTGGCGTATTGCCTCCAAGGTTAAACTGCGACGTATTGTTCAGAATATATGCAATCTTTAAGGTGCCGCCAAGCAAGTTGTTCTACGAAGAAACAAATGATGAATAAAAACTCCTTACGTCACACCATCGATTTCGCTACGCTAATCGACGATCTGTGAGTGCGGAAGCGAGAAAAGAAAGAGTGTCATCCTGAGCGAAGTGCGTAAGCGCGGAGCCGCACCCGTAGGGCGACACAAAGTGCCGGGATCTACTTCGGCTAACACGATAACTATCAATAAATAGTAGTTAAGGAAGCCGTCATCAGACTTATACTAGATTCCTTTGTCGCTACGCTCCTCGGTTTTGCTCCGCATTCGCTCCACAAAACTTCGACTTCGCTCAGGATGACACTCTAGCCAACTCCGCATTATCCGGAGGGGAGCAAGCCCCCGCCCTACGTACGGGTAAAATCCTCATCCTTAATTCCACATTTCTCATTCCAAATTTCACATTCACGGGACGTCGTGGGCGCCGTCCCCTACGAGTCCTTCTTAATCCTGGCCGCGCGAGGACTTCATCCACTCCGTGGATTTCATTGGCGTAGCTTCCTCCTCCCTCATTTTGCATTTTGCATTTAAAAAGCGGCTCGTTTGAGCCGCTTTTGTCTACTTTTGTTATCTTTTTATGTAACTTTTAAGGGTTTAGACTCTTAGTGTCCTCTGCGACTATAATTAAAGATTAATAGTCTTGCTGATACCGTAGAGTCTGGCGAGAGATGCCTGTCTTGCCTTGATGTCGGACTTCATTCTCTCGATGTCCTCAGCGGTGAAGCGGTCAAGGTCGCCGTCCTTGAGCTTGCCCTTATACATTCTATCGAGAATGAGCGCGTAGTTTATATCGGTGGGGACGATCTTGCCGAGCTTGTCGCACATAACGAGGTTGGAGTGTCCCTTGAGGAGCTCCTCAACCGCGATAGCGCCCATGGTGCTAGCAAGGACTCTATCCTTAAGAGTGGGGTTACCGCCTCTTACAACGTGTGCAAGACGCGCAAACTTAGTTTCAACGCCCGTCTCCTTCTGAATCTTCTCAGCTAAAGCGGGAGCGTAGCTTGAGCCGACGCCCTCGGATACGAGAATGATGAAGTTACGCTTGCCCATAATTCTGGAGTCGATGATCTGCTGAATGATGTCATCGTCGTTATAGCTAAACTCGGGTACTACGATAGCGGTAGCGCCTGATGCGATACCCGTGGAGATAGCGATGTCACCCGCTCCTCTGCCCATTACCTCAACGACGTTACATCTCGCGTGAGACTCACAGGTATCACGGAGTTTGTCAACGAGATCAACAACGGTGTTCATCGCGGTGTCAAAGCCAATGGTGTTATCGGTGGAGGTTATATCGTTATCGATAGTGCCGGGGATACCGATGCAGGGGATACCGTGTGCGGTAAGGTCGGTCGCGCCTCTGAAGGTACCGTCGCCGCCGATGGCTACTATACCGTCGATGCCGAACTCGTGGCAGGTCTCAACAGCCCTTGCCATACCCTCGGGAGTCTTGAACTCGGGGCAGCGGTCGGAGTAAAGTATTGTACCGCCCTTGTTGATGATGTTGGACACGTCTCTGAACTCGAGCTTCTTGATATCGCCGTCTATAAGTCCTGAGTATCCTCTGTATATTCCCATTACCTCGACGCCGTGTGAGAGCGCGGTACGTACAACCGCTCTGATAGCGGCATTCATACCCGGAGCATCACCGCCCGACGTCAATACGCCTATTCTCTTAAATTCCTTCATTTCCTTTTGCCTCCGTGGCAGATAATATTGTGTAACAGACTTATTATACATCATCCCTCTCCCTTTTTCAAGAAGAAAAAGTGATTTTGTCAATTTTTAGTTTTATTTTCTATTTTATCGCGTAAATATGCCGTGGATTTGAGCATTTTTCTGCCTCGCGCGATAATTTAGCGTAATCAATGTGAGTTATTTGTTAAAGACTATACTAAACGAATTGTGAAATATGCCAAAATTGTGCCGCTGTGATTGACAAATCGGATTTAGAGTGGTATAATTACTTTATAATGCGTAATATGGTCTTTTTTCATTTATAAAGCAAAGGACCTATCAAAAGATCATCTCACTAATCTGATATTTGGAGGAATACCATGGAGATCGCAATCATCGCCGATAACAACAAAAAAGAATTGATGGCGCAATTCTGCATCGCTTACAGCGGAATACTCGGTCGCCACCACCTCTGCGCTACGCATATAACCGGAAAATATATTTCTGATGCGACCGGACTCGACATCGAGACCTTCCTTGCGGGAAGCTCGGGCGGTGTTGATCAGATCGCCGCTAAGGTATCATATAACGAGCTCGACCTTGTCTTCTACTTCAGAAGCACGGATCCCGAGCAGGAGCCCTACGAGGCAGAAAAGAACCTTCTCCGTCTTTGCGACGTGTACAACATTCCCGTTGCTACCAATATCGCAACCGCTGAGGCTCTTGTAACCGCCCTCGGCAACGGTGATCTCAACTGGCGTGAGTTCATCAACCCCACCAGCGAGTATAACAGAAGAAAGCGCGCGCGTTGAGCGCTGAGCACACAGCGCAACTATGATTGCCCTTCCCTAGGCGAACTACGAGTTGTGGCACGCGTAGCGTATCGGATTCATAGTTAAAATTCATCACGGGCTCGCCCGTTCTAGTAAATAACCACGGACAGAGATCGTTTATCCTCTCTGTCCTTTTCATATCATTCTATATTTCACGTTGCCGACAGGCAACATATTGCATTACCGCTTGCGGTAATATATCGCTTGCCGTCAGGCAAATATCGCGTTTGCGTAGCAAACATATCGCTTTCGCCCGCAGGCGAAAATCCTACGAAGAGACGAGGGTGTTTAGCTCGTCCGCATTGCGGCCAAGCTAAAGCGCATACCGCTTGCGGTATCTTGCGTCATTCG
>CAZUQN010000010.1:0-38747 GCA_964622425.1 uncultured Ruminococcus sp.
TTGAAAACCGTTAGAGGTAATTCTCACGGGGGTTCGAATCCCTCAGCCTGCGCCATAAAAACGAACACCATCCCTCGTGGATGGTGTTTATTTTTATCTCGTAGAACGAGAGGAAGAGAGTCCACTTCTGTGAGCCTTGCGCTCACAGAGTGGGGTTCGCATGCCTCACCCGAAGATCGAAGAGCTCGCTCTTCAGGCGCAGGGTGCGGGTATCTTCACCTTCGGTGAATACCCCTCTCCAAGCCACCATCCCTCGTGGATGGTGTTTATTTCACGGTCAGAGGGGACGAACTCGGAGGAGTATTGCCGCTCGCGGTATAGTTTTTGGTAATTGTTCCGCTTTCTATCTTGGCTAACTTTCTTCTGCTCGCATGGCAAGATACCGACTTTGTCGGTATGCTGCAACCGCAGGCACTGAGCAAACCTCGAGGCACAAAGCTTTCGCGGTATCTGCGTCGCGAGGAGATGTTCGTTTTAATTAGTACTATGTGGAACGGTTAGCACAATTCTCACCCCGAGCAGCATACCCCTCTTCCTGCGCCATTTACGGTATTTTTAGCTAAATACTCTTTTTCTTTGCGATATATGAAACGAGAGAACAAGCAATGATACCTATGGCAAATGGAATAATGAATAAAAAACCTACTTCCCAAGGCGCACTCGTAAAATGATGCTTTTGCGCATGATATCCGCTTGTGCAAAGATTAGTCACTACAACGCACATAATGTTTGTGAGCAAAATTGCAAGGGAAGCAAAAATCGTTGACAGTTTTTTCATGGAAACCTCCTACTTATGCTTCATGGCTTTGATAAGTATTACAGCTCCAAGCACAACAAATAGCACAGAAATCAGCATGGCAATAAAGATTCCGTTAATTACTATCACAGATGACTCGGCGATCTTGTCGGCGGCGTTGGAGTTAAATACCGTGATAGCACCGAGTACGATTAGAGAAACGCAACCTAAGAGAGCAGTCACAAGCCCAAATATTTCGAGAAGCCTCTTGTTTTCGCTGTTATTCTCGGCGGGGCGTATGCCTGATGGCTCGTCAAGATTCTCTTTTACAAGATAATCTATACTGACATCGAATAGCTCGCTGTATTTTTTCAGCATTTCGGCATCTGGGGTTGTCGTTCCGTTTTCCCATTTTGAAATAACCTGTCTTGAGCAATCCAATCTCTCGGCAAGTCCTTCTTGGGATAATCCTTGCTTACGGCGCAAATTATAAAGTTTTTCGGACAGCGTCATAAATACCTCCTTACACCGTAAGTATACCAATAATCAGCGCTAAAGTCTATATACAACCGTAGGCATTTTCGCTATAATTGTTGACATTTTAGCGCATTTTAGCTTTTTGTATACTAAAACTGACTTTTTTCACCTAATGGATCCATATAAATTTATCTATCCTGTATCACCTTTGCTATGAGGTGATATCCACTGTGGAAGCGTCTTCTGAAGTCCTCGTAGTCGCATATACGATCTGTCGCCCACGTGCGCTCTGCGAGAGCGGGAAGGTTTGCCATAACGTGATTTATCTCCTGCTCGAAGGTCATCTCCCAGGCGCAGAGCATAGCGCCGATGACCTGCTCGGTCGGCTCGATATTGATCGGATTCTTTGTCGCGACGGAGTGCTCCCACCAGTGCTGCCAGTTGTAGACGCTCCAATCGTAGATTTCCCTCGCGCCCCAACTGAATCTTGCTTCGGGCGACGTGTTGGCGGGCACGATATAGAGCGGCTTCCAGGATGCGTTGATAAGCTTAAAGCCTTCGTTAAGGAGCTGATGCGTCGTCTGATAGTGGTTTTCCCAAGAGATAACCACGGTCTCGGGAGGTATCTTATCCGCGCCCTTTTCGGGGAAGCCCTCCCAAACGATGGGAGTCTTGCCGAGCGAGAGCACGTGCTTTGCAATTCTTGCGACATAGTCGCTATAAAGACCGTAAACGTCATCGATACCGGCACTTTTCATATACTCCCGACAGTCCGAGCATTGATCCCACAGCGCAATATTTGCCTCATCGCCGCCGATATGTATATACGGAGCCTCGGGGAAGAGCTCAGCAATCTCCTTAAGGAGCGTTTTTACGCCCTCCACGGCGCTTTCACGGCTTGCGCAGAGCAGAGCTTTGTTGCTGATGATCTCTCCGGATTCGTTGTAAAATACGCCGCCCTCACCCTCGCTTCTGTCGGAGAATACCTCGGGATAGTAGGTGTTGAGCACGGGCGCGTGACCGGGGCACTCAAACTCGGGGATAAGCACAACACCGCGCGCCTTCGCGTACTCGCGTAAGTACTCGATCTCTGCCTCGGTGTAGTATTTTCCGTCGACGCAGAGCTTCGGGAATGCCTTTGAGGGCAGGGTATAGAGCTTGTTATCCGCAAAGTGCAGATTCAGATACTTAACCTTATAGAAGAAGCAGAGATCAACAAACTTGAGCAGCTTACCAAAGGGGTGCCACTCACGTCCGATATCCACCATTATCGAGCGGTAATCCTTGTCGGGGTAGTCCTCGATTTCGAGCGTTGGGACTTTTATACCGTCGTCGGTCGGCTCCGCGAGCTGAAGTGCGCTGGCAAGTCCGTAGCAGATTCCCTCGCTTGTACTTGCGTATATTCTTAAAGAGCCGTCGGTTGTAAGGCGGTAGATATTATCGGAAAGAGAGCTGTCGCAGAGAAGCTCGATTCCGCCGCGCTCACCTGTGGTGAGCGATCTTCCGTGGCCTTTTGAAAACATATCCGAGAATGCGGAGATATGCATCTTCCAATCCTCGTTTTCGGTGAAGATAGAGTAGGGAATTATATGAGTATTGTTATCATGTGTAACACATTTTTTAGGCATAGGTATCAAGCGTGACATATCGGGTCTCCTGTCAGAATTATTCTGAGCATATTATATCACAGAGTAAACCGTATGTCGATACCATTTTTAATATTCGAAAAAAATAATTGCTTTTCCATTGAAAAAAGCTACGCCATGTGTTAGAATAAGTGTGAAAATGAATTCTTCAAGGTGAATGTAATGTTCGAGAATTTTATAAAGGCTACAAACGAATATACAGATAAGAATAAAAGCGTTCCCGCGCCGTATATAAGAAAGGGCTTTGAGCTCGATTTCGCTCCTACGGGTGCGAAGGTTTACATCGTTGCCTCGGGCTTTTACGAGCTGTACGTGAACGGCAAAAATATAACCAAGGGCTATATCGCTCCGTATATTTCAAACCCTGACGATATTATGTTCTACGATGAGTATGAGATCGCAGAGCATCTTGTCAAGGGCAGAAACGCGATCGGCGTTATTCTCGGTAATGGCTTTGCAAATCAGACCGTTACCTCCTGGAATTTTGACAAGGCGTCCTTCCGCGCGCCTCTTTGCTTTTCGTTAAGACTTGAGGCTAAGGGGGGCGACAGTACCTTCACTCTTGTGAGTGACGAGAGCTTCAGGACTCACCCCTCGCATATAGTGTATGATATGTACAGATACGGCACTCACGTTGATGCAAGACTTGCGATAGATAAATGGTCAACTGCCGATTTTGACGACTTAAGTTGGCAAAATGCTATGTTAGCAACGCCTCTAAAGGGTGAGATATCAAAATGCACCGCCTCGCCCATAACCAAAATATGCGAGCTTAAGCCCTTGAAAATAACCAAGCAGGACAACATCTGCTACCTGAGGACCGCCCTCCATAAAGGCGAGGATATACCCTCGACAAAGGTGAGCGGATACCTCTATGACTTCGGCAAGAGCACCTCGGGTGTGTGCCGCCTTAAGATAAAGGGTGAGCGAGGACAGAGGGTGACGCTCCGCCACGGCGAGCGCCTCAGCGATGACGGAAGCTTCAATATAAATTCTATATATACGCTAAAGCCTGATTATAGCGAGTATATCCATTTGCTTCAGGCCGACGTCTATACGCTCTCGGGCGAGGGAGAGGAGATCTTTGTGCCGCCCTTTACCTATCACGGCTTCCGTTACGTATTCGTAGAGGGCATAACCGAGGAGCAGGCGACTGAGGAGCTTCTGACCTTCCGGGTCATATCCTCCGCCTCAAAAAGACGAGCAGATTTTTCCTGCTCTGACGAGGTGATAGGCACCCTTTACGAGATGGGAATAAACGCTGATATTTCCAACTTCCACTATTTCCCGACCGATTGTCCCCACAGAGAGAAAAACGGCTGGACGGGAGATATTTCGGTCTCTGCAGAGCAGCTTCTTTTGCACTTTGACTGCTCGGAGGACCTCCGCGTATGGCTAAAGGTCCTTGCCCGCGCTCAAAGATATGACGGCACACTTCCCGGTATTGCTCCGACCACCGGATGGGGATTTGCGTGGGGCAACGGTCCTATGTGGGACAGCGCCGCCGTTATAGTTCCTTATTATATATACAAATATGACGGCAGGACGGACGTCCTACTTGAGTGCTCGGATATGATCCGCCGTTATCTTGAGTATATAGCGTCAAGGCGTGACGGAGACGGACTTGTAGCGATAGGACTTGGCGACTGGTGTCAGCCGAGAGCCTCGGGCGAGCCTATTACCGCTCCCTTGGTCCTCACAGACAGCGTCACGGTCTACGATATGGCAAGAAAAAGCGAATTTATCTTCGGTGTTATCGGGGATAATGAAGGGCGCGATTTCGCAAAAAGGCTTGCCGATGAAATGCGCGCTTCAATACGCAAAAATCTCATCGATTTTGAATCGGTTACCGCCATTGGCAGCTGCCAGACCTCGCAAGCGATCATCATCTCTCACGGCATACTGAATGATGACGAGATTCCCTTGGCTTATTCACGGCTTCTCGACCTTATAAAAGAGAAGGATGAGCATCTTGCCACGGGTATGATAGGCCTCAGATTTATCTTTGACGTGCTTATCGACAGAGGAGATATTGATCTTGCATTAAGAATGATATGCCGTCCCGACGAGCCATCCTACGGCTCAATGATAGAGCGCGGAGCAACCGCACTTTGCGAGTCACTTGCCGAAAACGGGCTCAACGAGTCGGAAAATCACCACTTCCTTGGCGATATTATCCGCATTTTCCATAGCCGTATAGCAGGCCTTAGGGTAAATCCTACCGTGAGCGACCCCTCGTCTGTGATATTCTCGCCCGTGATCCCCGCGGGACTTGATCACGCGGAGGGTGAGTACGTATTCCCGAGCGGAAAGGCGTCATTTGGCTGGAGGCGTGAAAACTGTAAGATTCTCGCCTATATCACGCTCCCTGAGGGAGTGAAGGGAAGCTTTGCTTTCGCTGACATCGTTTACCGACTTAAGGTCGGATATCAGGAATTTACAATAGAAAACAAATAAAATAAAAGGCTGAAAACCTTGCTGTTGCAGGGCTTTCAGCCTTATTAACGTAAAAATACGGGAGACACCGAAGCGCTTCCGTATTTTTGTGTTTTTACCACCTTAAGGTGGAGATAAGTGCGTATTTCCTGATAGTTTTTAGTGATATGCTGTCTTCGAGGGCGTGTTATTTTTGCTACCGCAAAAGTGATATTACTCTCTAGGCAGAGCAGTTATATTCTATTCGCCCCTATAAACTCGCGAAGCGAATACCACTCGGTGTAAGCCGAATACCACTGCGTAGCAATATAACTCGCCAAAGGCGAATAGAGATGGCGTTGTGTCCTTAGGAGCACAACGCCATCCCGCGGCGGCAAAACCGCCGCGGTTATTTTGTTTTTAGTGAATTACTCACCGAGTGTCCATCCGCTGTTGGAGCAGCAGAAGGAGATGTCGTCAAGCTTGAGACCCGAATCCTTAGCCTTGCAATAACCTAAGATATATACACTGTTAATTGCATTGGTGGATGTGGTAAGCTCCTTGGAAACGGCACCGAGATATACACCGTCTACGTAGTAGTGGAGGGTGATGGTGTCATCAGCGGAGCTGAGCTCGATAGCGATCTTGATATCCATCCAACCGGTGAACTTATCGTCGCCGACGGTAACAGACTTAAGAACAAGATCGTTCCAACCGGTAACGTTAACCACACCGCTTGCATCGGGCTTGGATATGTTGAAGAAGGGATCCATAATGCATCCGTTTGCGGTCCAACGGTCAGAGCCTGCATTTGCGCTCGTATCAACGAACTGCATGTAGATGTAGTCGTCGGTGTAAGCGTTCGCCTTGAAGGAAATGAATCCGGTCGCGTTGGTCGCGGATGTGAAGGTGGACATCGAAGATACCGTGTTGGGAATCCAAAGCTCAAGCTTAGCATTCTGTCTTGCATTCTTCTTGAGAAGCTCGTATTCGCCTGCCTCGTTGATAAGAGGATTCTGGCTGCCGGTTGCGGTATTGTAATGAGCGGAGTTACCTACGCCTATCATAGCGTTGTGATCGGTACCGTCCATGAAGTAGCCTGTATCGGGAGTATATACGCAGTTACATGCTGTACAACGATACTTGGCAACGCCGTTTTCCGCGATGAGCTCAAGAGAAGCGTGAGGAGCATCGGAGGAAATAGAGCTTTCCTTGGTTATTCCGCACTCTGTACATGTGTATCTGATGATACCGGGAGTACAGTCGGTAGTAGAGGGAGCGGAGATTATTTCGCCGTCATTCCATTTATGAGTGGTGGAGTTGGGACCGAAGTTCATACAGGATTCGGAGATATCGCCGCTTACTATCTTAACGTAGCCTACGCGGATAGAGCCTGCGCTGGTAGCCTTGAAGGTTGCGAGAGAACCTCCGGAAGCGCTAAGACTTGTGAACCATTCCTCGTAGCTTGAGTATTCCTCGGGACATACGATTCCGATTCCGCTGAGCGTAGAGGACTTGGTGCATACGCCTTCCGTATCGTAGGTATATGCCATACCGTTTTCAAAGTCAAGTACTATGCTGAATTCGATCATGCCTTCGGCAGGCATCTGAGCAAACATTGAGCTGTTGCCGAGATAGATGCTTCCGGAGGAATCTGTTCTGAAGACGTTGATGTATCTGGTTGCCGATCCGTTTGTATCTCTTAAGTAGAGCTGGATGGGAGCAAGGTTCTCATCACCGTTTCTTCCAAGGCTCATAGAGAAGGTAACCTTGAGAGACTCTCTTGCGTATGTTGCATACGCGCCGTCCTTACCCATGATGGATCCACCGCCGGAGTTGGTGTCGGTCCAAAGGAGATAAGGAACCTCTGCTTTGACTATCTTGAAGTTGCCGGTGTAATTGAGCGCGGGATAATCGGAGATCGATCCGCCCTGAGAGTAATCTGCGAAGATTATCGGCTCGCTCCACTTAGCGTAGAGCGTATAAGGTCTGGTTGCGGTATCGGGAATTTCGGTTATCTGGTTCTCGAAGTTAGCGTCGGTGTACCAGCCGGAGAAGGTTGCGCCGTACTTGGTAGGAGCGGGAAGGGGATTATTCTTGCCCTTGAAGTAGTAGTTGTGAGTTCCCTCGGGAAGCTCACCGCCGTTGAGGATGAATCTGATTATAGCTGTACCCTCGGGGCGGTCGGATCCGCTGGGCTCTACGACTACGGTTCCGGTAGGAGCCTCGAATGCGATCATTCTGCCATCGGAGGTTGCGTCGTACTCGCCGATCTCCTCGCCGTTGACGGTTACCTTCCAGGTGCCCTCGTACAGACCGCCGATATAGTACTTCATAGTACCCTCACCGGTAGTTACGAAGGTCTGAGTGTCGGAGGAGTAGTCAGCGTTGTTAACGAACATTACGGTGTGGTTCTTGAAGGTTGCGCCCGTCATATAATCGCTCTCAAGGAGAGTGGGAGTAGCGCTGACAACAGTGCCGGAATCACTTACGTAAAGAACGTTCATAAGCTGGTTGGTCTTCTGAGTAGACTCGGGACTGATCTCAACGTGACCCCAAACTACGGAGAGGTCGCTGTTCTTGTCACCGATCATTGTTGCGCCGCCGGGGAGAAGGTTTTCACCCGCGTTGCTGAGATAGAATCTCTCGGAGCCGTCGCCGTCGCCTACTACGCCGTCAACGCTCGTTCTGCCGTAAGCCTTGATCTCGTCGTTTCCGAGAAGGGAGGTGAGCACAAGCTTACCCTCGCCGTTATCAACGGTAACGGTATTACCGTCAACGAGAGGAGCCTCGGCGCACTGGAGAAGGAAGGTCTTCTTGAAGGTTGCCTCGTCGGAGGTGATGTTGTCAAAGACGAACATTACCATCGGGGTTTCCTCGTCGCCGGTGTAGAGAGTCATCATGGAACGCTCAACGTAGTCAACCGTTCTTTCGTCGTACGCCTTGGTTATATCGTTTGCAAAGTATACGTAAGAGGGATTATCTTCGTCATCGTAGTCGAAGCCGATAAGCTCACCGTAGGAGAACTTCTCGTCATTGACCCATGAGTCATAGCTTACGGGAATGCTGAGCTCGTACTTCTGACCGCCGTTATAATACTTGGTGGTACCGGAGCCGGGGCCCATTTTTTCGCCCGCAAGGTTCTGATTATAGATAAGAAGAGTGTTGTGCGCGGTTGCGGACATATGATAGTAGAAGTGGTGATCGCTTCCGTAGGCGTCGTACAGACCGTCGTCACGGGTGAGCATACCCTTGTACCAGATCTGGAAGCTGCCCGCGTTCTGGTGAGTATGTCCGCCGGGGTAGTGCTGTGCGCCCTGCATAAGAACTACGACGCTGTCCTCGCTCTTATCGTTACGGGATACTACCTGCTGCTGGAAGCCGCCGTGGTACTCAACGTTTGAGATCTGGTCTCTGTAATCCTCAGATGCCGTCAGATCGTTAGCCGTAAGAATGAGATAGTACGCGCAGCTGATACCGAGCTGGTGGGAGAATCCGTTTCTGTTATACTCGTATCCGCAGAGTCTTTCCGCAATAGCGAGAGCGGTAGGATCGTCGAAGAGGTAGGACGAGATAAGAGCAGCGTCACCCATAGTGGTGCCTACTCTGTACTGTCCGTAAGAGGATGTGCCGGAGCCGTCTGCGGTCGCAAATATGAAGTTGTTGTTGATCTCAAGCGACATAAGACCGTGGATAACGGTTTGCATATCTTCCTCGTTGTAGGGGAGCTCGACGCCCATTCCCTCGAAGAGCCATGCGTTATAGAGATCGCATATGTAACGGTAAATGTTGTAACCCGCCGAGCCGTCGGGATAGTAGCTCGCGCTGTAGAAGTAGTTACGCGCGTCAACGTAGTTCTGATAGATCATACCGCCAACGTACTGGTACCAGGTAGGATCCTCGTCGTAGATCGCGATCGCGAAGGCGAAGTAGTCACGAAGAACCTGTGCCTCAGCGCCGTGACCGGTAAGAGGAGTCTGGCTCTCGATGTAAAGTGCGGGGAAGCCGCCCTCGAGCTTACGACCGTTGTGAGTCTCACCAAGCCAAGGCTGGTTGCTCGTACCGTCGCAGAAGAGGTTCTGTACGCCGAGTCTGAACTGATCCTTGTCGTCCTCGGTAAGGAGGTCGTAGCACCAGTCGTAAACGAGAGCTGCGTAGTACATACCCTCACCGTACATACGGCACTGGTCGGAGAAGTCCCACTCAACCGAGAAGGTGAGCATATAGTTCTTCATCGCGTAGATTGCTTCATAACCGCGGAGAACTGCATCGGTACGCTCGGGATCGTTCTTGAACAGAGCATAGTACAGAGCCTTAGCCTCGATCGTTCTGAGGGTAGAGGTGCTGTAGTTGGTATACTCGAACGCTGCGGGTGTAACGAGCTCGATAGGAGTAAGCTTACCGTCGTCGGAGGAGTTTACAAGAGTCATAAATCTTGCGTATGCAGCCTCGTTCTCAGGCTTTGCCATATTCTCTACAATTGCGGGAATATCGCTGGAATTGAAGAGAAGTCTCGGGTGCTGATAATTCTTGGGAGTAGACTCGGGCTGCTCGTAGATGTCGGTGGGACACTCTCTGAGCCACTGAGTCTCGGTGTAGGTCTCTTTGTACAAATACTCGCCGTTCTGCTTAGCGGAATTCCAACGTACAACGGTGGAGAAGTCCGCAAGCTCGAACTCGTTGTTGATCTTGTCAACCACGTCACGAACATCGTTCTGGCCCTCATTCTTTACGTGCTGAAGGATGTTCTCGGTGAACTCGTGCACGCACCCGTGCGCGAATACAAAGTTATCGAAGAGAATACCCTGGCCGTCTGTGAGACCGTCGGTGCTGGAGCTGATATGGATTCTATTAAAGGAGTTGTTATAAAGAGTGTTGGAAACTGAAACGGAGTCAGCGAAAACGTTGTTGATGTAATACTCTAAGAAGATGTATTGCTCGCCGTTGCTCTCATAGAACTCCATGGTTACCGTTACATCGGTCCACTTATCTTTCGTAACAGTTCCGGAAGCGGAAATTGCGGAGACGTCGTTCTCGATAGCGCCGTCGGGAGTGATATTGATAAGTCTCAGATAACGTCCCGTGCCGGATGTGAGCGAATTCTGAAGATAGATGTTAAAATCTGCAAGTCCTGCTTCGGGAGCCTTCACGCTGAAGTCAAAGGTGTACTTCTTGCTGGAGTACTGCTCGAGATTGTCTATCTTACCATCCGTAGCCGTTCTGCGAGCCTGAGCGTACGTGAAGTAATAACCGAATCCGCCTGAGCCGAGGTTGTTCTCCGTATCACGCACGATGGAGAGATAGCTGTTGGACGAGCCGTCCTGGAGAGTCTCGCTCTCGGTAGTGAGGGTGAAGAGAGAACCGTTGGTCGCGCTGTTTGCGGGAGATCCGTCTGAATTAGCGCCCTCAAAGTCACGGATGTGGGTAACATCAATGGTGTCGATCACCTCTCCGCAAAGTGAGCAGGAGTAGGTAACGGTTCCGTAGTCGTCATATGTGCTCGTTCCCATACCGTTGCCCTCAACTGAACCGGGCATCGAAATGGTATGAGTACCGCCGTAGAGGTGCGCGGAATAACCGTAATTGTAGTAAGCGTTTACCGCATCTGCATACGTTTCGTTGTCACTGAGAGCATCGAGGTAAGATGCAAGCGAAAGGGTAAAGGACTTACTTACGCGGGCATTGCCCTTGTAAACCTCAACCTTTACGTTCTCGAAGAGCTCGTAGGGATAAAACGCATCGAATACCGCGCGGTAGACGTGACCGGATGCGGAGATCTTAACCTCCTGCTCACGTCCGTTGATAGCCAGACATGCGGAGTATTCGGATACGTCAACGTTCTCATCAAGGAAGTCGAAGTCTACGAGCAGCTCCATTCCGCTTGTCATCTGGATCTTGGAGCTGGAGAGAGTTACTTCCTCACCCTTCTTGAGGTTGTCCTTTACCTCGTTACCGTAGAGGACGGTCATATCACTGCCGGGGGCAGAGGGAACAAGACCGGTGATACCCTTTGTAACGTAGTTTGCGGGATCCTCACCAAGGAGTGCCTGAATGGACTCACCGTATACGAGAAGGTCACTGACAAGTGTCTTCAGGGAATCGGAGGAGCTGTAGGTGAGTACGTACTGACAGTAATCCTTTACGTTGTAAATGGAGAAGCTGCTGAGCTCGCCATCAATGTATAACTTTGCAGTGACGGGCTTACCAATGTCCTGCGGTAATATATCGTTGTAGCGATATACTATGTAGGTGGTGCCGTTGACCGACTCGGTAGTAGAGTAGTAAACGGGCGCTCCGTCGTTAAAAGTCATAAACGTATCGTTGTTCTGAGCGGTCTCTTCATCAAGATCTGCCCAGAAGATAAGGTCCACGTCATTGTTGAGAACAACACTTGCGTACTTGATCTCATACGAATAGATGGTGGACGTTGTTGATGCTGCCGCTGTGATACCGAAGATGCATACGATCGCGATCACAAGAGTCAGCAGGATCGGCAAAAGCCGTCTGAGGTTTGTTCGTTTCATGCTTTGCTCCTTTAAATAATATTAAACTAACCACTTACATTTTAAAATAATGCGCTAAAAAAGTCAAGATGCAAAGCAACCAAAAAAGAAGGGCGAGCTTTGTCTAAAACCACCAAGTGCGTTTGTCCAATGGAAAAAATGTGTAGATTTTTCACAAAAAAGCATAGACAAAGAGGAAAAAATGATGTATAATACCCTTGATAAGGCACGGACGCCGTTGATGGTTGTAACGGCGTTTGCTTTTCAAATATTGATAAGAGGAATGGAAATGACGCGAGGCGATTTTGAGAGGCACGTGTATGAAGCCTACGGTGTAAATGCTGACTATCCGTTTGAGGATGACTTCGTCAGCGGCGTTTTCCGTCACTCGGATAACGGCAAGTGGTTTGCCATATCCATGAACGTTCCTGGGTGCAAGCTGGGTCTTTCTGATAAGGATAAGCTGGATATAGTAAATCTGAAGTGCCCGCCCGATATCGTCGAGTCTCTTGCCGGAGTCGAAGAGGGGATTTTCAGAGCCTATCACATGAACAAAATGCACTGGCTGACGGTCGCTTTAGACGGTAGCTGCGATGACGGAATGGTAAGATGGTTGCTTAACATAAGCTACACGCTGACAAGCAGCTCTGCAAGATCAAAAAACAAAAAACAGGCTAAAAAGTAAAATTAAGTTGTCAAATAACGGGTTTATCCCATTGAATAAAAGCAAAAAAACAAAAAACGCAAAAGACCGCGCCATGTAGTGCGCAACAGGAGGAACTATCATGAATAATTGCAAGAGGAGCACTGATCTTAGGGAAAATGCGAACGTGATTCGCTATGAGGATTTCGGTGCGATCGGAGACGGTATTACCGATGACTCGGCGGCCATCAGAGCGGCTCACACTGCCGCAAATGAGGCAGGACTTCCCGTACTCGCCAGAGCAGATGCTACCTATTATATAGGATCTCTTGAATCGTCTATCATTGTTAAAACAAGCACCGACTGGAACGGAGCACGGCTGATTTTTGATGATAGCACGATTCATTGGGAGAGCAGGCTTCGCGACGTTTACGTTTTCTTCGTTGAGTCCGATTCCGCTCCCGTTACAGTACCTGTTCCCGAGGGAATGACTCTTTCCAAGGGACAGACCAATATCGGAATGACTTTTGACAAGCCTTGTGTGATAAAGATCGAAAACGCAGGCGAAAAGATATACCGTCGCTACGGCGAGAATGCCAACGGCGGCGTGAATATGAACGAGATGATACTCGTTGACGAGTGTGGTAACGTCGATCCCACAACCCCCATTCAGTACAACTATTCCGCGGTAACCAAGATCACTGTATACTCCACCGACGATAAGCCGATCTCAATCGGTAACGGCCGCATCAAAACGGTAGTTCCTCAGCCTAAGAAGATCGACCCCGACTATGATAACCACTATTGCTACTACGGCAGAGGACTTGCGGTTGCCAGATCCAACACGACCGTTTATGGCATAGAGCACTCGATAGAGGGTGAGGATATGACCATCGAGATCGACAGAAACGGTGACGGTGTTATCGACTTCTGGGGCGCGGACAAATCCTATGGAGTTCCTTACATCGGATTCTTCTACATCAGGAGCTGCAATAACGTTACTATGACAGATTGTCTGCTTCAGGGACATCAGGCTTATAGCTTCTGGCAGGGAGCTACACGCAACGAGCCCGGCAATATCCGCAACGAGATGGGCAGCTACGATCTTAACGCTACAGACTGCGTCAACCTCAAGCTCCTTAATCTTACTCAGTATGAGAATAAAGAGACCGGTGAGGTCATCACCAACAGAAAAATGTATCACGGAGTTATGGGCAGTAACTTCTGCCGTAACGTTGTGATGGACAATTGCTACGTCGACCGCTTCGATTCCCATCAGGGTGTACATAACGCAAGGATCACGAATTGTACTCTTGGCTTTGGTATCCTTGTTATCGGCGGCGGTGAGTTGTATATCGAGAACGTACACCGTATTTCGGGTAACGCCTTTATCCATCTTCGTATGGATTACAACAGCGTATTTGACGGCGACGTTGTTATGAAGAACTGCAGATGCGGCGAGAATATGACCAAGATCGTAGAAGGAAGATGGGTAAAGTTCTATAACGGACTTGACAACCACGTGACGAATTCTCTTTCGATAGACGGCCTCAGATGCGATTCCGGTGAGATGTCACTGTATGCTATTTATAATGCTGATCCCGGCTCCTTGACAGACGACGTCAATAAGCTCTATCTTCCGAAAAAGATAAAGCTTTCCCGCATTTTTGCGGCGGACGGAGTCACCCCCATCACTCCTGAGCTTGCAGAGCAGAAGGATGTTTTCTCGCTTGAAAATATATCCGTAGAAACCAACTGATTTTTAATTGAAATAAAAAATAAATTTAACCGAAAGGCGGAATGAGAATGCTTAATCTCGGAAAATGTAAACAGTTGTTGCGTATTTTTGCAATTATGACGCTTATTATGACGGTTCTTGCATTTACGTCCTGTGATGTGATACAGCCTATTCTTGATAAGGTTGGAATCGACATCAACATAGGCGGAAATGATGATCCAAGTGACGATAATCCTCCGGATGATGATGTTCCCGGTGACGATGTTCCCGGTGATGTTGTTCCCGATGATAACGTTCCTGACGATAATACCCCCACAGAGTGCGAGCACGAGTGGTCTAGTCCCGAGGTTATTGCCGTACCTACCTGCGGAACAGACGAGAAGGGAATAGAGAGAAGCACTTGTACTAAGTGCTCCGAGACTCTTGATACCGAGACCGAGGCAAGAGACTCTCACGAAATTGAGAGATCTGTTGTAACAGAGGTTCAGTGCGGTGTTGACGGTCTTGAGAAGGAAGAGTGTAAGCACTGCGATTATTTCGAAGAATTTGTGATTGATGCTCCCGAGCATTCACTCAGCTTTATGCCTGTTCCCGATGAGGACGGCAAATACGGCAACGTATGCGTTAACTGCGGCTACGTAGAGAGCTACGCTGAGATCGTAACATACGAGCAGTTCGGCGCTGTCGGTGACGGTGTTACCGATGACTCCGAGGCAATTCGCGCCGCTCATGATTACGCTAACAAAAACGGACTTCCCGTTTACGGTAATGCAGACTCGACCTATTATATCGGTGTGCTTGAGGAGACGATTACGGTTAAGACCGATACGAACTGGAACGGAGCTACCTTTATATTCGATGACAGTAATATTCATTGGGATGACGCCGAGCACCGTCAGGTAAACGTGTTCACGATCGCTCCCGAGACTTACAGATACAGCGTTTCCGTTCCCGTGGGAATGACACTTTCAAAGGGACAGACAAACATAGGTATGACCTTTGATAAGCCCTGTATGATCAGAGTTGAGAACTCCGAAGAAAAGATCTATATCCGCTTCGGTGAGAACAAAAACAGCGGCTCCAACAAGAAGGAAATGCTTCTCGTTGATGAGAACGGAAACGTGGATCCCTCCACTCCTATTCAGTACGATTATTCCGGAATAACCAAGATATATGTATATTCTATTGATGACGAGCCGATCTCCTTCGGTAACGGAAAGATAATCACCAGAGTTCCCAATCCGAGAGCTCAGGATCCCGATTATGAGAACAATTACTGCTTCTTCTATCGTGGCGTATCCATACAGAGATCCAACGTTACTCTCTACGGCATTGAGCACCGCATCTACGGTGAGGATATGACGATCGAGACCGACAGAAACGGTGACGGAACTATTGACAAGTGGGGCGCTGATAAGTCCTACGGCGTTCCTTATACCGGCTTCTACACCTTCGAGGGCTGCTACAACGTTACCTTCAAGGACTCCTTCGTTCAGGGCCATCAGGCATACAGCTTCTATCAGCTCAACGAGGATACCGGCGGAATCTCCCGTAACGAGATGGGTAGCTACGATATATACGCAAACCACTGCGTAGATCTTTCCTTTATTAATATTGTTCAGTATGAAAACGAGGCGACAGGAGAGGTTATCACCAACAGATTTATGTACCACGGCATTATGGGTACAAACTTCTGCCGCAACCTTGTGATGGACGATTGCTACGTTGACCGCTTCGACGCTCACCAGGCTATGTATAACGCAACCCTGACCGACTCGACCTTCGGCTTCGGCATTCTTGTTATCGGTGACGGTACGCTCTATATCGAGAACGTTTACCGTATCTCGCAGGGCCCGTTCATCTCGCTTCGTAATGACTACAACAGTATCTTCCTCGGTGATATTATCATTAAGGACAGCCGAATGGGAATCGAGATCACCTCTATCGTCGGAGGCGGCTGGCGCAGCTTCTACAACGGTATTCCCAACTGGGTATGCTCCTCCATCACCATTGACGGACTTGTTACAGAGAAGAATACTCTTGAAATATTCAATATCACCTCGGCAGGCTATCCCGCCACTGTTGACGAGGTAAATCCGCTTTATCTTCCTAAGTACATTATGGTAAGCAATGTTAAAACGAGCGACGGAGGCGACGTTACCGTCAAGGCATCCGCATTCGCCGACGCGTTGTCTACCGTTATGATGAACCCCGATCAGTATCAGCTCTGGTTAGATGAGCATACCTTCGGCGAGGGTGTTGTGGTCGTGGAGCCTTCGACCACCGACTGTACTCCCGGTCTTATCAGATTCACCTGTACGGATTGCGGAATCGTTGCTGAACGCGTTATTGCCTCCGCGATTCCTCACGCATCTCTTGAGCACACCTCTTTCGACGGTGTTATCACCTATAACTGTACCGTTTGCAACCACGCATTCACACCCGAGATGGGTTACTTTATGGACGGTACCGATCACAACGGTATCATTGGCGTAGGTAACTCTGCTCACTTTAATACCGCTGAGGGCTCTCAGAATCCTCTCATCAACGATAACGGTGAGTACGAGCTTCTCAAGAAGAACGCAAGGCAGGCTGCCAAGATCGAGCTTTGGATTCCCAATACTCTTTCGGATATAGATAAGCTTTCTGCCGAAAACGATGCGACGGGATATCTTTCCTTCAAGATCAACGCTTATACAGATAATTATCTCAATATGCAGTTTGTCGACACCGAGTCTAATAAGAGCTCGGACCGCTGGACAGCAAACGGATGTCTTGTGGATTATTTCTTCTCGGTATCCGCACCCGTGGACGGAGTGGTCAGCGTTACCGGATGGGATGAGATCGTTCTTAAGTCCGTCACCGTAGGTGATGATAACTTCACCGGCTGGTTTGACGTTAAGATCATCATTGAGCTTGACGCCGAGGACGATACCGTTACGCTTCACTACTACATCGACGGAGAGTACGTTGACTCCGCATCAAAGGAGCTTACTACATTGACCGACTCTATCAACAGCGTATACATCATCGGTAATACAAAAGCTAAGGGCTCGGGTATCATGCTTGATGATATCGCGTTTGGCTGCAGATACAAAAAATATACGCCCGTAGAAGAATGATTCGGGGCTAAAGTACAGAGGTGCATAAATGAATAAAACAAGCAAATGTAAATATTTGTTGCGAATTATCGCGGTTATCGTGCTTATGATGACGGTTCTTGCGTTTGCGTCCTGTGATGTGATACAGCCTATTCTTGATAAGGTTGGAATCGACATCAACATAGGCGGAAATGATGATCCAAGTGACGATAATCCTCCGGATGATGATGTTCCCGGTGACGATGTTCCCGGTGATGTTGTTCCCGATGATAACGTTCCTGACGATAATACCCCCACAGAGTGCGAGCACGAGTGGTCTAGTCCCGAGGTTATTGCCGTACCTACCTGCGGAACAGACGAGAAGGGAATAGAGAGAAGCACTTGTACTAAGTGCTCCGAGACTCTTGATACCGAGACCGAGGCAAGAGACTCTCACGAGATCGAGAGAGTAGTTGTTACAGAGGTTCAGTGCGGCACTGACGGTCTTGAGAAGGATCAGTGTACCTACTGCGACTATTCCGAAGAGTTCGTAATTGACGCTCCCGAGCATTCCTACAGCTTTATGGAGGTTCCCGATGAGGAGGGCAAGTACGGCTACGTATGCGTTAACTGTAATGACGTAGAAAGCTACGTAGAGGTTGTAACCTACGAGCAGTTCGGCGCTGTCGGCGACGGTACTACCGATGACTCCGAGGCAATTCGCGCCGCTCATGATTACGCTAACAAAAACGGACTTCCCGTTTACGGTAATGCAGGCTCGACCTATTATATCGGCGTGCTTGAAAGCACGATCGTAATCAGGACCGACACAAACTGGATGGGCGCCACCCTCATCTTTGACGACAGTCAGATACGCTGGGATGATTCAAAGCATCGCGGTGTTAACGTGTTCTCGATATATCCCGACGACTCGGCTACCTATATTTCCGTTCCCGAGGGAATGACTCTTTCCAAAGGACAGACAAACATCGGTATGACCTTCTCAGAGCCTTGTATGCTCAAGATTATCAATTCGGACGAAAAGATCTATCTGAGATACGGAGTGAATGCCAATGACGGCGTGGATAAGGCTGAGATGATCCTCGTTGACGAGAACGGAAACGTTGATCCCACAACTCCTATTCAGTACGACTATTCGGGAATAACCGATATTATCAGATATTCACTCGACGAAGAGCCTATTTCCGTCGGTAACGGAAAATTAATTACCATAGCGCCTAATCCCAAGGCGCAGGATCCCGACTATGAGAATAACTACTGTTACTTCTCACGTGGAATTATGGTTCAGCGCTCGAACACCACGATTTACGGCATTGAGCACGTTATCGAGGGCGAGGATATGACGATCGAGCTCGACAGAAACGGAGACGGCTCCATTGATTTCTGGGGCGCTGATAAGTCCTACGGAGTTCCTTACGCTGGCTTCTTCAACTTCAAGTACTGTAATAACACTACAATGACCGACTGTATCGTTGAGGGACATCAGGCGTACAGCTTCTGGCAGGGCACCTCCCGTAACGAGATGGGTAGCTATGACCTAAGCGCGACCGATTGTATCAATCTGACCTTCTCGGGCCTTGTTCAGTATGAAAATGAGGAAACGGGTGAGACCATAACCAACAGACGTATGTATCACGGCGTTATGGGTAGTAACTTCTGCCGTAACGTGGTTATGGATAACTGTTATCTCGACAGATTCGATTCTCACCAGGGCCTTCATAACGCGAGAATCACCAACTCCACTCTCGGCTTCGGTATTCTCGTTATAGGCGGAGGAGAGCTCTATATTGAAAACGTTTACCGTATCAGTGAAGACGCGTTCATTCTCTTAAGAAGTGATTATAACAGTATATTCGACGGCGACGTAACGCTTAAGAATTGTACCGCAGGCCCCGGAATAACTTGCATAATCACCGGTAACTGGCTTAACCACTATAACGGACTCCCCAATCAGATCACTACGTCCTTGACTATCGAAGGTCTCGTGGTTGAAGGCGTGAGCACGATACATTTGTTCAAGATACAAAACGCAAGTGTACCGACACTCAACAGCGAAGTAAACAAGCTTTACATTCCCAAATACATTATGATTTCCGGTGTGAGCGGTATTGATGGCTCTGACGTAAATGTCAGTATATCCGCTTTTAACGATGCTTTTGCTACCGTCCCCGTAAACCCCGATCCCTTTGATCTGTGGTTGGATGAGCATACCTTCGACGATGGCGTGATCATCAAGGCTCCGTCGACCACCGACTGTACACCCGGCATCATCGAATACACCTGCACCGGGTGCGGTGAGAAGGGATACCGTACCGTTTCCTCGGATATTCCTCACGCGTCTCTTGAGCACACCGCTAGGGACGGCGTTATCACCTACAACTGTACGGTATGCGATCACGCATTCACCCCCGAGATGGGTTACTTTATGGACGGTACCGATCATAACGGTATGGTAGGCGTAGGTAACTCCGCGCACTTCAATACCGCGGATGGCTCTCAGAATCCTCTCATCAACGATAACGGTGAGTACGAGCTTCTCAAGAAGAACGCAAGGCAGGCTGCCAAGATCGAGCTTTGGATTCCCGGCACAACGTCAAATATGGACACACTCAGCTCCGCGAATAACGCGACGGGATATCTCTCCTTCAGGATCAACGCGTATACGGACAATTATCTCAATATGCAGTTTGTTGATACCGTATCGAATATCAGCACCGACCGTTGGACTGCAAACGGTTGTATTGTGGATTATTTCTTCTCGGTATCCGCGCCTAAGGACGGTGTAGTCAGCGTTACCGGATGGGACGAGATCGTTCTTAAGTCCGTCACCGTGGGTGATGATAGCTTCACCGGCTGGTTTGACGTTAAGATAGTCATTGAGCTTAGCTCCGAGGACGACACCGTTACGCTCCACTACTACATCGACGGAGAGTACGTTGACTCCGCGTCGAAAGAGCTTACCACCTTGACAGACTCTATCAACAGCGTTTACGTCATCGGTAATACGAAAGCTAAGGGCTCTGGTATTATGCTTGATGACGTTGCATTCGGATGCACGTACAGAAAGTGTACGCCTGCTGAAGAATAAGCTACACGCTTAGACAAAATACAAAATAAAAAGGCTGTCCCGAATGCGTTTTTGCATTCGGGACAGCTTATTCTTAATTACGATCAATTAAAATTGCGCGGCAGGGAGCGCCCTCGGCGTCCCCGAGATTAATAGGGGCGGCGAATAAGGTGTAAGCACCTTCCGTGACCTCATCAAGTCTTAATCCCTCGAGTAATACAACGTCCGCCTCCAAAAGAGTTTTATGTACCTCCATAGGGCAGAGAAGCGGTCCGACGCTTTGGAGTTCGACACCTACAAGCCTGACACCGCCATCACGAAAGACGGTGGCTGCTTCGTTTGTGACCTCCCACTTGCCTTTGATAAGGATTCTTGATGCCACATCGGTATGCTTTCCGGCATTTTTGAGTATTTTTCGCGCTTCATCTCCGTTGATCTCTCCTTTGGGCGTGGCAACGTAGCACGCGCCTATCACACGGGAGAGATCGATATTGGCTACGGTCTTACCGTCCTTAATAAAGTGGCTGGGCGCGTCAATATGTGTTCCATTGTGAGCGCACATGGAAAACTCGCTCAGGTTGTACGAATCTCCCGTTGACATATCCGCGATTTTGTTAAGGCGGGGCGAGGGATCGCCGGGATATACTGCGGAGGAAAGAACCTCTTGTGAAATATCGTATATTTTCATAAAATCTCCTTGGAGCTGAAAAACAGATCCTGCTGCGGTGCAAAAAATCGTTAAGCAGATAGGGGGTGCTACGCAGCAAAAATACTTTTCTTAATTATATCACGTATCTTGGGACTTTTCAAGCGGTGAGAAAAACAGAAAATAAAAAGAGCGTACCCACTGGGATACGCTCTTTTTATGTATGCCGGCAAATTAAGCAACGGTTCTGCCGAAGGGCTTGAACGCGAGCTTAGCAAGCTTGAAGCACTGCTTGCCGAAGGGGATACCAACGAGGGTTACGCAGAGAAGTACGCTGAGTACAAAGTAAACAGCAGCAACTACGATACCACCGCAAAGGTTCCAAAGCACGTTGAGAACGGGGCGCTTTCTTACGAGGGTAATGGTCTTGCCGAAGGGCTTGAAAACAAGCTTAGCCATCTTGAAGTCCTGTTTAGCGAAGGGAATACCTACGATAGTGCAGCAGAGAACTACGCCGAGAAGGAAGTATACTGCAGCAAAGATGAAGCCGCCGAGTACACACCAGATGAAATTGCCGAGTTTTTTCATTGTGAAGAGCTCCTTAAAATTTTTATTTTTTTGTACATCATAATTCTAGCACAAACAAAAAGAAAAGTCAACAACAAAATTTAATTTTTTTTAATAATTTCGGAAAAAGTTATTAGAAAAAACGCTATCGACAACCTACGGTTTGTAAAAAGTGCATTAATGTGTGTACCCCTTGTCGACTTTTGCCTCGATTTAAGCGCAGAATCTTCAAAAAAATCGACGGTTCGACACTTTTCTATTGACTTTGCTGCCCGAATATATTAAAATTAAAGCGATAGAAATAAATTCTCGAAAAAGAGGAACCTTGTATGAATCACAATGAAGTTTTCGGCAGAGCGATATGGGTAAAAGCAAAGGAAGGGGATATTTGCCCCGTAATCAGGACGAGCTTTTACATAAGCGAGCCTATCAAAAAGGCGACCTTGAATATCCTCGGCCTCGGCACCTACGTCCCGTATGTAAACGGTAAGCTTGCAACCACCGATCTTTTTCAGCCTATAAACAGCAACTATGAGCACAGAGATTTCCCCAAGGGAGAGGTGATGGCGGTCAGAGCTTACGTTAACGTATATGACGTGACCGACCTCGTCAAGGAAGGGAAGAATACGGTTGCCACAATGCTCGGTAACGGCTGGTATGACGGCACAAGACAGGAGAAGCCCTTCGGTGATAAGAAGCTCTGCTTCTCGCTTAAGCTCGAGACCGAGTCGGGCGTCAGCTACGTAGGCACGTCATTAAAGGATAAATATGCGCCCACCTTTGTCAAGGAAAGTAACCTGCTTGAATATGAGATACACGATTACACTGATTGGGACGAGTCGATTCTCTCGGAGAAATACGATGACTCGGATTTGTCCTGCGTTGAGGAGGCAGAGCCTCTTAAGACAGAGTATCATTTCTCGGACTGTCCCCGCGATACAGTGATAGAAACCTATATACCTAAGGTGGTTGGAAGAATTGGTGATGCAACAGTCTACGATGCAGGACTCAATATGTCAGGTATCCCCGTTCTTCGCTCGTTAGGCAAAAAATGTAAAGTTAAGATGGTATTTTCCGAGGAACTCGACGAAAACGGAGACGTAGAAGAGAAGCACTCTATGCGTCAGCGCTTTGAGGCAACTGTTGGCGACAAGCCTGTTGAAATTAAAAACGTATTCTCTTGGTATGGCTTCAGATACTTCCGCGTTGAGGGAGAAGCAGAGGCGGTAGCAGTCCTCAGAACACATACAAATGTGCCCGTCACCTCAACCTTTGAGTCGAGTGACCCGACGCTTAATTGGATCTATAATACCTATCTCAATACGCAAAGATGCAACATGCATCACGGTATGCCTTCGGACTGTCCCCACTTCGAGCGCCGCGGCTATACAGGTGACGGTCAGCTCACCTGCCGCTCGGCAATGCATCTTCTCGATATGCACAAATTCTATACCAAGTGGATGGAGGACATATCCGACTGTCAGGACAGACTTACAGGTCATATTCAGTACACCGCACCCTATACCCATAGCGGCGGCGGTCCCGGTGGCTGGGGCTCTGCGATAGTTGTTCTTCCTTACGAGATGTGGAAGCATTACGGTGATGATAAGAATCTTTCGCGCTTCTATCCTCAGATGCTCCATTATTTTGAGTATCTTGAGAGCCATAGCGAGAATATGCTCGTAAACTCGGATACGCCCGGTGAGTGGTGTCTTGGCGAGTGGTGCACTCCCGGTCCTGTCGAATTACCCGCTCCCTTCGTCAATAACTACTTCTACGTGAAGGCACTTGAAAAGACGATAGAGATTGCGGGGCATATCGGCAAGGAGGAGGATATCCCACTTCTTGAGAAGCGCATGGCAGAGCGTAAGCACGCGATCCACGTCGCTTACTTCAATCCGTGGGACGGAAACTTCCTCGGTATGCGTCAGGGCGCAAACGCCTTTGCGCTTGATATTGGCCTTGGCGACGAAAGAACAAAGAATAACTTCATTAATTATTACGATAAGCTCGGATATTATGATACCGGTATTTTCGGTACGGACATTGTAACGAGAAAGCTGTTTGAATACGGCAGAGCAGACATCGCCGTAAAGCTTCTTACAGCAAGCGAGCCTCACGGCTTCGGCAAGTGGCAAAAGGATGGGGCAACCACCCTTTGGGAGTATTGGTTTAACTCAAGATCTCACGATCATCCTATGTTTGGCGCAGTAGCAACCTACCTGTACGAATACATTCTCGGCGTAAAGCAGGAGAAGGATTCCTTCGGCTTCGATAGGATATCCATCTCGCCCGCATACGTTGACTCTCTTGATTTTGCGAAGGGAAGCTTCAAAACCTGCAAGGGAGAGATAAGCGTCTCCTATGAAAGAAGGGACGGCAGAGTTGCTCTGAACGTCACCATACCTGACGGTATCGTTGCACAGATCACAACTCCCTCCGGCGAGACTGTTGTGTTATCCGAAAAGAGTAATGCAACATATATGTAAACTATAATATTCAAATCCGCTCATTTTGACTTGAAATGGGCGGATTATTCTATAAAATGCCAAGCCCTAAAAATGCAAAAATACAAGGTGGGAAAATACGGAAATAAGTTTTTTAGAAACCTCTTGATTGTCGTCATGTTTTGTGGTATAATGTATATGTGGAAAAATTCGTTTTAACGAAAATATAAAGAGGAAATTACAATGCGCAAAACTAAAATTATTTGCACGATAGGCCCCGCATGCGACAATGAGGTAACACTTACAAAGATGTGCCTCGCGGGAATGAACGTAGCAAGACTCAACTTCTCCCACGGCACTCACGAGCAGCATCTTGAGAAGATCGAGCTTATCAAGAGAGTAAGAGAGAATCTTGAGCTGCCTATCGCGATCATGCTTGATACCAAGGGCCCCGAATACAGAATAAAAACCTTCAAGGATAAGAAAATTAATCTTTGTGACGGCGACACCTTCACCTTCACCTCGGATGACGTTGAGGGAGATGAGAGCATAGTTTCCGTATCCTATAAAAACCTTCACAATGAGCTTTCAGTCGGAGACAGAATCCTTCTTAACAACGGCCTCGTTATCTTCGAAGTAACCGCGGTTGAAGGTACTTCGATCATCACCAAGGTAATTGCGGGCGGTGAGCTTTCAGACAGAAAGAGTATGTCCTTCCCCGGCAAGGTTCTCAAGCAGACCTTCCTCAGTGAGCAGGACAAGTCCGACCTTCTCTTCGGTATTGAACAGGACGTCGACTTCGTTGCGGCATCCTTCGTTTCCAGCGAGGAGGATATCCGCTCTATGCGTGACTTCCTTGATGCAAACGGCGGTAAGAACATTGACATTATCGCAAAGATCGAGAATCGCGCGGGTGTTGATAATATTGAAGCGATATGCAAGGTTGCCGACGGTATTATGGTTGCTCGAGGAGACCTCGGAGTTGAGATACCCTTCGTTGAGGTTCCCACGGTGCAGAAGTACCTTATCAAGAAGTGCAGACTTCTCGGCAAGCGCGTTATCACTGCTACTGAGATGCTCGAGAGTATGATCAATAATCCCAGACCCACGAGAGCGGAAATATCCGACGTTGCCAACGCTGTTTACGACGGAACCTCAGCGGTTATGCTCTCGGGTGAGACCGCCGCAGGCAAGCATCCCGTTGAGGCGGTGAAGAGCATGGCGGAGATTGCTGAGTTCACCGAGCGCGGCATTGATTACAAGCAGTTCTTCCATTCTACCGAGTTCAGGATAAGAAACAACATCGACGCAGTATCTCACGCAACCTGCGCTATGGCTGTTGATACGGGCGCTAAATGTATCGTCGTTGCGTCAATGTCCGGTCAGACCGCGAGAATGGTAAGCCGCTTCCGCTGTCCCGTTGATATTATAGGTATGACGATTTCCGAGAAGGCGTGGCGCAAGCTTAATCTCAGCTGGGGCGTTACTCCCATTCTCAGCGAGGAGTTCAGCTCTGTCGAGGTCCTCTTCTACCGCGAGCTCATCGAGGCGGTCAAGCTCAAAAAGCTCAAGAAGGGTGATAACGTTGTCCTTACGGGCGGACAGATCAACGGTCATCCCGGCAATACCAATATGATCAAGCTTGAGACTGTCAAGTGAGGTACAGATGAAGAAATACGACGTAATTGCATTCGACCTTGACGGCACTCTCTCGGATCCCGCAAGAGGTCTTGTTCAGGGATTCGTTTACTGCTTCAAGAAGCTCGGCATATCATACGAGAGTGAGGATTCGCTCAGGAAATACATCGGTCCCTCGCTTTACAAGGAGTGGCAGGAGGATTTCGGATTTACCCCTGATGAGGCTAATTCCGCCATCGAAATATTCCGTGAATACTACAATATTTACGGCTGGTGGGACAACGTAATGTACGACGGAATTCCCGAGATGCTCGACTCGCTTAAGAGGGCAGGTAAAAAGCTTGTTCTCGCTACTACCAAGCCTCTTGACACCGCAAAAAAGGTGCTTGAGCTCTTTGGACTTACGAGCTATTTTGACTTTATCGGAGGTGCCATCAGCCATCAGAAGGATCAGAAATGGCAGGTTCTTAACTGGTCACTTTCCGAGGTCGGAGTTGATACTTCTGACCCCGATTCCTTAGCAAAATGTATCCTTGTCGGTGATAGAAAATACGACGCCGAGGGCGCGGGAATATGCGGTATTGACTCGATGGGAGTCCTCTACGGACACGGTACAAGGGAGGAGCTTGAAGCCTCCGGATTTACCGTTTTGGTGGATACTGTTTTGGATATATCTGATTATTTGATTAACTAAATACAAAAAGCGGTTGGAACCGATCAGACTCGGCTTCAACCGCTTTTTGTATACTTTTGTTGTCAAAAATCAGTGGATATTCTTAATCAGTGCCGCTTTAAGAATCGCGATCTGAGTTTTGCCATCGCGTATTTCACCTCTCATAACCATGCCGAGAGCGTCCTTGAGCGGCATCCTTTCAACACTCAGGAATTCATCTTCATCAAGGTGCATTTCGCCAAAGGTAAGGTCCTCTGCCATGTAAAGATGTATCACCTCGTCTATGAGTGCGGGGGTAGTATCCAGAATACCGAGCGACGTGTATTTTGCGGCAACGGCTCCCGTCTCCTCGCTGAGCTCTCGCTTCGCTGCCTCAAGAGGCTCCTCTCCGATAAAATCAAATTTACCTGCGGGTATCTCGAGAAACTCTCGGTGGTGAGCGTATCTGAACTGTCTGACGAGAATGATCTCGTTATCCTCGGTCACGGGTATTACGGCAACAGCGCCCTTGTGCAGACAGAATTCTCTGAAGGAGGTGTTTCCGTCGGGGAGCAGCACCTTATCCTTTACTACGTGGAGCACCGCTCCGTCGAATATTTCCTCGCGTTCTATTTGCTTTTCTTCAAATTTTGACATAAGCCCTCCGGATAGTTTTTACCGTAATTTTACCACCTATTTCGAGCTTTGTCAACCGTATCTTATCAGAAATAGCAGATTCCGAATGCCTGATTTATTCCTCCGCCAATGATCTTCGCGCCGTTTTTAACGATCTTGTTGATACCTTTAGGCGAGACGAAGAATCCGCCCTTACCGCCTGTCTCTCCTGATAGCGCGGCAGTGCTGATAACCGTAGGTATACCGATGGCTATTACCGGCACTCCGAGCAATTCCTCATCTATCTTTACCCCGCAGTGACCAACTCCTGTCCCGGGGATAATGCCTGTGTTAGATACTTGTACCGTGTTACCGAGTCTTTCCTCCGAGCGTGATGCGAGAGAATCTATCGCGAAAACAACGGTAGGCTTTACCGCATCGACTACGCCTTTAACTATCTTCGCCGCGGCAATTCCGCTGTTTGAGGTAACGTCAGGGCAGAGCACGCTTATTTCCGAGCATCCGAGTGCCTCAAACAGATCTCTGTCCTCGGTCTTGAGGTGCATCGTTGCCTCCACCTCGGCGGCGGACGCAGGGCCTATCGCGTCGGGAGTAAGATCGCGGTTTCCGAGACCTACCACAAGTATTCTTGCGGGAGATACGTCGCACAGGTCACACATTCGACACAGCTCCCTCGCTATTTCGTCTTTTGCGTCCTCGATATCATCGGGCATGATCGTGTCCATTCTCGGAAGGGTGAGTGTATCGTACAGACCTATCGGCCTGCCGACGTTTCTTTCTCCCGCCTCACTCGTCACCTTCAGCCTTTCCCAGACTCCTCCGATGCATACGTCGCGCTTATAGTCCACCCCCTCGACATACGTGCTAGCCTTGCGTCTTTCCAGGGCAAGGTCGCTGTCAAACGACCCCTCGTTTTTGTAAATGATCTGTTCCATTTTGCTATCCTCCTGTTCCTTGTTAGGTATTTTTTACTTGTTTTCCAAAAAATATACGCTCACCGATGATATTTTTACACAAATTTCCGTCTCCACATTTGTTAAAAAGCACGAAAATAATTCATATTTAAAAATAAGATTGAAAAAAAGGCGCGTTTGTGGTAGAATTGAAAGGTAAAAAAATCATTCCCGGAGGAAGTATGAAAAGAATAGTTTCTTTACTTTTGACGCTCGTTATGCTTTTTGGCGCACTTACTGCTCTCACGAGCTGCGGCGCTCCTAAAAATGACGGCGCAGAGATCAATATTTATCTTGGCTCTCAGGTCTTTGACTTTGATCCGAGTGATTATTACGTAAGCGCGGGCGCTGAGCAGCTTCTCAGCCTCCTCTACGAGCCTCTTTTCACTCTTAACAAAAACGGTAAGCTTAAGAAGGCTGCCGCTGAGGACTATGACGTTGATAAGGAGGAGCGCAAGATCGTTATAACTCTTCGTGAGTCCTACTGGTCCGATAACATCGTAGTCAAGGCTTCCGATTACGTCTATGCCTGGTGCGAGAGAATCATCAATCCCGCAAATCCTAATCCCGCCGCATCTCTTTTTGCCGACATCGAGGGCGTTAAGGAGGCAATGAACGGTGAGGGAAGTATCTATGACGTGGCAATCAAGGCTACCGAGATGGATCAGATCACCATTACTTACTGCGAGGGTGCCGATTATAAGAGAATTCTCAAGAATCTTGCATCCGTTGCAACCGCTCCCGTTCGTCAGGACATCGTTGAGACGTCCGTCAGCTATTGGTCCAAGTACACCGCTGTTACCAACGGCGCGTTCAAGATCAAAAGCTACGATAAGGAAAATGGAACCTTTGAGCTTACGAGAAATCTCGGATATCATCAGGATCCCACAACCAAGGACTATGACAACAAAGTAAGACCCGGTATGCTCTATGGCGAATTCACCTTCCCCGGTTCCGATATAACAGTCAGCTATGAGGATATAGAAAACAAGGTCACCTTCATTATGGCAGAAGCCACTCTTGCCGAGAGAGCAGAGTACGAGAAGAAGGCTAAGACCGCTGATCATACCTCTGTATACACCTACGTATTCAACACCGCTCATCCTCTCTTTGCAGACGCAAACGTCAGACGCGCTCTTTCCGCGGTTATCGACAGAGAGGCTATAATCGAGGCTATTATCTTCGGTAAGGCTGCGGACGGCTTCATTCCCGACGTATCCGGCGGCTCCGAGGAGGACCTTATCTCCACCGGCGCAAATAAGTCTCAGGCAGAGCAGTATCTTGCTGCTGCAAATCAGTCCGTAGTTAACGCTAACAAGGCGTTTACTCTCACCATTGACTCCGACGAGCAGAGCAAGAAGATCGCAGAGATCGTCAAGGCTTCTTGGGAGTCTCTCGGATTTACAGTAACCGTTAAGGTTGCCGAGACTGTTGAGAGCACCGTTGCTGACGGTAATATTTTGGATTCCGGTATTCAGTACCTTATCAAGAATGCAAGCTACGGAGATGCTGACTTTGACGTTATCGCGGTTGATTGGCAGACCTATTGCCTTGATGCTTTGCCCGGCCTTGCGTCTCTTACCTCGAACCTCAATGGTATGGGTATAGAGTATAAGAGCGACGTTAACGTTACCGATCCCTCCTACGCTGTTGCAAGAACGAACGTTGCAGGCTGGTCTGACAAGACCTACGACGATCTCGTAGCTGCGGCTCTCGCTTGTGATGACAAAAAGGAGAGAGCAGAGAAGCTTGCTGCTGCAGAGGCTTATCTTGTAGAAGAGATGCCCGTATGTCCTCTTGTATTCAATCAGAATTTCGTATTCACAGGCTCCAAGGTATCTAAGGTCAAGTTTGACGGTCTTGGAAACATTAATCTCACCAATGCCAAGCTTAGTGGCTACACTAAGTATTATAAGCCCGAGGAAACCGAGGAGTAATTCCACCCTCAAGGCTGAATAGATTATCATAGAGGCTGTCGCACGTATGCGGCAGCCTCTCTATAAAATTTTCAGAGCCCACCTTTGCAAAAAAGTAGAGAAACGAGTCTGTCAGGGCTCGCCTGACGGCTTTGCAAGAGGACGGCTCGCGGAGTATTACTATATGAAGAAAAAGGAATTTGAGCTTACTACGACCACCGATATGAAGGTGTTCCTCCTCTTTTTGCTTGACAGCATCGGCTATCCGCTGGAGCACGCGACCATTATGGAAATAGTCCAGGAGAATACCGATGAGATATCTCTTGACTACGACGAGTGTCTCAGACAGCTTGTCGCATCCGAGCATATGCTTTACGATGAGGTTGGCGAAGAAAGATATTATATGATATCCGATAAGGGCAGACTCGTTGCCGCAGAGCTTTACGACAGTCTTGACAAGGGCTTCAGAGAGCGTAGCATGAGAATAGCTATCAAGCATATCTCGCTTTCCAAGACGGGCGCCGGCATCAAGGCGTATATCACCGAGACCGAGAGCCACAGATTCAGGGTAACGCTCGAGGCGTTTGACAGATACGGCGAGATAATGAGCACGTCGGTTACCGTCAACTCGAGAAGCGAGGCGGAAACCATAAAGAAAAACTATGAGGCAAAGCCCGACGGAGTTTACAGAGGAGTCCTCTTCTCGGTTACCGGAAAGCTTGAATATATTTCCTGACGTTTGGTTGATTTAACGAAAGTCAGGGGATAAAAACGAAAAAGTTTGTTAAAAAGTTCGAAAAAATGTGACATTTTTTTGACAAAAGTATTGACAAAATTTTTTTCAAAAGATATAATATATGTATATTTGAGGACAAAAAGTATGGATTTAAAGGATAAAAGACCTTTGGCGGAGCTTATTACCTCTGCTAAAGACGGTGACGACAGAGCGTTTGAGGAGCTTGTAAATGAGTACAAGCCTATGATCGATGCCGTTATCCGCCGTTTTTCCCTCGACCCGCGCGACGCGTTTTCGGAGGCCTGCATGGGCTTCTTCCGCGCTGTGTCCTCTTATGAGCTCGATAAGAGCGAGGTCACCTTCGGGCTTTACGCCAAGATCTGCGTTGAGAGAGCTGTTATTGATATGCAGAGGCGAGAGTCCAGGGGCGCGTTGCGTCTCGTTGACGGCGAGGTGGACGTTGATAAGATCGCCGTTTCAGGCGGTATGCAGTCTATGCTTGAGCACAGAGAGCAGACTGCCTATTTCCTCTCGGTAGCAAAGGAGACCTTGTCCGACTTTGAGTTCGAGGTATACCGCCGTTGGATGATCGGATATAAGACGTCCGAAATTGCATCCGATCTCGGTGTTACCGCTAAGGCGGTGGATAATGCGAAGAACAGAATGTGGTCTAAGCTTCGCAAGCGCCTGTCCCCGTCTGATCAATAAGTTTATATGCCCAAGTAGCTTAAGGGAGAGCGTTGTTTACAAAGGCGTCGGTTGGAATCCGTCTAGGGCAAAATATTATATCCATTAAGTGAGGAAAAAACATGTATCAGGACGAGACATTGAAGTGCAGAGACTGCGGCAACGAGTTCGTGTTCACAGCAGGTGAGCAGGAGTTCTATGCATCCAGAGGCTTTGAGAATAAGCCCTCCAGATGTAAGGAGTGCCGCGCCGCAAAGAAGAATGCGCAGAAGGGTGCGAGAGAAATGTTCGCAGCAGTTTGCGTAGAGTGCGGTAAAGAGTGTCAGGTGCCCTTCAAGCCCACCGAGGGAAAGCCTGTTTACTGCAGCGAGTGCTTCGCAGCAAAGAGAGAAAACAACTAAGACTTACCCGAAATAAAAAGCCTGTCTTTCGACAGGTTTTTTATTTTTTTGTAAATTTATCTGTACAAACAGATTTTTTTATGTTATAATATATTATCTAAAAGTATGTGCGCGCGTCAGCACCGACGTTTTTGTGTCCCAAAATAGCAAAAAGCCGCGCTGACCGAAGGAGATATATATGGAACACGGAAAAAACAGAAATAATAACAGACAAGGCTCGGGACGAGGCCGTGATTTCGCTAAGAGAGCGCCCCACCGCGATGCGGACAGACCGAGAGTCACAGAGGAGCTCGACGAAACCGTCGTTATCGGCAGAAACGCCGTGCGTGAGCTTCTTATGGGAGGCCGCGACGTAGACAAGCTTTATATTACCTCCGGTGAGAAGGAGGGATCGATAAATCAGCTTCTCGGAATTGCCGCAGAGCGCGGAATCCCGATCACCGAGTGTGACCGCACCCGCCTTGACACTATTGCCAAAGGCGGCAGGCATCAAGGCATTATCGCTATTGCCGCAGAGAGAAATTACTCCTCGATTGAGGAAATAATCGAATATGCCCGAGAGAGGGGAGAGCCTCCCTTCGTCGTTGTATGCGATGGTGTAGAGGACCCGCACAACCTCGGCGCGATCATCAGGAGCGCTGAGTGCTCGGGTGCGCACGGCATCATCATTCCCAAAAGACGCGCGGTAGGACTTACCGCGACGGTTGCGAAATCGTCAGCCGGAGCGCTTGAGCATATGAGAGTTGCCAAGGTCACCAACCTTGCCTCGGCTATCGACGAGCTTAAGGAGCGCGGACTTTGGATATACGCCGCAGATATGGACGGCAGCACCTATTATAAGACGGATATGAAGGGAGCTACCGCTCTCGTTCTTGGTAGCGAGGGCTTCGGAATATCCAGACTCGTTAAAGAAAAATGCGATTTCATCGTGTCCATACCGCTTTACGGACAGGTGAACTCGATGAACGTATCCTGCGCCGCGGCAGTTCTTCTTGCCGAGGTCGCAAGACAAAGAAATGACAGGGAGGTATGACTTTGGATAACTTAGATCTTTTGAAGTCGGAAAACGGTTCTCTCGACAAAGAAGAGAATACCGAGCCCAGAACTTCACTTGAATTTGAAATATCGGAGGAGGCGCCCGAGGAAAAACGCGGACCGGTATTCACCATAGACGCGGACATCACGCCTAAACGCCCAGAAATCAAGGTTGAGGTGCTCTCATCTCACAAGGATGAGAAGATTGAGCAGCCCAAGGAGGAATTTTCCGTTCCCGACAGCTTTGAGATCAATGAAAAATACAATACGCAGAGTTTTGTTGAGACTCCTGCGGCGATAAGACCTACTTATCTGCCCAGATTCACAGAGGTCAGCGACACCTACCGTATGCAGAATGATCCCAGACCCCGTCCGAAGCCCGAGCCCAAGAAGGAAAAGGCCGAGACGAGTGAGGATCCCACCGCGGAGCTTGATCCTACCGCTGAGGGCGTTGATGATAAGCCTGTCGAGAAGGTTGTCGTTACCTCCGCGGCTATCAAGAATCCCGAGCCTACCGACGAGACTCTCACCGTGCTTAAGTTCTCGACACCTATCGAGTTCGAGACACAGGACGCCTCCCGACCCGTAGAGCCCGAGCCTGTACAGGAGCCCGAGCCGGAGCCTGCTGACGAGCCCGAATTCGCCTTAGAAGAGATCCCCGAGCCCGAGATTCCCGAGGAGCCTGCCCCTGAGCCCACCCCGGAGCCCGAGGAGAAGCCTAAGAATATGACGATCCCCGACCCGGATATGACCTTCAGCGTCGTAGATTTCTCGCCTCGTGATATCAGCGCCATCGAGGAGCCTCTCGGCGCATCCGAGCCTGAGAAAAAGCAGAAGCATTCCTCTCACGCGGAGTTCAATTCTCCCATTCAGCGTGATGCGATAAAGGATAGATTCCTTGATACCCTTATGTCTATAAGAGTAAGACTTGGCGGCGTTGCGATACTTCTGCTTGCCTTAATTGCTCTTGATTGCTTCGGATATTTCGGCATCGATCTTCTTTCCGCAATCGGCTTCGGCTCGGTCCCCGCGGCAAGAGCAATTATTGATATGCAGTTCTCCATCTGCATCTTCCTATTCACGATCCCCGAGATGCTCAAGTCCTTCAGACTGCTCATGAAGGGAAGATTCACGCCCGAATTGATTAACGTAGCATCACTTCTTGTGATCGTTGCCAACGATCTTGTTGTTTTTGCTAACAGCGCGAATAATTACCTCACCTTCGGTGTTCTTTACGGAATTCAGTGCTTTGCTACTGTAATTGCGGCATATAACAGAACCGAGAGTGATTTTACTTCTTTCAAGCTTGTATCCAGAAACGTAGCTAAAAACGTTCTTGACAAGAGACTTACCAGAGACCTTCAGAGAGAGAATCTTGCGCTCGACGGCGCTGTCGATGAGTATAACTCCAAGACTGCGAGAATGTTCCGCACCGTTTTTGTATCCGGCTTCTTCAGACGCTCGTCCGAGACCTGCGAGAACTTTGCTAACGCAGGTATTATGATGGGTGTCAGCGCGGGTATCGCGCTTGTCACGGGCGCGGTCTCCTTCTTCCTTGACGGATATTCTCCCGTTTCCGGCGTGCAGTCGCTCGCAATGGTATTCATGCTTTCGTATCCCGTGTTCTCCATACTCAGCCACAAGCTTCCTTACAAGCACGCAACCGCGAGGGCGGGTAAAGAGGAGAGCGCCTTTGTCGGCGAGTCCTCCATATATGAGGGCGCTGACGTTGACGTATTTACCTACGAGGATACCGAGATATTCGGCATCGAGGACGTGAGCCTTCGTAAGGTTCACCTTTACGGCAAGGCGTACAACACTCCCAAGGCTATGAAGCAGATGTACGCTCTGTTCTCGGTTGTCGGCGGACCTCTTGACTTCGTATTCTCATCCGCTCTTGACAGAAAGTGTTCTCCCGCAAGTGATATAATTATCGAGGACAACGGTATCAGCGGTGTGATGGACGGTCACAGAATTGCCGCAGGTACCGAGGAATATATGATCAGCCACGGAATCGCTATTCCCGAGGATGATTACAGAACAAACGTCTCCTCCACAGACTCCACTAAGATCATGTACGGAGCAGAGGACGGCGAGGTTTACGTAAAGTTCTTTATCAGATACTCCTTCTCCGAGGAGTTCACTATGCTTCTTCCCGAGCTTAAGGACAAGAAGATCATTCCTCTCATTTATACCAGAGACCCCAACATAACCGGTGAGCTTCTCAAGGTTCTTACTCTTGGCGAGGACCTTATCCGCGTTATGAAGAAGTACGTTCCCCGTACGGCAGAGGAAAAGACCTACCGACGCATTGACTCCGGAATCGTTACTCACGGAGACAAGAACAGCGCTATCAACATGGTTCTTCTCGCTAAGAAGTATTCCTCCTTCCAGTCGTCGCTTGAAGCGACCGAGCTCATATCTATGATCGTTGGCGCGGTTCTCTCTGTGGTGCTCGCGATAGGAGATATGTTCGTTCTTCCCGCAACTCTGCTTGCTCTTTGGCAGGTAGTCTGGTGCGCCGTGCTTTACGTCAGAAGTAAGCTGACCTTCCAGCGCCGCCGTGAGAGGGAAGAGAATACCGAGGAGTAATATTTACCCGAAAAGGAAAACAAAATGTCACAAAATCCCGAAAAAAAGAATATATCCTCTGTTCTCAAATCTGTCAATAAGCCTGGCAGGTATATTGGCGGAGAGTATAATAGAATAATGAAAAACAAGAATGAGGTGAAGTGCCGCTTCGCCTTCTGCTTCCCCGATACCTATGAAATAGGTATGTCAAATCTTGGTGTCAGAATTCTTTATGACGTGCTTAACCGCGATAAGGATATCTGGTGTGAGAGAGTTTACGCACCGTGGGAGGATATGAAGGCTAAGATGGAGGAGTACGATATTCCTCTTTCCGCGGTCGAGAGCGGAGACCCGCTTTCCGCCTTCGATCTCGTTGCCTTCTCACTTCAGTACGAGCTTTGCTATACCACAGCGCTCCAGATGCTCAAGCTTGCGGGCTTCCCCCTCCGCTCAAAGGATAGGGGAGAGGACGTGCCGATCATCGTTGGCGGCGGCCCCTGCGTATTCAATTCCGAGCCCGTAGCCGACTTCTTCGACCTTATGAATATAGGAGAGGGCGAGGAGGTCCTTCTTGAGATCTGCCATCTCTACAACGAGATGAAGGATAACGGTACTTATACGAGAGAAGCCTTTCTTCACGCGGCGACTCATATAGAGGGTGTCTACGTCCCCTCGCTCTACGACGTCAGCTACAACGAGGACGGAACTATAAAGGAATACCGTCCGCTTTACGATGACGTTCCCACAAAGATAAGAAAGCGTATAGTTGAGGACCTTGACAAGGCGCCTTATCCCGATAAGCTTATAATGCCTTACGTAGAGACAGTACACGACAGAATCGTTCTTGAGGTCTACCGCGGCTGTATAAGAGGCTGTCGCTTCTGTCAGGCGGGTATGGTTTACCGTCCTATCAGAGAGAAGTCTCCCGAGACCCTCTGCAAGAATGCTAAGTGCCTCTATGAAAACACAGGCTATGATGAAATATCGCTTATCTCGCTTTCCATCAGCGACTACTCTCAGCTCCGCGAGCTGACCGACGGTCTGCTTTCCTGGACGGATAACGCGCACGTCAGCCTTTCGCTTCCGTCACTTCGTATAGATAGCTTCTCCGAGGAGCTTATGAAGAAGGTTTCATCAGTAAGAACTGGCGGACTCACCTTCGCTCCCGAGGCAGGAACCCAGAGACTTCGCGACGTTATCAACAAGAACGTTTGCGAGGAGGACCTTATGCGTGCGGTAGGTATTGCCTTCCGCGGCGGAAAGAGCAGTGTAAAGCTTTACTTTATGAACGGTCTTCCTACCGAGACTCTTGAGGATATCGAGGGCATCGCAGATCTTGCAGGCAAGGTTGTCAAGGAATACTACAAGATGCCTAAGCAGGATAGACCCAGAGGTGTCAGCGTCACCATCAGTGTCGCTTGCTTCGTTCCCAAGCCCTTTACCCCCTTCCAGTGGGAAAAGCAGGATTCCTTTGAGGAGCTTATAAAGAAGCAGGAGCATCTTAAGGGCTGTATTACCGATAAGAAGATCAGATATACCTACCATGACGCCAAGGTCTCCTTCGTTGAGGCTGTCCTGGCGCGTGGTGACCGTCGACTTGCAGACGCTATCGAGCTCCTTGTAAACGAGGGCGCGATGTTTGATGCGTGGGACGAGTATTTCGACTATGATAAGTGGATGTCCGCATTCGAGCGCACAGGCGTTGACCCTGCGTTCTATACCACGCGTGGCTTCGGTCTTGATGAGGTCCTTCCGTGGGATATGATCGACTGCGGCGTAACCAAGGAATTCCTTCTCCGCGAGAGAAAGAAGGCTTATGAAGAAAAAACTACTCCCTCCTGCGCGGAACACTGCAACGGTTGCGGAGCAAATAAGCTTGGAGGTAAGAACAGATGGTGCAATTAACTCCACAGCATCCCTACGTTACCTTGAGATTGAAGTTTAAGAAGGTTGGCAGTCTTCAGTACATCAGCCACCTTGATCTGGTGCGCACTATGAGCAAGATAATTACCAGAGCCAAGCTTCCTCTTTGGTATACCGAGGGATTTAATCCCAAGCCCAAGATGATATTCGCAGCGCCTCTTTCCATCGGAACCGAGAGTGTTTGCGAGTTTATGGACCTCAGGCTTATCGATGACATCTCGCCCGAGGATGCAAAGGCAAGACTCAACGCCAATATGACCGACGAGATGCAGGTTATCGAGGCTTACTACACCGAGGAAAAGCTCACCGAGCTTAAGTGGCTTTCCTATTCCATTGACATTACAACCGATGGTGCATCGGAGGAGCTTGCCAAGTCTTGTGAGGCGGCACTTCTTTCCGACGAGGTGCTTGTAAAGAAAAAGGCAAAGCCCTGGGAGGAGGCTCCCACTATGGACATTCGTCCTCTTATCAAGGAGATCAAGGCGGAGTGTCAGGGCGGGGTAATTCACATCAATGCGATCCTCTCTGCTGATGCATCAGCCTTCCTTAATCCCGAGTACGTTATCAAGGCGCTCAGGGCAGAGTGCGGTATTCTTTCGAATCCCGATCTCACCAAGGAGTATTACTCGATAATGCGCACAGAGGCTTTTAAGGCTGATATGTCGCAGTTCAGATGATCCGCATAGCTTAAATCAAAATGCCTATGACGGCGAGCCGTCACTTAATCAGAATATCGCTTCAATACTGAAGGTAGAGAGCCGTCTCAGCTGTCCTATGTGCAGCAGGAGGCGGTTCTTTGCTGTTACCACACCCGCGCTGTCATTTGATTTTGCCGCGCTTTTTATATCGGATATGTGCATTTCTATATCTCTCACCTCGTTTTCGCGCATAAATAGAATAAGATACGTCTTGATGCTCTCATACTCGCGCTCTATATCCTCAGCGCCGAGATAAGCCGCCGCGCAATCATTCTCAGATACCTCGTCAGTTATGAGATTCGAGAAGCGGTCGAGTCTTTGGTCGGTGTATAACGCGACAAATACGGTCCCTGAAACTAAGAAGCAGAGTATAATAATCGAGCTTATTAGAGTTTTCATTCTACCTCTCCTTTTCTATCAGATTAATATCACCGTTTTCGTTGACGGTCATCAGGAATACGTCCTTGAGTCTTACGTTTTTCTCGCGTAATTTATCCTCCAACCATTCTACGGTGAGCCCCGCTTCTTTCAGGTTTTTAAAATCCGGTTTTGTGTCAATAATGACGGTGTAGGATATGTTTGGGCTGTCACTCTCCTTAAGGAAGGACACCTTGCCGTTCTGCTCAAGGATTGCATACCTTATCTCCTTGAAATCCGCGATGCCTTGCGTCCTCATTTCGGTCAGCACCTCGTTTATGGATATCCTGTTTTCCGCGAGCGCCTCCTGCCTGAGTCTTCCTTTATATATAATATAGGCGGGCTCACCCTCGACTATTTTCTTTAATGTAGCCGATTTATTCTTGATTATAGAGATGATTACCTCCGCCGCGGCTATAAACAGTATGGGAATGAGCGAGGGTAAAAGGGGAATGTCTGTGTCGCTGATGGGCAGAGCGCCTATCTCGGAAATAAGTA
>CAZUQN010000011.1:0-34085 GCA_964622425.1 uncultured Ruminococcus sp.
GTCTTGAAAACTTTTTGTTTTTTCAAGTGTCTACTCTAAGGGGATTATATCACATCGTACCGTTCCTTTTATTTTTGTTTTTTCAAAGTGTCACAAAGAGAGCAAGACGCATAATATGTAAATGAGCGGTGCAAAATCGCAAACATTCTTCGGAGGAACATATTATGAATAACAACTGTCTTTGCAATCTTTTCGACGATAACTGCACCTGGATCATCATCCTCGCCATTATCGTTGTTTTCTGTTGCTGCTGCCACAACTAATCCTGCGTAATAGCTCGATAACTTAATTATTTGACAACTTTGGTTGGCAAATAATATTCTTTTCGTGAAAGCGAGCCGCTTTTTCTGCGGCTCGCTTTTTTCATTACTTCAGCTTTGAAGTGTCAAACTCGGTAAGACTTGAGACGAAGCCTCCGTCCGACACAGAGGAGATGTCAGCGGCAATTATCCTGTTTCGAAAGACGAGAAGATTAACGTAAACAGTACCCTCTGAGTCGTAGTTAGTCACCTCATAGGCATAGTGGGTAACACGCTTACGTGTGTACTTTGTAAGATCGAGCCCCTGCGTCTTTTGTATCTGATTATAGCCAAGGATAACGCGGTCAAAATCCTCAGGCATTGTGAAGCTCTCCTCGGTGACGGGCTCTGCCTTCACCTTAATTCCGAAGCCCTCAATAAAGGCGACTCTGTCCTCGTTAGTCTTCATACCTCCGTAGTTTATCTCCCTGCCACTCGCCGAGGCGTAAACCGTCTCCGCCTGACCAAGTGTAAGAAGCAGGACGAGCACAGCGATGCAAAGAATAATACATCCGAAGAATTTGAGCGTTGATGCCCTTACAGTATATACAAACATAATTCCTCCGTATAATAGAATCTCTTGTTACTACTAGAGCATATTCGTCAGCTTACAAATATATTCCTTGATAATTCGCTTTTCCAAATTAAGAAGCCGAGACCTTTTTGCCAAGACTATCGCATAGCTTCAGCGCACTAAAGCACGTCAGCATGCCTTAAACATATATGTTTGTTATCTTTATCATCTCATCTCTGTCGTATGGAGGCCATTTTTTTGCTCGACCGACTCTTAAAGATGATGGAGCTATAATGTCGTTTTGCCCCTGCTTAAAAGCGTGTTGTTTGTATTCGAGCAGTTTTTAGGGCATCAATTAATCGGCAAGAAAAAGAAAACGCAGATGGCCAAATTACCGTTTTTTCCGGTACAGTCATCTGCATTTTCTTTGTTTTATCATATTTCAGGTAGGTTGGTGCTTTCTTCTCGCGTCTTTATTCCTTTTTATCCTCATCAAAGAATACAAGAGCGGAAATGGCGCTCATGGCACTTGAGAAAAGGAAGAGGACGCCGAGCTGACCGATCATATCGGTGACAAAAGGCTTGCCTGCCTCGGGGTGCCATACAAAAGTAATTCCCTCGTCTGTGACGAAGTGGAAGAAGAAATAGGCTATCGCGAGCACGCAGAGTCCTATTATCAAAGTAATGAGAGAAAGCTTAAGTATTTTTTTCTTAGTCATTTTTTCACCTTTATATTTTAAATTCCGTATTTTCTTAAGAAGTATGTCGGAGTGCAGCTCCAGGCGTGGCACATACTGTTGACCTTGTTGTCGTCGTATGGCGAGAATGAGGGGTCACCCGGGACATACGCCTCAAAGAAGGTGTCCGCGCCAAGGCTAACCATTCCGCCCCAGATGCGCCTGATATATGCGATCGCCTCGTCGATGAGTCCCACCTTAAAGAGTGCCTCAACCGTATAGTGATGCATATAGGGAGTAAAGGGCTTGACGCTATCCTCAGAGCCTATAACGTCGAGCATCAGGCGTCTTGCCTCATCACCTTCTATTACTCCGCCAAGGACACACCACGCGCTTGCGTGCACGCTGTATTGACCGCCGTCACGCTCGTTGATAAACGCGCCGCGCTCCCCGCTAAAGAGGACTCTGTGCGCTGCGGCTCTGCCCGCTTCAAGTCTTTCGCGGAAGATATTTGCATCATTTGATCCAATACGACGAAGGGTGGCCGCGAGATTATCAAGAGTGTAGAGATACACACCGAAGTGAGCGCTGACCTTCTTAAGTCCTGCGCACCAGTCGATGAACATATCCTCCTCGGGTACGGTGAGTATACCGTCATCATCGAGGCAGGCGTTAGCTGACTCCATCAGCGACTTAGCGAGCGGATAGAGCTCGTCAAAGGTCTCTCTGTCACCGATATGATTGAAGTAGTCGCAAAGAGTGTTGACGTACATCATCGAGTAATCGACTATATGCCAGCTACCGGTATAATAAATGGGATTCTCGTAAACGTAGGCGGGAAGGAAGCCGAGCGAGTTACGGTCTGCCGCCGCAAAGAGGTAGAGACACCTCTTGACCAAAGCGGTATCGCGGAAGGTGTAATAATTGGCGAGAGCCTCGAGTCTGAGGTCACCTATCCAGAGCCTTCTGTCACGCTTCGGACCGTCCTCAAAGACGCGCTGCATACAGTTTTTGAGGGTGTTTACCGCTACACGGTCTATGGCTTCGAGCTCAGAATCATTGTTTTTATATGGAATGAGTCTTGACTCGTCGGCGCTCGTTTCAGCCTCAAAAGTGAAGTCGGAGAGCGAGAGCCTTTTAGGTGTATGTACGACCTCAAGTCGTACGTATCTTGCCGCATATCTGCGAGGCAAGCGGTAGATGCCGGGGAAGTCTATCTTTACGGTATCCTCCTCTATCCACGATTCACACAGCCAGCCGCTGTATGTGGAATAGTCGTAATCCATCTCCGCCTCGGTCTCGAAAAATCTGACTCTCAGAGTCACGGGAGCATCGATATATTCGTCAACGTACCACATCTTAAAGGAGAGATAGCCGACGTAGTGATTACCAAGATCAACGGTAAGAGAATCTCCCTTGTCAAGCACTGTAAGAGCAACATCAGGGCGTATCTTGGTCCTCTTTATTTCGGGCAGATTTTCATCTGCTTTTTTAAGAAAATATTCGTTCATTTTAACCTCGTAATTACACCGTGACAAGCCTGATTATTACTCGCCTTTTCCATTACCGGGAGCTTCATTTTCCTCACCCTTGGAAGCATCGTCGGTTTTCTCAGAATCAGGCTTTTCCTTCGTCTCGCGAGAGTGTGGCTCGCTGTCTTTTTCAGTCGCATTTTTATCATCATTTACTTTGCGCTTACCAAATGAGAATAAGCCGCGTCTTTCCTTCTTTTCATCGTCAAAGCTGAAGGGCTCCTCGTCTCCCTCGGGATAAATCATAGCTCCATTGTCGAGCATACCGCGAAGGAGTGACTCAAGCTCGTCTGCCTGCTCACTCGAGAAGGCCAAGATCTCAACGGTGCGCTTGCCGTTGCCTATATACACGGAAATCTTATGTACAACTACGCCGTCTTTTTCCTTTTTTGTTTTACGGTCGACGTAGTTTATATCATCAAAATTATACTGCTTTTTAAATGGATTGTAAACAATCATTAACTTATTCGGCGAATTAAGAACAACTTTGCTGAATATCGCCCCGATGTTAGTCCACAATGTGCCAAGCACAATAAGGGGAAATGCCAGCTTAAAAAGAAGCATATTCCAAATGTCCCCAAGAAGGAATGTGCCCGCGATGCAAAGAATGATCAAAGCGACTCCAAAAACGCCCGAGGCTATCGCTGAGCGGTTTTTGATTACTACCGTATCACCTTGATTTTCTATCAAAAGGTTCTTTTTCTTATGGGCACACTTCACGGATTTCTTATTTGTCTTTTTCTTGCTTTTCATGTGTTTTCCTCCACTTCCGAGTTGTTTGCTTTGTCGCCGAGCGCAAGAATGTCGGGGCTTTCTTCAATGTCGGTATTCTCATTTGTGTGGTCGAAGAATTTCGCGGTAAAGCGGTCAAGCAAGGAGGCGCCCTGCATACCGACTGTAAGGACAAGCACAACGCCGAAGTAGTAGGCAACGAGAGTCGCCCAAAAGCTGCCGAATATATCGATCATATATATCGACGCTGAGCCGTAGGGGTCCATACCGAAGTGATTCCTATGATATACGAAGTTCAGAATAACTCCAAACGTGATTATCGAAAGCGTGAATACTATCGATTTTACCCAGTGCTTGAAATCTGCCTTTACCTGATGGGACAGCACAAGGAAAATTCCGTATAGCGAGCAGACCATATGGCACACCGCCTCGCTGGTATAGACGAAGGTCGCCTCGGTGTTAAAGTTGAAAATATAATCGTGCTCGGGACTTATGAGCATCGCGAAAAACATACCCACGTTAAGCGCCGCCAATGCGCTGTAAGCATAATCCTTTACCCAATCCTTCACGAAGGGAATGAGAAGTATGACGGTAAACATAAGAGGACTGATGTTGCCGAGCGTCATCCAGCCGTCACGAAGCCACCCCTTCTGATAGGATGCGTAATTCCAGCAGGAGTAAGCAATAAGATTTGCGATTATAAAAAGCGTGTTACAGAGCTTTACGTTAATTTTTGATCGGTAAAAGCACATTAAGGAGAGAGTAACGAAGAAGAAAAATGTGAAAATACCGAGAACAACGGTCATATCCATAGAGCCGACCTCACGATAACCAGCCGCCCTTATCGGGCTCCTCGGGAATCTCGGGCTCTACGTATCCCCAGACTATCAAAGCGCGGCACCAATTCTCTGCCCAGCCCTCCGGCTTCTCCAAAACGGGAGTCTTTATAGTGAGCGAATCATTGTCAAAGGCGTATTCGCCGATCCTCTCAACAGTTATGGGAAGGACTACCTCAACGAGCGCGGGACAATCCTTAAATGCGTAAGAGCCAATCTCTAGGATTCCCTCGTATACCGTCTCGTAATCGGTATCCTCGGGTATGCTATCTGCCTCCTTCTTGCCTGCGGGGGTTGAAATATCGATCATCTCGCCGTCAACGCAGATATACTCCCGCGTTTGGAAGGTCACCGATTCAAGAGATGTGCAGCCCTCAAACGCGCCGGCCTCAATAACCTTGACGCCTGCGGGTATGACTATCTCCTTAAGAGAGGTGCAGCCCTTGAAGGCGCCCTCGGGAATGACGGTGAGAGTCTCGGGGAGCACGACTCTCTCAAGCGACGTGCAGTCCATAAAGGCGTACTTGCCGAGCTTGGTAAGAGTGCCCGGGAGCTCGACCGAGACAAGCGAGTCGCAATCTCTGAAAACGCTCTCGCCGATGGAAAGAATACCGTCGAGCATATGGATGCCGGTTATACCGTCGCGGTCACGGAATGCCTCGTCACGTATGCCGAGCACCTTTTTATTGTCGTGATAAACTCCGACGTAGACGTCGCCCGAAAGGTCGCGGAAGCAACCGACGATCTCGCAGTAGTTGCTGTCCTCGCTCGAGGTGTAGTCAAAGCCTACGCTCGTCTCCCACTCCCAGACCGCCTTGATGACAACGTCGCGGGTTATCTGCTTATAGGATGCGCTCCAGGAGTGCAGATAGCATCCGTCCTTGGCAACCGTGGGAGGCGTCGCATTCTTACCCTGAGTAACGACCTGCTCAAGATCGCCCGAGATGAGGGTGCCGCCGTTAAGATCAAAGGTGACCGTATAACTCTTCTTACCCGCAAAGAAGATAAGAATGAGTATCACGGCAATCGCCACAAACTCAACTCCGAGAATAATACCAAGCTTTATTTTCTGTTTCATATATTTTTCCTTTACCGTTTAGTGAATCTTTATCTGGCACATTTTCATGGTGGTGATGGCCGCCTCGTGCGTTTCGGGTGTGACGCCCGCGCAGCAGGACGAGTCAACAAGCACCTCCCTTTCGGGGAAATGAGCCTTTATCAAAAGCGCGTTGCTGATAACGCAAATATCCGTACAAAGACCTATGAGCTCAACAGAGTCGAATTCCAAGCTCTCAAGATACGAGATAAGCTCGACGGAGCCAAAGGTGAGCTTCTCAAATATAAGCTCGTGGGAGCGGAGGATATCGGAGGGAATATCGTGTCCCTCCGTGCCTTTTATACAGTGCTTGACGGGAAGATTTCTTCCTTCTTTTGTTTCAAGATAATTCTCAAAGTGCGTGTCCTTGGTGTAGATAATGAGACCGCCGTCATTCTCATACTGTTTGATCTTCTCTATAACGTTCGGAACTATCGCCACCGCCTCGGGAGTGCCGAGCGAGCCGTCAATAAAATCTTTTTGCATATCAACAACAACTAATATTTTCATTTTTAACTCCTAAAAAGTAAATTTTACTTTGCAATATTAAGTCCTTTGCGAGAACGAAGCACGTTCAAGGAATCGCGCCGTTTTTTGTCCGTCTTCGCTTTCATTTTCATAATTCCCTCTATGATCTTGTTCAATACAAGCACGAACAGGGTTCCTAAGAGGAAGCCAGTTATATCTATGAGCACGTCCTGGACCCTGCCGTATCTGCCCGGGATAAAGGTCTGGGCGATCTCGGTGATCACGGCGATGGGCATAGCGGTCATCAAGTACGCCGCAAATCTCGCCCCACGTTCAACTATGTAGACGTAGCGGAACATATACATCGACACGACCGCAAGAAGGGCGAAGAGTCCGACGTGACCTATGACCTTGGATACGTAGAGGCTGACGTTCTTCCATATCAGGGCAAGGATATCTTTATTCTCCTCTATCTCGAGCGTGTACGTGTCCTCGAGTCTTGTATATCCGTCGTCGATAACAAGCTTGAAGGTGGTCGTACCGTGATTTTTGGGCGTGATGGTAAAGCTATTACCCGAAACGGTGATCCCCACAATACTCTTATCGTACTCAAAGGTCATATTCTTGTAGCTGATACCCGAGCCCGAATAGGCGACGTTATATGTTTTGACGTCGGTATCAAGCATCCTTATCAGGTGGCTATCGCTGATTGCCTTATCAGTAACCGTCGGAAGCTCTAAAGTGTTTCTCACCTTGACCGTGAAGGTCTTGGAAAATCCCGAGGGAAGCGTCAGAGTTATCTCTTTATCCCCCGCTAAGTTGAAGGATATATGACCTAAAGCGTTTATCTCCATATCATCAGCGTTATCACACGTAACGGTGTAATCCGTAGCAATGGGTTCTCCGTCCTTGATAAGGCGAATCACTATGCTGGATTTTGCTTTACCCTCGAATTCATGTTCCTCTTGAATGTGTACACCAAATCGCACGCTATCAAAGTCAGTCGGCTCACCCTCACGCTCCTTGACGGTAAATTCCACGGAATCGGCAAAGGCGTCGTTGTCATATCTTACGGTAAAGTGCAGCTTCTCTCCCTCCGGAGTAGGAGCGATGGGTATCAGGCATCCGTCCTCTCCCTTGGTAAAATATCTTTCGTCATACTCGAGCTCGTAGGTCTTTACGTTATATTCAACGTCTTTGCTGATGTTCGAGGAAACGTACACGGGTACGCCGACGTACAGCTCTTGGCCATTTCCAAAGCCCTTGATGAAGTAGACGCACTTAAACTCGGAGGGGTATTGTTTGGTAAATTTGAAGGTCACGGTCTTCTCAAAATCATCGTCATATTTAGACGTTATCCTGACCTTGGCATAGAGAAATTCGCCCTCAAACTCGGCGGTCGCGTAAAGCCTTCCCCGTCCTGTAACCTTAAGATACTCGGGAGTCAGCGACTCAAACTCAAGGCCGTCGTCACCGCGGATATCTCCATATGAGGTGTAGGTGACGTAATGATATTTACCCGCCATAAGGACGTCGTCCTCGGTGACACTTGTAACTACATCGGTAATATTCACCTTATCAAGCGTTTTCTGAACAAACGCCGAAACCGCCCGTGAAGCATCTCCTCCGAAAATAATAAGGAGCGTAAGAAACGTTGCGTATAGGACGTATAGTAAAATTGCAATTCTTTTTTTCTTTCTTAAGCTCAAAACGTGTTCTCCCTTTTATTTTTTGCGAGTGAGGCATACCTCATGCACTCACAGTTTTTTACCTTTATTTCTTCATTATGGGCGTTTGTCTTACGCTTCGGGGGAAGCGTCAGGCACATATATAAACTGCTCTGCTCCCGTGTCACGGACAAGGAGTCTTTGGTCCTTGTACCTTGCGATAAGTATCAGGACGTACATATCTCCGCAGCAGCCGCCAAGATGTACGGCAAAAAGTGATACGGACATCAAATAGAGCGTGGGATTTAAGAAGAAACATACCGCCATTAATGGAATGAAGATCGCGCTGAAGATAACGAGAGGGCCCGCGGCAGAGCGTCTGGCAGTCCTCGCATACGTATAGATGTGGGGTACACCGCAAAATGCACAGCTCCAGCTAAAGCCGAAGGTAAGCTTCTCACCGGTCATTCTCTTATAGAAGAAGCCATGTGTCAGCTCGTGGAGAACTATGTAGCCAAATAATGCGAGAATGAAGGCTAAAAGCGTTGGAATGTATTTTACGGTTACCGTTGTTCTTGCCCCACCGAAGAGGTTGGCAATAACGATTGCTCCGCCTATCACAACGGCCGCGATCACCAAGGCGATCAGGTTAAAAATTATACCGAGCTTCGGACTCTTTGCATCTAGGTGAACGACCAGCTTATAGCCCTCGGGGAGCTCTCTTTCAAAATTCTTCTTAGGTGTAACGTTGAGCATATTTTCTCCTCCTGTTTTTGTGTAAATTACAAATATCTCGCTTCGCCACAGACAAAGCATATCGACGCGAGGCTCACGCCTCGCAACGCGTAATAAACTCCACAATCGGACTAACGTCCTCAAGCGAGTGCGGATGGTGCTTGCACTCGGGCTTGACGATGTAGGTGATGTTGATATTATTTTCTTTAGAGTATTCTATCATTTTCAAGGAGTTTTCCTCGAATGGTACTATCTCATCAGCACCGCCCGCAACAAGGATAAGGGGTATACCGTGTGAAAAGAACTCAGAAAGATTCTCTATCGGGTGACCTCCGAAGGTCTTGATAGTCTCGGGCGTGAGGCCGTACTCCTGGTAGACCTGCTCGCGGTTTTCGCTTCCCTCCGGCGGCCAGCTTCTCATATCCAACACGGGCGCGTCGAGGTATATCTTGTCCACGCACTCGGGATAAAAGAGCGCGTAGTTGAAGGCATACAAGCCGACGCGGCTGAAGCCGAAGAGCGCGCACTTATCCTCGAGCGAAAACTCCTTCACGACGTGCTTGTAAAACTCGTGCATAAGTCTTACCGCGTGGTAGCTGCCATACTTGTCGCTGATTGCGTAATATACCCGCGTGTAGCCGCGGTCAAGAAGCTCCCTCTCCGCCGTGTCAAAGGCGTACAGAAACTCGGTCTTCCATACCCATTTGCCATTTGGATTCTCGGGGCGGATTACCGTCGCTTTGTAGCCGTTAAATTTGAAGTTAATTATGGTTTCCATATTAGCTCCTTCGGAGGTCTTTTTGATTTCCGACTAGAAATCAAATATAAACAATAAGTTTATTGACTTTTTTCTTGCGTAAATACAGTTTCAACGGTAATCCTTTCCTTACACTTAAGGCATTGTTGGGACACACCTCTACACACTTCAAGCATCTGATGCATTTACTGTTTGTAACACCGGACTTTATTGCACCAAGTCTGCAAGAAGCGGTACAAATCCCGCAATTATTGCAAGATGTGTTTTTAGAGATTATCAGCCCCATTCTGCTCCTCAGGTTAGGGAACAAATTAGCTAATGGATTCTTGTATGATCTGGGAATGGTTATTCTTGACGGCTTTTCAATCTTTTCCACAATCGGTAGAAGACTATCATACTTGAGGAAGGTATCATCGTCCTCAATATAAGAATGTCTGATTGGTATATATGCCGCAGCAACAATATTTTCGCAATACTGCTTTTGAATCTCGTATATCACGTTTCCATAACACATTTTTCCATATGTTGCAATTACGCTCAGGTGTTTTATCTTTGCTGTTTGCAGAAAAATCCTTACACGATATGGGATGTTTTGACAATGCACAGGAAAAACGAGTACAAGATTGTTATAACTGCTTTCGTCAGCCTTTTCAATATCTATCAATGGATAGCTTAACTGTTCTGCAAGATATGCTGCTATCGGCTCACTGTTTCCCGTATTTGAATAGAATACGACCGCATTCATTTCTCAAAATACTCCTTCATAATAGAGCATTCAGGAATTTCATTAAGTGAAAAACCGAGCGATTCATTCAATTCAGCAAGTGCTTCATCGCGTGAGAGATTTTTATTCCTGCTTGCAAGAGCTATTTCAAGCGCGCTGAAAGGAATCATTGTGCTTCTCATATGGTAAAACCTCACAAACTGTGAATGCTCCTTGCACTTTTCTATCTTACAGCTCGTGTGCAAGCCTTTGTCATTTTGTTCGGGAGGTACCCAACCACATTCTGTAATAATTGTTTCCTTAATTTTTCTCCACTCGTATGTACCACCGCATATATCATCAAAGTCTACTTGAACAAATGCCGGAATATTACCCGTTCTTGACGATGTGCGTATTGCCTTTTTTAATGGCTTGGTAATGTTTGGAACCTCGTTTATAGCTTCACAAACGTTATAAACAAGCTGATTAGAATATCCAAGCAGATTTTTGATTGGATTATCTCCATACGCAAGCTGCTTCATCGTGGTAAGTGTGTGAAAATGTCCTTTTTTAAGCGGTGGACGGAGCGTTAGCACTCTACCAATGTTAAATATCGTATTTAGCAGCTTATTTTCTGCGAAAGTATATGCGATCTTAGGTGCCATATGGTTAAAATACAGGCCAAGTAACTGAGCAGGCTCATTACCTGCAACAAAATAAGGCACTTTGTTTACGACCAGCTCAGGATAGAACAATACATACGCAAGTGATGGGCAAGCGCAGGTGTTTTCGCTTAATGCGTATAACTTACTGTATATTTTTCTCAAATCATCATTCGCGACTTTTCTGCTTATAAACTCTACGGAATCCAGCATCTTCTTCGCATTCTCAATGCTTTTTCTGGCACTATCTGACATATAAGGGATTTCCCATGTAAGAGCCAACACACGAAGCTTTAGAACCTTTGAAAGGTAATAGAGCAAATATGTAGAGTCTTTGCCACCTGTATAAAACACCGCGATGTCAAAGCGGGATTTTTTAGACCGTGGGAAAGTGTTCATAACGGGGACAACACTTTTTAGATCTTGTGTAGCATTAGCAGATTGACAAATCGGACATTTCCCCTCTGAATCGAACTCAATGCCGGGAATAATAAAGTCATTCGCAACACAGGTTTTACAGAATCGTGCCTCATCTAATGACTGCGGAATAGCTCTTTTTTTATCCCTCTCGACTATTTGCACTCCCGCAAGATCGTTTAATAACTTCACTTCCTCGGTGCTTAGGTCGCAGGGTAATTTTTTTATGATTTCAAGTTGCTTTTTCGAAAGCTTTACAGTATTGTTAAATAGTTCCGGCTGATTTCTCAATCCGTAATATCTTAGAATATTATTCTCGAGCTTCCATCTACTCTGTATATCGTACATAACGCCTCCAATAAACTACTAACTTATTTTGCCTACTTAAGTATACTTTTTTACTTGGTTACCCTATCCACTCAAGCTCTTGTCTGGAGCGCAAAAATTCCACAAGCTCGGTGTCGGGAGCGCAATAGATGACGCCAAGGCGGTTGACGGGGGTGATGTTGCCAAACTTTGAGGTGTCGATATGAGTAACGACAGAGTCGGTGCCTTTAGGTGTGAAGATAAGGCGAGGCTTCTCCTCTAGGGCGGAGATATATGCGCCGAGGCATACGTAAAGCTCGGAGTAGTTATACTTAAGCGGCTTAGCAAAGAATGAGCGGCGCTCTACCGTTTCCTCCGTAAAGACGAGGTAATCGAAAATACGGAATCCGAACAAAAACATCCATGTGGAAAAGGCGAATATTACGAACAAAGCGGCAATACCTACGATACGCATGGTGTCGCTGTACGCGTTTTTGAGCATTAGATATCCGAACACAACGAGAAGGATCGGAATAGCAAAGAAGCTCGCCATATTCGACGTTGTGTGCATAAAGTATTTTTTCTCACTGTTCACCTTTACCTTTGGGGTGTCTGCTCCCTCGGTCTCGGGCTCAAGGCTCAAAGCATACTCGTCAAGCAGTGCGTTGATCTTCTCCTCGTGCTCATAGAAAACGTCGTCACATTCGTCAAGGAGCTCATCGTCCTCCTCATCGGAATCCTTGGTCGAGAGGTATGAGTCATATGCTCTCTGAAGATTCGACCTCAGCGGCTGGGGTAAAATGCCGAGAAGCACCTCGACGGTCTTTGGTAAGTCACCCGTATTTGACACGTTGAGGAAAAACTGCGAGTGACCTCCGTTGTTTATCTCGCCCTGGTAGGTCATAAGCTCAGCGTAAGGCGTCTTTGCCTTTCCCTCTGCCCAGAGGTCCCATATCTTGTTTATATCAGGGGTTTTCATACTACTTGCCTTTCCTATTTGAATTTTTTGATTTCGCTAAGCTCCTCGGCTTTCCACTTAAGACTTGGCTCTTGCAGATAACAAGGCTTTATCGAAACGGCTCTATAACGAAACACTTTTTCATGATTTTTATTCCTAAAAACCAACACAACAGTATATCCGGTTCGCGGAATAGCATCTCTCAGCTCAACCGTGTATTCGGATGATTGCATATGTTATACTAAACTACTATAAATGAGAGTTTCGAGTTTTGCGGGGAATCATTGTTTGTCTCATTTTTAGTTCGCTTCGCTCACGCGATATGCCCGGCAAGGCCGAGCGCGATATTATCTCGCACGACGAGATAGCGATATTATTCTGCGGCGCAGAATAGCGATATGTTCGTAAAACGAAATATGTTTCGTTTCACAAACGTAGGGAAACTCCAAAAGGTATAATTTATCCTTTTGAAAGCTCAATCAATTCATCCTTCGTGTATTCTTTATACCGATTATCTTCATACATAGTGGATGTAGTATCAGGAAGACGGCGCATAAGCTTTTTTAAATCAATTTCTTTTGGTAATTCTATAAACGCGCCGTTTTCATCTTCAGATTTGTGTGCGCAGAAAATGAATTGACCATTCTCCCAATCTATGTCAAAGGAGTTGGATACAGACAAAGGATCAACATCAAGAAATATCTTCTGATCGTCTATCATTTTTTTCATATATAAATTCAAACAAAGCATCTTTACTTATTTTAATTACTCGCACACTGTTTTCGGCCAGTTGTTTTTTCTTTTTCATACGTTTTCCTTTCTCGTAAGACAAACGACACTTTCGACGTGGGGTATAAGGTCAAAAGGTATGCTTGGAAGTAACATTTGTCCCTGCTTTTAGGTGGTGATTGGGAACATATCAATAATCGTATTTTTCTTCGCGTATTATCTTTATGCGATTGTATTTTAACGATTTAAGGAACACCTCATTTTTGCTAAGTGTGCCGTCGTCGATTATCTTTATTAGTATGTTCTTTGACTTATCATAAAAGAAAACTCGTATTTTATTGCGTATACCATATTTCGTATGATAATAAACAGTTAAAACTTTAACCGAGCTGATTTCGTTGGCAGACGCAATTCGATTTTTTCCGAAAGCCTTATAATATTTATAAACACCGTTTGAATAGGTAAGCTTTTCACAAATCCAAGCGTAAACACCCACGGACGATAAGAGCGACACACCTAAAAAGATGTAACCGATATAATATGTATCGTCGGTTATTGTGTTTTGTGTTTTAAGAAAGAGAAAAACAAAATAGGTCACAAGACACCCAATTGCCGCAAGCAGACAAACCCAAAGCGTCCAAACAGGATCACGTATCTCGAACCCCACTTCAGGGTCAAATGTATTATGCTTTGAAGCTTTTGGTTTCATCGTTTTTCTCCTTTCGATAATCAAGCCAAGCCGTATCTATAAGAAACGCTTGCAAGGACGGCGGCGCAGATTGCTCCGCGAGGGATATTTGTTCTATTTTTTGTGTTTTCTGTTTTGCTTTTCAAGAAGTTTATCGGCAAGAAGGAACCAAATTGGCAAACTACCAATCAAAACGAATAAAATAACTGTTCCAATAAGCAAAATATGCAAAGAAACTTCTCTAATAAAATATTGAACGAAAAAGAAAGCTATCGCAAAGACGAAAGCAATTCCCAAAGTCATAGCAATTCGTTTTATATTAGCGTTTATCATCGTATTCTCCTTTCGAGGCACATGACACTTTCGACATGGGTGGGTAGTACAAAAGGTATATTTTGAGTTATTCAATTACCTTAATTATCTCGATTTTTCCTATTATGTGATTATTAAAATTATCAAGCTCTTCCGCGGGAATCCAAAGCTCTTGATGATAAGATGCACCAACCGTTTGGACAGCAAAAGAAGCTATATAATCATCTTCAATTTCGAATTGAGTAACATAACCCTTATATCCCTAATCAGGATCTTTTGTATTCCATTTTCCTGCGATTTCTTCTGCATACCGTTGGTTCAAAACGGGATAAAAAATCGGTTGCCATTCGAGTCGTGGCGGAAACTTCGTAAAACCGCTTTGCTCGATCAGTTCTTTTTCTTTTTCGCCAACGGGTCTGAATAAAATCATAGTATCTCCTTTCTTGCGAGACATACAGCACTTTCAACGTGGGTCAAGACGACAAAAGGTATATTTTTGTGCCAAAACGGGGGTTGTAAGTGCAAAAAGTCCTCAAAAATCTGTTTTTCCGTGCTCGGTTATGCCGATTATCATATCCTGCTTAGAAACAACAATTTGTTTTTCTAAATCATTTTCATCCGTGCCATATAATACAAGGTGGTTATCTTGTAATTCTGTTTTGTCCAAAGAATACAAGTCGTACTTCTTTGATACGTTCAAAAACATTTTTTTGTCATAATCAAAGACAAAACATTCATAGGGGCATGCCCAATAGCATCCCTCAAAAACCAATAGAGTATCGAGTTGTTTGACATCTGTGATAATAAACGATTCTTCACCATGTGTCACAGATTCAGGAAAATATTCGTATTCAACGGATAGCGTATCTGCATTTATTAAAGTAAATCCGTATAATGTCTTTCTAAAGCAAATAAAGCGCTGACCGCCGAAAATAATTGGATAGAAGCCGTTTTCATAATCGTGGCTGTCACAGAAATCACATTGATATATTAAATCGCCTTTTTTAAAAGTCACACGAGCTTTTTCTCTATAATTACGTTGATCTTTGTACTCCAATATTTCAATGTCTATTTCCACATCAAAGATGCGTTTAAACAAGCGGTCAACACAATCAAATGCAAAATCTTCAGCGTATTCAGGTATGTATTTATCTATTAAGTTCATTTCGTGCTCCTTTCGATATGTTAACCGTTACTGCTGTAAATGGGAGTTTTAAATTTTGCCAAAGAGATGGCGATGCGCAAGGGCAGATCAGTATACAAGCCTTCCCTTGTCAGGGAAGGTGGCACGGCAAAGCCGTGACGGATGAGTAGTCTTGGAGAAAACTAAGCTTTTTTCAAATCCTCAAATTTAACTTCGATGTGGTTTAGTATAACTTGACACACGGCGGTAAAATTCTTGCGTATGCTATCGTTTGGAAATCTTAGTACCCTCAACCCTTGTTCTTCAAGATAATTATCTCTTATTTGGTCTTTTCCTTTATGATCTTTCGTTAGATGCTGTATGCCGTCAATTTCTATAACAAGTTGCTTTTTAGGAATATAAAAGTCAACGATATAATCTCCAATGTTATATTGTCTATGCGCTTGCATTGGTAAGCGTTTAAGAAAATCATACCAAAGGTGCTTTTCTTCAGGCGTCATATTTTTACGCAGAGTCTGCGCATTTTTAACCAAATCTTTGTTGTATGCTTTCATTTGTTACCTCGTATGTGGCTATTCATCACTATTGTGGTGGGGGACTACTCATCCACCGCAAGCGGTCCCCCTTCCCTAACAAGGGAAGGCTTGGAAAGACGCCGCACAGGCGTTATATCACGTCGATTTGGCTCGTGAGAGACAAACGACACTCTCCACATGGCCTGTCATCGGGAACAGATCAAACGGATAAACGATATCTGTATCATAACCGCAGTCGCGGAAAATAACGACGTCTCTTGCGAGTGTTTTAGGGTTACAAGAAATGTAGACAATTCTCTTTGCATTAAGGGTTGAAACAAAGCGGACGAGCCTTTCGTCACAGCCGGCGCGGGGTGGGTCGAGAATGACGATGTCGGGGGTGATCCTTCTGCCGAGCTCGGCTTCGGCTTTCAGAAGAAGGCGCTCGGTCTCGGTAGCGTCACCCGTGAAGAAGCGCGCGTTTTCTATACCGCAAGCGGCGGCATTTTCCTTTGCGCACTCGACTGCGCTTTCGACGATTTCGATGCCGATGAGCTCACCTACAGAGTCTGCCATAGAGAGGCCGATCGAGCCCGCTCCGCAGAAAAGGTCCAGGAGCGTGTCTCTTTTTTGGGGCTTTGCAAGCTCCTTTGCCTTGGCGTAGAGGAGCTCTGCCGAGGCGTGGTTGACCTGATAGAAGGAGGGGGCTGTGATCTTGAGGCGCACGCCCGAGAGGATGTCAAAGATATGGTCTCTGCCCCAGATGGTGCGGTAGCTATCGCCAAGCACTACGTTAGTGTTTTCACGGTTTACGTTAATGAGGACTCCCACAACAGATGGGAAGCGCTCTGTTATTCTCTTTACTAATTCGTTTTCATTTTTGAGGCTCTCGCCGTTTATAACGACGGTGAGAAGCACCTCGCCCGATACTTCGCCCCGACGGAGGTAGATATGGCGGAGGAGTCCTTCCCCGCTCTCTTCGTTATAAACCGAGATGGAGTGCTCCTTAAAGAAGTCGCAAAGCTCGGTGCAAATCTCCGAGAAGATACTCGGGGTAAGTGGGCAATCGGTGACGGGGGTGACTCTATGCGACTTGGGAGCAAAGAAGCCGACTCTGTATTCACCGCCCGCGAGGGTTATGGGATACTGCGCCTTATTGCGGTATCTTGTGGCGTTTGGTGATACGGTTATCGGAGCTGTCGAAATACCCGTAAGGGCAGACGAGGAGAAAAGCCTTCTCACTCCTTCTTCCTTGAGGGTTGCCTCGTCGCTATATGAAATGTTTTTATACGCGCAGCTCTTGCACGCGCGCTCGGGACATCTGTCCGTGACTCGACGGGAGGATTCCCTTATATACTTCTCCGCTCTGCCAACGAGATAAGTGTTATTCACTTTTATGATCTTTGCCTCGATAAGGTCGCCCGGCACGGTATCGCTGACAAATATTACAGCGCCGTCTACCCTGCCGACTCCAAAGCCGAGGTCGGTAAGGTCGTTTATCTCGACGGTTACGGTCTGATTCTTCTTAAAAGCCATTTATCGCTCCGAATGTAAATTTTAGTTGTTATTTTTGGTGTTTTTTCGTTTTTAGATAAAATCTTCTTTGGTAAGGTTGCGATAATCCTTAGGTGTCATACCGAAGGCCGACTTAAAGGTCTTGGTAAAGTATGACGGATCGTTGAAGCCGCACTCCTCGGATATCTCGTTAACGCTCTTACCGCTCTCCTCGAGGAGCTTTTTGGCAAGCTTCAGGCGGTAGGCTATGATGTACTGACGGAGCGTTGTTCCCTTGCGGTCCTTCAGGACCTTGGAGATATAGAAGGGGTGGTAGCCGAAAATTGCGCCGATCTCGGTGTTGGAAATATCGTCGCCTGCATTGTCGCGTATGTAGTTATCGAGAGCCTCTACCATTCTAGCGGGCAGAGCATTCTCGTCCACGGTCTCGATTACCTTGAGAAGTAGCTGCTTAAGGATTGCCGAGCCCTGCGCGCGGTATGAGCCCTCCGCCGAGGTGAAGAGGCTGACAAGCCCCGTGAAGGCATCCCTCTCCGACTCCATATCCTCGATGTGTATCATTCTGTCAAGTGGCGCGAGCTCGGAAACGCTATGTAGCTTTGACTCGTCGAAATCACTGACGGCAACCGGCTTTATCCTCTCCTCGGGCTCGGGGTTGTCCGCTGTGGGATCAAAGGTTATCGTCACAAGACGGAGATACTGTCCCTTGAGTTTGTAGGGCGTGCCCGCGGGGACGTACAAAAGGTGACCCGGGGAAAGATGGCCAACCTTTACTCCACCGACAACCGCCGTGACGTCGCCCGAGACCATATAGAATAGGCGGCAGTCGTAGGCAATGCATTCGTCGGTGCGGTTGAGTTTTTCGTATTGTGATACCGTTCTTATAACGGGGTTTAGATATATAAGATTCATTTTTGTTTTCTCCTTCGTATTTACGGCGACAGAGTCGCCATATCACGCTCGGCTGTGCCGAACATATCGCGATTTTGCTCTGCAAAAGCATATCGCATTGCTATGAGGCAATATATCGCAAATCCACTAGGATTTATATCGCTTCAATTTGCTCCTTCAGGGCAAATTGAACAATTTTTACTCTTTGCCTTCTTTTGCACTTGTTATTGATGCAATCAATTTTCTACGAATTGCACCGCATTTGTTGGAAAGTGTTTTATAAGTTTCTTCATTTATTGAGCCTACCTTATGTAAAATCTCCAGCCAATAATCAGTCTCATAGCACTCTTTCAGAGCGATCTCGAGCTTATGAATAAAATCTGCCATGCTTTGCGCATATTTTGCTTCGTAGCTGTTTGCTCCAATTGAAGAGCACGCGCGTAAAAGCTGATTAACAAAAACTCCGCGTCCTTTTATGTTATCGCAAACAGCAGTTACCTCTATTGTGAGTTCAACTGCAAGCTCTTTTATTGTCTTGTTCATAATCCAATCCTCTCAGAAAAGATTTTGCCTGCGGGCGAAAGCGATATATTCACTTTGTGAAATATGCATTTCAAAAGTGAAAGCGATATTGTTTCGCCATACGAAACAGCGATATTATTCCGCACAGCAGAATAGCGATATGTTCGTAACACGAAATTTCTTTCGTGTTGCGAACGTGATATGAATGTACGCTCAAATAAATCCTCACGCCGCGCAGTCCGCGGCATATCGCGGTTTTGCTCTGCAAAAGCATATCGCATTGCTATGAGGCAATATATCGCAAATCCGCTAGGATTTATATCGCTTTAATTTGCTCCGTTGGAGCAAATTAAACATTCCTTGTTTGTTCCATAGAAGATATCTTCCCTGCCGCTTATCATCTCAAGAAACTCCTCGAAGCGACACCAATCGTTATGGATATCGAACTCATAGGCGTGGCCCCAGATGTAGAAGAGCTTGGGCTCGTCGGTTTTGAGTGCGAGGAATTCCTCGCCGAGGCGGAACATCTCGTCCATCTCGCGGTGATGGTAGACGGTGGGGTTAAAGAGGTGGAGATTATTCGGCTGAAGATCAAAATTATGCGTGGACACAACCGTGCGCGCGTAGGTGACGCCCGTGCGATCGCGAAGTATGCGCGCGACTCTCTCGTCGCAGTCGCCCATGGGGTAAGCGTGGCCGGTGACCTCGTATCCGACGAGCTCGGAGAGCTTGATCCTATCCTCCTCGACCTCTCTTGCTACCTCGTCGTCGGTAAGGCGTGTGAGATAGGGGTGGGTGAGGCTATGCGTTGCGACCTCGTGGCCTTCGTAAACTGAGCAGACCTTGTCGGGGTCGACCTTGGTATGATTGACTCTCACGCCCTCGCGAATGAGCTCACCCGGCTTGCCGAGAAGGGCGGAATTGAGGTTAAAGGTACACTTGAGACCGTATTTATTGAAAAGCTCGATAAGTCGGATGTCCTGAGTGACACCATCGTCGTAGCTGAAGGTTATAGCCTTTTTCTTACCGTAAAAATCTTTCATTTTGTCCTCCATAGCGCTTATTTTGCGGGCGGACGCACGTAGCGTGCGATAATTTGCGCGCAAAATGTATAGTTCTTCTATTTTATTTTAATATAAACGCGCGAAAAAGTCAATCACCATTTTGCCAATACTACTTGCAAACTGAGGTAATCTGTGGTAAAATAACAAACAGTATGATATAAGGTGAGGTTTGCGCTTTGCCAAAAAGGAGTGAAAACGTGATAAGAAACGTACTCTTTGACCTTGACGATACCCTGCTCGATTTTAAGAGATCAGAGGCGGAGGCTATACGCCATACACTGCGCGAAATAGGAATTGAGCCGACAGACGAGGTCGTCTCTCTTTACAGTAGAATAAACAGAAGCTGCTGGGCGAAGCTAGAGACTGCAGAGTGGACGCGCGAGGAGGTCCTGCACAACCGCTTTGATATGCTCTTTGAGGCGCTCGGTGTCAGCGGTGACGCTCACGCGACGCAGAAGCTCTACGAGTACAGACTCAGCCTCGGCGCGTATTACATTGAGGGCGCGGAACAGATGCTCGACGAGATATACGGCAAGTATAGACTCTACCTTGCGACCAACGGCATTGTAAACGTGCAGACGAGGAGGCTCCGCGACTCGGGAATCGAGAAGTTTTTCGACGATATCTTCGTCTCGGAGAGAATCGGCTACAACAAGCCGGACAAGCGCTTCTTTGACTACGCCTTCGAAAGAATTCCCGACTTTAAGCACGATGAGACCGTGATGGTCGGAGACCTTCTCACCTCGGATATCAAGGGCGGAATAAATGCGGGAATAAAGACGGTTTATTTCAACCCAAAGCACCAAAAAAACAACACGGGTATCACCCCGAACTATGAAATCGCCACCTACGGCGAGCTAATAAAACTACTCGAAACATTGTAAAGGACATACTATGTACTACGGATACAAGATCAGCGACTACACCGCAAATCTGGCGCGTCAAGCGGAGGCAGACTGCCAAGAGGTGTTCAGAAAAATAGATGAGAATGCGCTCATCTGCTCGGCAAAGGTGCTCTCTGCATTTCAGGAGTGCCGTGTTTCTACCGCGGACTTTCTCGAGATAACCGGCTACGGATACACCGACTCAGGCAGAGACAAGCTCGAGGAGGTATACGCCAAGGTCTTTGGCGCGGAGGACGCTCTCGTCAGACCTCAGCTCATGTCGGGCACGCACGCTCTGTACGTTACTCTCGGCGCACTCCTGAAGCCGGGTGAGACGCTTTTATACATTACGGGTGAGCCCTACGACACCCTCAAGAGCGTTATCGGCACTGCGGGAGAGAGCCGCAATTCACTCATGAAATTCGGCGTAAAGTACGAGGAAATCGACCTTATCGGCGACGACTTCAACCTCGAGGCAATAAGGAAAAGACTCGAAAAAGGTGATGTAAAGGTTGCCGCAATACAGCGCAGCCGCGGCTACTCGCAGAGAAAATCTCTCGTGATAGACAAAATTGCCGAGGCTATCAAGGTGTGTAAAGAGGCATCGCCCGAGACGATCATAATGGTTGATAACTGCTACGGTGAATTCACCGAGGACAGAGAGCCTACCGACGTAGGAGCGGACGTATTCGTCGGCTCGATGATGAAGAATCTCGGCGCAGGCTTTGCGGTCAGCGGCGGCTACTGTGTCGGTAAAGCAGACGTTATCGAGGATATAGCGGAGAGACTCACCGCACCCTGCGTGGGTAAGTCGCTCGGCGCTAACTTCAATCAGCTCGCTTCCTTCTTCAAAGGCTTCTTTATGGCTCCGACCACGGTTGCAGCAACACTTAAGTCGATGGCGTTTGCGGCAAGGCTTCTCGAGCTTGCGGGTTACTCCGACGTCTCCCCGAGATACGATGAAAAGCGCACGGACATCGTGCAGACAATAGACTTCCACTCTGCGGAAAAGCTTATCAAATTCTGCAAAGGTATCCAGCTCGGCTCACCCGTTGAGTCCTATTGTGTGCCCGAGCCCGGCGAGATGCCCGGCTACCCCCACGAGGAAATCATGGCGGCAGGCACATTTGTCACGGGAGCTACAAACGAGCTATCCTGCGACGGCCCCGTATGCGAGCCATACACCGCGTATATGCAGGGCGGTCTCTCCTACGATTATGGCAAGCTCGGCGTAATGAGAGCGCTCGACGAGATGCTCGATCTGGCGCAGAATTAAAAAGTAATTATACTACTAAAATAAGTCTATTTTTAGCTTTAAACCAATTATTTGACAATAGTTATTTACAAAAAGGCGGTATAAAATGAGTATTTGCTATTTGGTCGGCGCGGGAGATTTTTACGGACAGATCTCCGCCGAGAACGAAGATATAATAATCGCCGCTGACGGAGGCTACGACAATCTCGTCCGCCGCGGCTATACCCCCGACATTCTCATCGGTGACTTCGACTCGGTAAAGAGCGAGATACCCGAGGGACTGCGCACAATAAAATATCCGAAGGAGAAGGACGAGACGGACATGTTCCTCTCCTACGAGGCGGGTGTAAAGCTCGGCTACACAGAGTTCGTTATGCTCGGCGCGACGGGTGGCAGACTCGATCACACCTACGCGAATATTTCCCTGCTCCTCTATGCAAGAGAGCGCGGTCATAACATCACGCTTATCGACGGAAACGGAATTATAATCTGCCTTAAGGACGAGGCTATAACTCTCTCGGGTAACCCCGGCGGCAAGCTCTCCGTCTTTGCCTTCGGCGGTGTCGCAAAGGGCGTCACTATCCTCGGCACTAAGTATGAGGTAGAGGGCGCAAGGCTCACTCCCGAGTTCCCGCTCGGTGTGTCTAATGAGTTCACAAACGTGCCCGCTCGCATATCCGTCGAGGACGGCGCTCTGCTTGTTATCGCGGAGTAAATTAAATGCGAAATGCGAAGTGTGGAATAACTCCTCCACCGCTTCGCGGAGCCCCCTCAGGAGGGAGCCTAATGAAAATGCGAAGCGCGAATTTGTCTTTTGCGCTTGACAACCTCACAATACAGTGCTATAATTAACTCAACCAAACAGAATATGTCAGGGGTGCCGAAAGGCTGAGATAGCAAATGCTGAACCCTTTAACCTGATACGGATAATGCCGGCGTAGGGAGATAAACCATAGATATCCTTATATCTATCTTACCGCACGGACGTTTGTTCTGTGCGGTAATTTATTTTTAAGGAGGTACTCTATGAGTACGCAAAAAAGGCTCAGTACAAACCTGACCACACTCACCGAGTGCGCGATAATGCTCGCGCTCTCATTCGCGCTTAGCTGCGCTAAGCTCTTCGAAATGCCGATGGGCGGCTCTGTAACCGTCGCAAGCATGCTCCCTGTGATGCTTATCAGCATCAAGTACGGTGTCGGCACCGGTCTTGCGACCTGCTTTGTCTACTCGCTTACCCAGCTTATGCAAGCGGTAGCGAGCGCAAATGTCTTTCCCTATTGCGAGACCCCTGCAACTCTCGTTATCTGCATTCTCTTTGACTACGTTGTTCCCTTCACCGTCCTCGGTCTTGCGGGAATATTCTGTAAATTCAAGATATCTCAAAAATCGGAGTTGAATGTTTATTATGGCATTATTCTTGCTGTTCTACTAAGATTTATCTGCCACTTTATCACAGGAGTTGCAATCTGGGGACAGTGGGCGCCCGACGGAATGGGCAAATACCTATATTCCCTGCTTTATAACGGCAGTTTCCTTAGTGTAGACTTTGCTGTTTGCATCGTCTGCGCCGTGCTTATGTTCAGAAAGGCAGAGCTCAGAAAGCTCGTAAACATAGACTAACCGTTTAGTCCGAAAATATGTGCACATCACGTGCAAAATCTTTGTTTTGTCATATTTTCCGGAGGAAAACAAAGTAAACTCAAGCCGAGGCGTCATTACGCCTCGGCTTTTTACATAAACAATCATTGAAGTATTTAATGCAGATAAATTAAGCGCAGAAATTTTGAATGCAACCCGAAAACTAACAAAAAACACCTAAAATCCTTGTGCTAATAAATTTTTAGCAGAAATCGTCGAATACGCGCTCACACTATATACTTTTAATTACTTGAGCATAAATTTCGAACAGAAATCATCGAATACGACTCGATGACGTATACACATACGTCGAAGTGGTCGCATTCGGCGATAGAAAAAGACCGAAGTACTTTCCGCAGTACTTCGGTCTTTTTCGGTTATGCAAAAATTTATCGCACAAGACGCGGGCCGCGAGGCTTGCGCTGGCGCATCTTCCTCTTCACCGCCGTGCGTTCAATTCCGCGTCTGAACTCCTCGAGTGACGCCTCGGTTGCAAATGCGATAGTACGCTTCGCTCTCCAGGTCTCGTTAAAGTTCCTTCTAAGTCTGAGGACAAGGAGCATATCTCCGTCCTTCTTGCAGTTAAAGTGGAAGGTATATTTCTGTCCCTTGGAATGAAGGACTCTGTCCTCTGTCTGCATCACACATTTGCAGATCGGACACTTAGGCGACTTCACTATCTCGTCATCGAGCATCTCTCCGATGGTTACGTATCCGTCATCTCCCGCATCGGCATCACCAATGACGGTCGACTCAAGGAATTCGCCTTTAAAATCGTTGTAGGTTCTGATTCCCTCCTCGACGTTGAGCTTCTGAGCCACGAGGGCGGTAAAGTAAGCGTCGTTGAGCGCATCGTGCGCGGGAAGGTTCATTGGAATCTCAAAGTGCTCCATAGCAAACTCAAGTGAGCGCTGCTTGGACTCATCTGACGTCTGTCTTGCAAAGATCTTCTGCAGATCGTAGGTATGATCAAGCCAACCATAGTCGATATCGTTTACGTTGAAGTTCTCCTTCAGCATAGGGATATCGTCGGGGCCCCAGGTGAGGAAGGCAAAGTCCTCTCCGCACCATTTCTTGAAGCTCTCTGCCGCCACCGTCAGTGGTGTGCCGACGTCCATCTGCTCCTGAGTGATACCCGTGAGCTCGGAAACGTGCTTGTGCAGCTTCTTGAAATATTTCGGCTTAACTATGATCTGATAGGAGCCGCAGATACGCAGGCTCTTATCCAGCTTGACCGCGCCAATCTGTATAACCTCACCGCGAAGGCGGGAGGACAGCTGTCTCTGAACGGCAAGCGCCTTCTGTGCGTAGGCTTGATTCCATTCAAGGTCAAGTGTTATATAAAACATTTAGCTTTCCTTTATGTATTATTCTTTTCTACGGCCATAAGTGAATCAAACTTATAGTTATGAAAGAAAGATTTCCTTACGGCTACCAATATGGTATTCTATCACAAACAATATAAAAAGTCAATAGAGGTCTTGCGTTATATAAGAAGAAGTAATCCCTCAGTGATGAGGACTGTGGCAATACTGCCGAGCATACACGTGATAAGTCCCTTGCCTCTGTATGCAAGAAGCAAGCACACTACGGTCGCTAAAATGCCCGAGATGAGGCTACCCGTGGAAAGAAATATCGCGGGAAAGGCTATCGCGCTGAGCACCGCGTACGGCACGTAGTAAAGGAAGGAGCGGATAAATCTGTTAGTAATTATCCGCCTGATAAAGATCAGAGGCAAGAGTCTGATGAGGTAGGTGACACCCGCCATAACAAGGAGTGCTGTGAAGAAGTAAATGGGATTCATTCCTTCACCTCCTCTGCCCAAGGATCATTATCCGGCACCGGAGCCACGAGCGCGAATACAACGCTCACGGAGACGGCGATGATTACGATCACTATTCCCGACGGAATACCCGAAAGAGGGGGAACAAACTCAAACGCGCAGGAAAGAGCGATCGCCGAGAGGATACAAAGCGCGCTCGGGCGCGAGGACTTAGCCACAGGCATAAGTATAGCAATAAACATTGCGTAAAGAGCGACCGAAAACGCGGTGGTAAGAAACTCGGGTAAAACGCTTCCGAGAAGGGCTCCAAGAAGGGTTCCGAGTAACCAACCGAAATAAGGACAAAGAGCAAGTGAAAATAGATATTTCCTGCCAAGCAAGCTGTTTTTGCCGCAGGCTACGGCGAATATCTCGTCAGTGTTGACAAACGCAATGAGGAATCTGTCCGCAAGGGTAACGCTCGGCGAGAGCCTCTGCGAAAGAGAGACCGACATAAGAGCGTATCTTGCATTGATAACAATCTGCGTGAGAGCGAGCTCGAAAAGACTGCCGCCCACCGCGATTATAGGCACCGCGGCAATCTGTCCTGCCGAGGTGAGATTGAACATAGAGATCAAAAGGCTCTCTACACAGGACAGGCCGAGAGAGACCGAGAAAAGACCAAAAGCGAAGGAAATCGCGAAGTAGCCAATTCCTATCGGTAATCCGTCTCTTAGGCCCATTCGATAGTTATTATTTTCGTTCATATAAAAAGGTATTTTTGCTAATAAATATTTACAAATATTCGTTATTCAAGGGATTTGAACTGATAAGAGTAAAGCTTCTTATATTCACCGTCAAGTAGGAGCAACTCCTCGTGAGAGCCGCGCTCAACGATACCGGTCGAGTCGATAACGACTATCTCATCAGCGTTCTTGACCGTGGAGAGTCTGTGCGCGACAACGATAACGGTACGTCCCTCGGAGAGCTCCTCGAGAGCCGATTGAATCTGCATCTCAGTGACGTTGTCAAGGGCGCTGGTCGCCTCGTCAAGGATAAGGAGCTTCGGATTCTTTAAGAATACTCTGGCAATAGAGATCCTCTGCCTCTGTCCGCCTGAGAGCTTAACGCCTCTTTCTCCGACCTCGGTATCATAGCCCTCGTCGAGAGTGAGAATGAAGTCGTGAATATTAGCCTTCTTTGCCGCCTCGACGATCTCCTCGTCGGTAGCGTCGGGTCTGCCGTAGGCGATATTGTCGCGTACGGTGCCGTCAAAGAGGAATACACTCTGGGAAACCATACCGATATTGCGTCTGAGGCTGTCAAGGGTAATGTCCATAACGCTGACACCGTCGACGGTTATCCTACCCGATTGGACGTTGTAGAATCTCGGAATAAGGTTACAGATGGTGCTCTTTCCTCCGCCCGAGGGGCCTACCAGAGCGACAGTGTCGCCCGCCTTCAAACTAAGAGAAAGATTGGATATTACCGCCTTATCTCCGCCCTCGTCGGGAGAGTAGGAGAAGGTCACGTTTTCAAACGCAACGTCACCGCGGATATCATCGATAACTACCGTTCCCTCGTCCACCTCGTCGGGAGTCGTCATGATCTCGTAGAAGCGCGAGAAGCCTGACATACCCTCCTGCAGCTGCTCAAAGAGCGTTACGAAGCGGTGAATGGGGTTGATGAACATATTAATATATAATAGGAAGGCTGTGAAGTCTGCGGCGTTGAGCTTGCCCTTTATCATAAAGACGCCGCCGATGAAGATCACGACGAGATAAAGAACGTCGGTAAGGAGCTCCATAACCGAGGAATAGATGCCTATCCATCTGACAGATTGCGAGCGGTACTTGGCAAACAGTGTGTTGGTAACGTCAAACTTGCACTTCTCGTGGTGATGAGCAACGTACGCCTTGGTTTCGCGAATACCGGTAATGGAATTCTCGAGAGTCGAGTTTACGTTGGACATCTCCTTTCTCGAGTTCTTCATCGCCTCAAACATCGAGCGGCGGGTGAGAACCGTGAAAAGAATGATGAACGGGATTATCGCGAACATTATGAGCGTCAAGGTCGCGTTGATGTTGATGAGTATCACGAATGCGCCGACAAACATAAGCACCGCGAGGAAGAGATTTTCAGGACCGTGGTGAGCGAGCTCGGACACATTCTGAAGGTCTCCCGTAAGCCTTGAGAGAAGGTCGCCTGTCTTGTGGTCGTCAAAGTATGAGAATGGGAGCCTCTGATACTTATCAAAGAGGTCGCGCCTCATATCCTTCTGCATACGAATTCCCACAACGTGGCCGTAGTATCCCATAATGTACGTTCCAAGCGCCTTGACAAGATAGACGCCAAGGAGCAGGAGCGCGCCGATTATTATTGGCGTAAAGTCGCTTCTCAAAGAGTACTCGTTGATTATCTTACGAGCCAGCGTCGGATAGTAGAGATTGCAAAGAGCGACCGCTACCGCGCATAGCATATCGAGTGTAAACATACCCATATGCGGCTTGTAATAGCTTATGAATTTCCTGATCATTTTACACCTTATAGCTTATTCCGGTTACTCTTTTTTTCAGATCTTGTAACCGAATCTGTATTTGAGGGCGAGTCTCTCTTCGTCCGTTTCAGCCCCCTTTTTCTCGGCGAGCTTTTCAAAATTAGCCTCGAAGTCAACGTCTCCGCACTCGACAAGTGTGCGTATCGCGGAGTCTATATCCGAGAGAGAATATCCCTTGCCCGCAAGCTTGCGCTTGACGTGGTATTTTCCCTTTAGGTTGTAGTTTGCCTCGCGCTCTACCGCACGAAGAAGCTGACGCGATTCGTCGAGATAGCCAAGTTCGAGGCATCTTTTAATCGCCTCGCCCGCGGCCTCAGCCGAGAAGCCTGCTTGAAGCAGTTTTACCTTGAGGGCATACCTACTTTTGTCCGATGCGCCGATTAAGCTATACGCCTTCTTCGTTGCTCTGTAAAGCTCGTCATCGTGTCGGATATCGACAAGGTCGCACTCGGAAAGAGGAGCGCCCCTTTTTGGGGCGCCTATCGAGGCATAGGTGGCGGAGGATATATTGTAACTCGATGCTTCAAGCTCGTCTTCCACGCCCAGCTTATATCTCGTCTTCTTTTCATTAGCTTTAACAAAAAGAACCTTAGCCACCGCTTATACCTCCGTTTTTGTAAACTTGAATTTTCTTTTCCTGTCGTTTTACAGCTTAGATCTCGATATCGCCATCAAGATCGTCGAGGTCAAACTCCTCCTCGGTAAGCTCGTCAGCGCCCATATAAGCTACCTTCTCACGAATCTGGCTCTCGAGCTCTGCCATAAATGCCTTATCACTCTCAATGAACTTTCTGACATTGTCCTTACCCTGACCGAGTCTGTCCTCGCCATAGTAGAACCACGCGCCGCTCTTGGAGATGATGTCAAGCTGAATAGCCATATCTATGATCTCGCTCGACTTGGAAATGCCCGAGCCGTAAAGAATATCAAACTCCGCAACCTTGAAGGGGGGAGCAACCTTGTTCTTAACAACCTTACACTTGGTATGCGCGCCGTAAACCTCGGTGCCGTTCTTGAGAGCCTCGGTCTTTCTCACGTCGATACGTACGGAAGCGTAGAACTTAAGAGCCTTACCGCCGGTGGTAACCTCGGGGTTGCCATACATAACGCCAACCTTCTCACGAAGCTGGTTGGTGAAGATAACGATACAGTTGGACTTAGCGATAGCGCCGGAGAGCTTTCTCATAGCCTGAGACATAAGTCTTGCCTGAAGACCTACGTGGGAGTCACCCATATCACCCTCGATCTCGGCTCTGGGGACAAGCGCCGCAACAGAGTCGACTACGATAATATCGATAGCACCGGAATTTGCGAGAGTCTCAGCGATGGAGAGCGCCTGCTCACCGTAATCGGGCTGAGAAACAAGAAGATTATTGATGTTAACGCCAAGCTTCTTTGCGTATGCAGGATCAAGCGCGTGCTCCGCGTCGATGAACGCAGCCTCGCCGCCCTGACGCTGAACCTCTGCGATAACGTGCAGAGCAATGGTGGTCTTACCCGAGGACTCAGGACCGTAGATCTCGGTGATTCTTCCTCTGGGAATACCTCCTACTCCGAGCGCAAAGTCAAGCGAGAGAGAGCCTGTGGAAACTGCGGAAACGTTCATGTTCGCATTCTCGCCAAGGCGCATAATAGAGCCCTTACCGCACTCTCTTTCTATTCTGGATATAACCGTTTCAAGAGCGGCACGCTTGTCGCTCGCGGGATTTTTTTCAACTGCTTTTTCTGTCTTTTTTGCTGCCATTTTTATCTACTCCTTAAATTTTAATCAAGTTAAATCGAGCCTGCAAGCTCCCACGGGTCGTACGTTCAAGGCCATTGCCGAGCCTTCACCGAATACCAAGTCCATAAGGCTCGTGAGCTCCTCGAGGCGCTCCTTCTTAACGAAGATTTGGACCGTACCTGCAAATCCGCCGCCGTGAACTCTCGACGCTCCCTCGCCACAAAGGAAGCCGTCCGCAAGCGCAAGCGCAAGCGAAAGTCCCTGCTCGGAAACGTTGACCGTGGTATATACGTTCTGAAGGTACTTGAAGGAGGATGCGCCCGACTCATTAACAGCCTTAAAGAAGCCGTCGAGTCTTCCCTCAAGAAGCGCCGCCTTAGCCTCGCCTACCCTCTTATTTTCTCTGATAAAGTGCAGAGCACGAAGCACCGCTCTGTCGCCGAGCTTCTCACGCAGCTCGGGAATTTTTGCGATAAGCTCATCTTCATCGATGCCGCGAAGAACGTCTCTGCCAAGCTCGGAGGCTACCGCCCTCATCTCGCGCGGAACGGACGCGTAGTCCTCGTTAAGATCCGCGTGGTTGCCGCCCGTATTGACTATGCAGAGAGCGTAGCCCGCTTTGTCAAGCGAGAAGTCGATCGGCACGACCTCGGGATTCTTCACGTCCGCAAAGTCGATATAGACGAAGCCGCCTACCGCGCACGCCATCTGGTCCATAAGTCCGCAGGGCTTGCCGAAATAGACATTCTCGGCATACTGCGCAAGCTTTGCTATCTCGGTATTCGGCACTCTGCCGCCGTTGTAGAGGTGGCTCAGCGCGTTGCCTATCATAACCTCAAACGCCGCGGAGGAGGATATACCGCTTCCCTTCAAGACCTCGGAGGTGATGGCAATATCAAAGCCGCCGACCTCATAGCCCCTCAAGGTAAAGCCGCCAACCGTACCCGCGATAAGTGCGCCGGAGGTGTAGTTTTCAAAATTCGCAGGGTCGGAGCAGTCGGCAATGACTATCTGTTCCCTCTCGTATCCCTCGGAGTAAAATCTGATAACTCCGTCGGTGTTTTTTGCCGCCACGGCGATGACGTCACGGTCTATCGCGCCCGCAAGCACGCAGCCGCGGTTGTGGTCGGTATGGTTGCCCGAAATCTCACTTCTGCCGGGGACGGAAAGAAGCTCTGCCTCCTTGTCTCCGTAGAGTGATATAAAGGTGTCGATAGCCGAGATAAATCTCGCCCTCTGCCCCTCGGGACACGCATAGAGCTCCGCGTATCTTTGGAGAGCTCCTTCATTTATTCTGTTCTTTAATTCGGATGCTTTCATATCTTTTTCACCGTATCCGTGTTAAATTATCTGTCCTTAAGACTTAGCAAGAGAGGTAAGTGCCGGGGCGCTGAAAACTCACGCTTCAGAGCCGTTCCGTATTATTTTCTCTTGCCTAAGAAGCTCATCTGCAAGTGCGTAAAGCTCGGCAAGGAGCTCGTCCTTGCCCTTCATTTCTCCATCCTCTCGGTCGATATAAAGCCTCTTTGCTCCCTCGTTGTGTCTAAACCAAGTGAGCTGTCTTTTGGCATAGCGTCTGGTCGACATCTTGAGAAATTCCACCGCTTCATCGAGCGTGCACTCACCGTCGAGATAAGAGATTATCTCCTTGTATCCGATGGCCTGCGCGGCGGTCGTATTCTTCTTTAAGATACCGCCGAAGTAAAGAGCCTTAACCTCGTCAAGAAGCCCCTCCTCCATCATCTGGTCAACGCGAAGGTCAACCCTCTCGTAGAGGTTGTCTCTGTTATGAAAATCGAGAGTTATCATCCCAACGTTAACGTCGGGAGAGCTTTGTCTTGAGAGCTCGTCAAAGTAGGTCTTTGTCTTACCCGTGAGCTCGTATATCTCAAGCGCGCGGACTACGCGCCTGACGTTGTTTTTATGCGTTTTATTTGCGGACTCGGGGTCTACCTCGAGAAGCCTCTGCCAGAGCGTTTCCCTCTCCTCGTCCGTCGTCGCAGACGCAAGTAATCTCTCCTTGAGCTCCTCGCTCGACGGAGGTGACATAAGCTCAGCACCCCTCATCACCGTGTCCATATAAAGACCTGTGCCACCGACGAAAAGCGGAAGTCTGCCGCGCGACTCAATATCCTTTACGGCGCGCATTGCACCTTCTCGGTAATCCTCAGCGCTGAAGCTCTCTTTGGGAGATAGAAAATCTATCATATGGTGAGGGACTCTCGCCCTCTCTTCAGCCGTCGCCTTTGCTGTGCCGATGTTCATATCGCGGTATATCTGCATCGAGTCGATGGAGATTATCTCACAGCCGAGCCTCTCGGAAAGCGAGAGTGAAAGCGAGGTCTTGCCCGAAGCGGTCGGGCCGGTTATAGCCAGAGCAAAGCTCATCCGACTACACCCGAAAGCCAAGCGAGAATATCCTCGAATACCTCGTCGGCGTTTGTCTCATTGAAGAGCTCGTGACGCGCGCCCTCGTAGGTCTTGAGGGTAACGTTCTCCGCTCCGCTGATCATAAGCTGCTTGTAAACGTAGCGCGGACCCTTGCCGTAATTTCCCACGGGGTCCATATCACCGCTCATAATGATAGTGGGCAGACTCTTTGGGTAATTCTTAAACCAAGCCTTGGAGTTGCATCCCGCAAGGAAGGTAAAGAGGTCGATATAGCCCGAGGTCGTAAACTTGAATGATGTGAACTCATTGGTGTCTCTGTCCGCAACCTTCGAAAGGTCTCGGGTGAGCCACGCGTTGTGCCCCTCCTCCTTCGGATACTTCGAGTTGTAGGAGCCGAATGCCATCTTGTTAATAAGCTCGCTCCTGTGACGCGGGCCGTAGAATGACTTGATAATCTTAGCAAGAAGCCTACCCACACCGACAAGAGGATTAGGACCTCCGGTGCCGTGTATTATAATGCCCGAAATGGACGAGGGATGCTCCTCGGCATAAAGTCGGGAGATAAACGAGCCCATACTGTGTCCGAGAAGAATCACGGGAAGTCCGGGATACGCCTTGTGAAGATGTGCGTTCATAAGATGCACGTCCTCGATAACGTACTTGTATCCGTCCTTTTCCGCAAAGAAGCCAAAGTCCTCAGGGGTAGACACGCTCTTGCCGTGTCCGAGATGATGATGTCCCGCAAAGATAAAGCCGTGCGACGTAAGAAACGCCGCAAGAGCGGTATACCTGCCGGTATAATCGATCATACCGTGCGCGAGCTGAACTATGCCGCGCGGCAGCATATTCTTCGGAGTATATATCTCCGCGTATATAGTGTTCTTACCGTCAGACGACGGGAATCTGTATTCGTTGAAGTTGTAATCCATAACTATACCTCCGGGGTAATAAGTTAAGTTTTGTATACAAAGGTGGGCAAAATTGTCAAGTAAAGGTTATGTCATTTAACTACTGACAAAATCCAAAATGATTGTTGAAAATCTCAGAGAGAAGCACGATCAAAAATGTCCTTCTCAACTTCCCCTCAATCAAATTTAGCTTAACCACCCTAATTTTGAGTGAGAAGGGTCGTTCTTTTGGACGAAGCTGTATAGACATACAGCGAGCCTTTCCAAAAAACGGCACTTATCGCCAAAATTAACAAGTCGCTGATTGAGGGAATTTTGAGGGGAAAGCGTCGTTCTTCGACCCGAAGCAATAGAAACCTATTGCGAGCCTTGGTCGAAAACGGCACTTTACACCAAAATTCACCAATCAGATAAGGTCTTCTTTGAGGATTAGGGCCTGCACTTCCTCTGCCGTCGGTATCGACGTCGACGCGCCCTTGCGGGTAACGGTGATTGCGCCTGAGGCAATGCCAAACTTAACCGCGTTGCGAATATTGCCGCCGTTGTTAAGATACTCAACGGTGAGAGCGGCGGTAAACGCATCGCCTGCGGCGGTGGTGTCGATTGCTTTGCCTATTCTGATGGCGGGGATAACGAAGAAGTGCTTGCCATCGTAAACGAATGCGCCTCTGTCACCCTGCTTGAGAACTATGTACTTTGCCTTCACTCTCTTGTAAAGTGCGAGAGCGGCGCGCAGAGCGGAATCGGTGCCCTGCGGAAGAATGCCGGTGTAGGTCTCGGTCTCGGTCTCGTTGGGAGAGAATACCTCAACGGGAGGAAGGCTCTCGAGCGCGTGATCCTTGCTTGCGGGAGCCGCGTCAACGAAGATAGGAATACCCTTGGAGGCTGCTATTCTCGCAGCGGAGAGCGCCACCGAGAAGGGAATCTCAAAGCCTATGTAAAGAGCGTCGGGCTCACACTCAAACGCCTCGGTAATATTCTCAGGGGTGAGGTTACCGTTAGCGCCGGGATAAACGACGATACGGTTGTTACCGTCGCTCTCCTTCATAACCACGGCAAGGCCCGTGGGATTCTCACGGTCTACCTTAAGGTAGGAGGTGTTGATGCCTATCTCCTTGTAATACTGATAGAGCTTCTGACCGTGGAGGTCGGCGCCGACCTTAGCCGAGAAGTAGCAGTCCGCGCCGAGCTTGTTGAGGGCAATTGCCGCATTCGCGCCCTTGCC